>JAFSKV010000081.1 GCA_017448795.1 Synergistaceae bacterium | reverse complement strand
TTGAGTATGTCGTAAACGTTAATGCTTGCAACGTTGATGCACTTTGTGCCGGGAAGATTCCTGACTGAGCGTGTTACGTTGAGGCCGTTATTGTGGTAGATGACGAGGGTCTTCCCCACACCGAGAGCGTCAAACAACTGCTTGATTGCTTTGGTTGACGGCTTCTCGATTGCGTCAAAACCTTTCACGACTGCCATCAATTCTTCGCGGACTTTGTCGGACAATACGCTTCTCAGTGCAAGGCGCATGACCTTCTTGTTGACCTTCTGGTGGTAGTCCCTGGGGTGCGGGCCATGAGCAACACCGCCGTGTACCCAGATGGGCGAGCGTGTGCTTCCCTGACGGGCGCGGCCTGTGTGCTTCTGCCTCCAAGGCTTTTTGCCGCCGCCTGAGACATCGCCGCGTGTCTTGGTGCTGTGAGTACCCTGACGGCAGTTCGCGAGGTGAGCGACAACTACCTGATGAATCGCGGGCATATGCACAGGAACGTCAAACACCGCCGATGAAAGCTCCATTTCCCCGGCACGGTCTCCGTTGAACTCGTATACTTTTACGAAAGGCATAGTATCTTTTCCCCCTCCTTATGCTTTCTTGTAGAGGGCAAGCAGGCTGTTTTTCGCGCCCGGCACCGCGCCTTTAACGAGAAGTAGATTGTTCTCAACGTCAACGGCCATGACAGTAAGGTTCTTCACGGTAACTTTCTCGCTTCCCATGTGGCCGGGCATCCTCTTTCCGGGGAATACACGGCCGGGATAGGAGATTGCGCCGCTTGAGCCTCCGTGCCTGTGTTCGACTGACGTACCATGACTGAACTGCTGGCCTCCGAAGTGATGACGCTTGATTACGCCCGCGAAGCCCTTTCCTTTGGAGATGCCCTTGACGTTGACCTTCTCGCCCGCCTCGAACATGTCCGCTTTAAGCTCCTGGCCGACCTCGTAGCCTTTCACGTCATCAACACGAAATTCCCGAAGTGTTTTCTTGGGGTCAAGTTTCAGCTTCTCGAACATGACCCTCTGCGCCTTGGACAGCTTATGTGCCTTCACAGCACCGAAGCCGAGAAGAACGGCGGAATATCCGTTCTGTTCAGGGGTTCTCAGCGCGACCACAGAGCACGGCCCGGCAAGGACGACCGTAACTGCTACGGCCTGCCCTTCCGCGTCATATATCTGTGTCATTCCGAGTTTTTTCCCCAGAATCCCAATTGACATAGTGAATGTGTCTCCTTGCTAGAATTTTATCTGTATGTCCACGCCTGACGCTAAATTGAGCTGCATCAGGGCATCCATTGTCCTCTGTGTCGGTTCGATTATGTCTATAAGCCTCTTGTGAGTCCTCATCTCGAACTGCTCACGGGCATCCTTGTCCTTGTGGGGCGACTTCAGGATCGTGATTCTGCCTACCTCTGTCGGAAGCGGTATAGGCCCTGAAACTCTCGCGCCTGTTGACTGGGCTGTCTCTGCTATCTGAGCCGCTGAAATGTCTAGCACCCTATGGTCAAAAGACTTCAGACGAATGCGGATTTTGCGTGCCATGATTGCCGCCTTACTCGATTATCTGCGTAACAACACCCGCACCGACCGTATGACCGCCTTCACGAACTGCGAAGCGGAGTCCTTCCTCCATCGCTATCGGCACAATCAGCTCGACCTCGAACGTAGCGTTGTCGCCGGGCATGACCATTTCGACACCCTCAGGGAGCTTGATGTTCCCGGTAACGTCGGTTGTCCTGAAGTAGAACTGAGGCTTGTAACCGGCGAAGAACGGTGTATGACGGCCGCCTTCCTCCTTCTTGAGGACGTAGACCTCGCTCTTGAACTTCGTGTGAGGAGTAACCGTGCCGGGCTTTGCGAGAACCTGCCCGCGCTGAACGTCTGTCTTGTCGATGCCGCGAAGAAGTACGCCCACGTTGTCGCCTGCCTCTGCGCTGTCAAGAATCTTCCTGAACATTTCGAGTGATGTCGCGACTGTCTTCTGTGTGTCCCTGACCATTCCGACGATCTCGACAGGCTCGCCCGCGTTGATCTTGCCGCGCTCAACACGCCCGGTAACGACTGTGCCGCGCCCTGAAATCGTGAACACGTCCTCAATCGGCATAAGGAACGGCTTGTCGATCTCACGGACAGGCTCAGGAATGAAGCTGTCGCACGCGTCCATGAGGTCATAGATGCACTTGCAGACGGGATCGTCCCTCTTGCCCGTACCCTTTTCGAGGACCTCAAGCGCAGAGCCGCGGATTATCGGGGTGTCGTCGCCGGGGAAGTCGTACTTGTTGAGAAGCTCGCGGACTTCCATCTCGACAAGGTCAAGAAGCTCGGGGTCGTCAACCTGGTCTGTCTTGTTCATGAACACGACGATTGCGGGAACGTTGACCTGGCGCGCAAGAAGAACGTGCTCACGAGTCTGGGGCATCGGGCCGTCTGCCGCTGACACGACGAGAATCGTACCGTCCATCTGGGCAGCTCCGGTGATCATGTTATTGATGTAGTCGGGGTGGCCGGGGCAGTCGATGTGCGCATAGTGCCTCTTCTGCGTCTGGTACTCGACGTGGGCGATGTTGATGGTGATTCCGCGCTCGCGCTCTTCGGGGGCTTTGTCGATCATGTCATAGGCCGTGAACTCCGCGAAGTTCTCTGTGGCGAGGCACTTCGTGATTGCCGCTGTCAGTGTCGTCTTGCCGTGGTCAATATGCCCGATTGTTCCGATATTCAAGTGAGGCTTGTTGCGCTCAAACTTTTCTTTTGCCATTGTTCATATCTCCTTGTTTGTGATTAAACTCTTCCCTGCAAAATCTTTTCGCTGACTTCCGCAGGTGTCTGCTCGTAATGATCAAATTCCATTGAGTACGTTGCACGCCCTGATGTCTTGCTCCTGAGATCCGTTGCGTAGCCGAACATTCCCACAAGCGGCACAAATGCCCGCACTTCCCTCGCGTTGGCCTTCATCTCCATGCCGTCAATGCGTCCGCGCCTCGATGACAAGTCCCCGATAACGTCCCCAAGATATTCCTCCGGCGTTGTTACCTCAACCTTCATCACCGGCTCCATCAGCACGGGGTCAGCCTTCTTCATGGCCTCCTTGAAGCCCATTGACGCGGCAATCTTGAACGCCATTTCCGAGCTGTCAACCTCGTGATAACTTCCGTCAACCAGCGCAACCTTCACGCCGATAACGGGATAGCCTCCGAGAACGCCTGACTGCACGGCTTCTTCGATTCCCTTCTCGACAGCGGCGATAAATTCTTTCGGAATGACACCGCCGACAATCTTGTCCTCGAACTCGAACTTTCCGCTCTCGCTCGGCTCAATCTCGAACACAACATGTCCGTACTGGCCGCGCCCGCCTGACTGACGGATGTACTTTCCTTCCGCGCGCGCTGGCTTCCTGATGGCCTCACGGTACGAGACCTGCGGGTTGCCGACTTTCACGTCAACACCAAACTCACGCTTCAGGCGGTCAACAATGATCTCAAGATGAAGCTCGCCCATTCCCGATATTACGGTCTGGCCGCTCTCCTCGTCGTTGTGGACGCGGAATGTCGGGTCTTCGTCAGCAAGAGCATTCAGCCCCTTAGACAGCTTCACTTTGTCCTGCTGTGTGGCCGGCTCAACCGCCAACGAGATTACAGGCTCCGGGAACTCTAGGCTCTCAAGCACAATGGGCTTCGACTCATCGCAGAGGGTGTCGCCCGTTCTTGTCGCCTTGAGGGACGGAACAGCAACTATCATTCCGGCCTCCATGCTGTCGATGTCCTCGCGCTTGTTGGAGTGCATCCTCATTATGCGCCCGATACGTTCACGCTGCCTTGACGTGGGGTTGTACAGCGCGCCGCCCTTGTCCAGCCTGCCCGAATACACCCGGAGGAAATATATCTTCCCCAAAAACGGGTCAACTGCAACCTTAAACGCCAGCGCGGAAAACGGCTCGTCAACATTGCTATGACGCTCAACGATTGTGTCCGGGTCAGTCGGCAAGAATCCCTTAATCGCCGGGAGGTCAACAGGACTCGGCAGATACTCCACAACCGCATCAAGCAGCGGCTCAACGCACTTGTTCTTGAACGCCGACCCGCAAAGAACCGGTACTGCCTTCAGCCCGATTACTGCCTCGCGCATGGTCTTGCGGATGAGTTCGGGACTCACTGGCTTGCCCTCAAGATACAGCGTCATGATGTCGTCGCTGAAGTCCGAGAGTGCTTCAACTATCGCGTCGCGTCCCTCTTTTGCCTGCATCGCAAGCTCGGGGGGGATTGTTCCTTCTTTCGGCGGCTGACCAAGTACACCGGGAAAGTAATACGCCTTCTGCTCGATGAGGTCAACGATTCCCTGAAAGTCATCCTCCGCGCCTATCGGGAGCTGAATCGGGATTGCGTTTGCTCCGAGCCTCTCACGCATGGCCTTCACGACTGCCGCGAAATCCGCGCCGATTCTGTCCATCTTGTTGACGAAAGCTATCCTCGGAACGTCATACTTGTCCGCCTGCCGCCATACTGTTTCGGACTGAGGCTCAACCCCGCCCACGGCGCAGAATACCGCGACTACTCCGTCAAGAACCCGTAACGAACGCTCAACTTCCGCTGTAAAATCCACGTGGCCTGGCGTATCAATCAGGTTGATGGTATGACCCTTCCACGCGCATGTTGTGGCCGCTGAGGTTATCGTGATTCCCCTCTCGCGCTCCTGCTCCATCCAGTCCATAGTCGCGTTGCCTTCGTGGACTTCTCCGACCTTGTAGTTGCTCCCCGTGTAATAGAGGATGCGTTCGCTGGTCGTGGTCTTTCCGGCATCGATATGGGCCGCTATTCCTATGTTTCTTACCTTGCTAATATCCTGCAAAAATACGCACCTGCAAATTCAGATTTTTCCTGAGACTACCAGCGGTAATGCGCGAATGCCCGGTTAGCGTCAGCCATTCTGTGAGTGTCATCACGGCGTTTGATTGAAGCTCCTTCGTTCTTGTAGGCATCCATAAGCTCACGCATGAGTCTCTCTGACATAGGCATTCCCTTTTTGGCTCTGGCGTATGACACTATCCACCGAATCGACAGCTGCACTCCCCTCTCAGGCGTAACCTCAACAGGCACCTGATACGTAGCACCGCCGACTCTCCGGGGTCTTACCTCGATGTTCGGGGTAACGTTGGCCATAGCCTTCTCGAAGACCTCAAAGGGTTCAACGCCCAGTTTCTCCGCAGCAGCCTCCAAAGCTCCGTAAAATATCTTCTCGGCTGTACTGCGCTTTCCTCCCACCATCAACGCGCTTATGAACCTTCCCGCCGCGGGGTTGTTGAACCTCACATCGGGCTGCGGCTCACGTTTCTTGATGTGTCCTTTTCTCGGCATAATTCAGAATCCTCCCGTTAATTGGCCTTGGGCCTTCTCGCGCCATACTTCGAGCGGCTTCTCTTGCGGTTCTCAACGCCTCCGCAGTCAAGAGTCCCTCTTATTATATGGTAGCGGACGCCGGGCAAGTCCTTAACCCTTCCGCCCCTCACGAGGACTACTGAGTGTTCCTGCAAGTTGTGGCCGATTCCGGGTATGTATGACGTTACTTCTATGCCGTTCGTGAGCCTCACACGCGCAACCTTGCGCAACGCCGAGTTGGGCTTCTTGGGGGTTATCGTGTACACTCTGGTGCAAACTCCCCTCCGCGCCGGATTCCTCTGCAATGCCGGAGAATTACTCTTGCTCTTCTTCTCCTCGCGCCCTAAACGGACTAACTGGTTAATTGTCGGCACAAGTCTCTGCTGTCGAATGTCTTTCTCAGGGATAACACTTCTGCCCCGTCAACAGCAGATTTCCCCTCCTTCCTGATAAATTGTCTGTGGGATAACAGCCGGATAATCTTAGCAAATACCCGCCCTGAATGTCAAATCCCTGTGCATCACGGCCGTAAATGTCATCAGCTCAGATACCCCGGCTCGTTGTAGATCAGCGCCATGAACTCAAGCTCACCGTCAGAATTGTTCTCCAGAGAATGCCACTGCCCCGCATCAATCACGCACACCTGCCCGGCATGTACACGCGCAACCTTCCGCTCGTCCTCAGCCCTGCCCTCGATGAAATCCCCCTCGCCGCGAAGGATGTAGTACGGCTCTGTGTCGTGAATGTGCTGATGCCACCCCACGCTCGAACCGGGCGCAAGAACTATCCTCGCATAAAGCCTCCCGTGTCCGTTAAGCTCATTTTTCGGCACAACCTCATAGCGGATTGCCTTCCCTTTCCCGCCAGCAAGGCCTTCAACCTCGACTCCCGTAACATCGCGAATCATTCTCCTGATTGCCCCCTCAAAATTGGAATGGCAACATTATAGCTTTCTTCCCGAAAATCAGGGCATAAGTACGCCGCTTCCTACTCGGAATTTCGGACACAAGTACGCCGCTTCCATCCTGAAAATTAGGGCATGAGCCAGCCGCCTGTGATAAAATTTTTCTGCGACACAAGGCAAGTTAAATAGTTATCCGATGATTGCCGAAAAGTATCGTGAAAAATGGAATGCTATTTGTATCCCCAAATTTCTATTTGCCAGCATACGGCTTAGATACGGGCAGAAAATTTCTTCAGGAGGAAGGAGTTTCCGGCAAGGTTCGGGCTGTTGGCGCAAATTTATTCATCATTCACCCCAAGGAGGCGGTAAAAATCACAAACTCATTCGCGCAGCTCAGGCCGGGTATCATTCCAGTTACCCAAAGGAGAAAGGATTTCATTCACATTTTCATCCCGTCCTGCGATCACACCACGGCGGGAAGAAAGAACAAGGAGGTTTAGTCAGCATGAAGAAACACATCACATGGCTCGCGGCTGTTGTCCTGCTTCTCACAGCTTCGTTCGCATGGGGCGCGTCGGCAACCCCTACTGTCCGCATCGTTACGACAACGCTTGATGATGCCAAGTGCGGAGATGCGTTCACCGCGACGCTGGAGCTGGACTACACGGGAGAGCTTGACGCTGATCCGACGTTCGGCACGGCAGTAACGACAGCGTCAGAGCCGGGCAGCTTCGACGTAACGCTCAACGGCAACGCTCCGGGTGAAGACGATGATGAGGGTTTCGGCTTCACTATCACGGCAGCCGGTGCGCTCTCAGGAACGCCCAAGAAAGTCGGCACATACAACTTCATAGTGAGGGCTCAGGGAACATACCAAGTCGATGCTCCGACCGACGAGAACCCGGAAGCCACCGAGACAAGGTACGCCACAGTCGCAAGGACTCTCAGGCTCAGGGTTACAGCCTACGCTCCGACACCGATTCACGCAGGAACGGCCGCGGCTGAAGACCGTGAAAACGCCGACGCAGGCCCAGACAACTTTATGGAAACGCCTGAAGGCACTGTAACGTACGGCAAGAAAGGTGTCGCGCTTACTCCGGTCAACAGCCTCTGGACAAAGGCAACCACCCCCATAACGTACACGGTTACCGGGCTTCCCAAAGGCCTGACTCTCGTGCCTGATCCAGAATCAGGATGGAACGCTGAAGACGAAAACGGTGCTTCAAAGGATATAGAGTTCAAAATAGTAGGAAATCCGACAGCGGACTCAATCATCCCGTTAGAAGCCGGAATCTTCAAGAGCATAGTCCTCACGGTAACCAACTCGGCGGGCTCCAAGACCAGCAAGGCCTACACGCTCATAGTTTTCGACAAGCCCAAGATGACCACAAAGAAGCTCCCCGATATTATCTGGGGTACTCCTTACAGCACGAAGGTTGACGCTTCAGGCGGACTTCTCGGCTACCCCATAAGCTGGGATCAGACGACGACAAGCTCGACCACGCTTGCGGCCGCGGGTCTTCCGGGGTTCTCTTTCGACCTTGAGACAGGAAGGCTCTACGGGACTCTGCTCTCAACCGACAAAGTGAACACGCCGGCACCGTTCGAAAACAGCAAGGACATCACAATAGAGCTCAGCTTCAAGCCCAAATCCCCCGCTGGAGATTTTGATAAGGCTGACAGCGACCCGGATGACTACCCTGTGTACAAGCTGAATGTGAAGGTCAAGGCAGTGAAGCCCGCTATCGTCGACAAGAGTACGAAGCAGCTGAGTCTTGATGAGGCTGTGGACACGTCGGTTCTGGGTCTCAAGGCAGAGAACGGCATAATTGACGGCGAAGGCAAGGACAATATTCTCACGCTGTATGCTGACGGACCCGGAACGTTCACATGGTGGGCGGACAATCTCCCTGACGGCATCGAATCAGATGATGCGGAAGAAAGCGCGGTTTACGGCAACGGCCTGAAGCTCAAGGCACAGGAAACAGCGGCAAAGGCTCTGAGGAAGCACCCCATAACGATTCACGTCAAGAACAGCGTGGGCGAGGACAAGATGACTGTCCAGATGTCGCTCGGCATTAAGGACGGGGAGCATTTCGCGATCAAGTCAACAGGCACTCTTCCTTCCGGCGCGTTCAACGTACTCCAGAAAGTGGGAGACGCGGCGGCGGAGCTTCCCTTCAAGGCCTCCTCACTTCCTGCGAACAAGAAGGAGGCTCCAGAGGGTGCAGTGAAACTTGAGGCTTTCCCCGGACCGATAACATGGACGGTGAAGAATCTCCCCAAGGGACTCAAGCTCTCAATCGACAAGAGCGTTTCATTTGACACGACGGCTTACCTTCTCGGCTCGTTCGACAAGGCCTTCAAGCGCGGCGAGTACACGATCACGGCGGCGAACAAGATAATTGACTCGTCTGACCTTGTGTCGGGAGAAGTGGCGGTTTACGAGGCTCCCAGCATCACGACAAAGAGCTTCTCCAACCTCATGCTCGGCAAGAAGTACAACGCCAAAATCATCGTCAAGAACGCTGAGTCGGTCGACGTTGATATTGTAATCTCAGGCGATGCAGGCGGCGGCGCGCTTCCGGCGAGAAGGGGCGCGGTAACAAAGGAAGGCGATGACTGGGCCAGCAAGGACTTCTTCATTGACGCTGACGGAGCGTACGGCAAGCTGACATTCGACGCGACCAAGCTCACCCTCTCAGGCAGCTTTGACAGATTCCCGGCAACAGGCTCTGACACCTTCAAGGTTACGATAAAGGCCAGGAACGCGGGCTACACAACAGAGCCTTCCGGCGAGGGCGAATCGGCGACGGCGGACATGGCCAAGGCTGAGGTGCCGCTTGTCGTCAAGGGGGTCGCTCCCGTGTTCAAGACGCTGAAGATCGACAACTTCAGGAACGGCGACGACGAGCTCAACCACAAGATAAAGGTTACGGGGACCCAGCCCATCACAGTGAAGGCCTATATCGCAAGGGCAGACGCGAGGAAGATGGGATTTGTCGACAGCAAGACAGGCGACAGCATCGACATCGCGGTAACGAACAGCACCCTGGGCGGCGGAACGAGCCTTCCCGCCAAGAAGAAGGCAGAGGCAGGAGACAACGCGCCCACGTTTACAGCTACTGTTGACTTTGACGAGGACGACGAGAAAATCACCGTCATCGAGCTGACGAACGACTTCACAAAGAAGTTCTCGCTTACCGGCGTTCCTATCACAATCAGCCTCGACAACGGGACAGGCAAAGATGTCGTGAAGGTCTACAAGGTCAACGTTGAGGGCAACGCTCCTGCGTGGATAAGCGGAGACGCTGCGGGCGAATTTGAGAATGTGTCGAGGGATCTCACGGTTTACGTGCCTATTACGGCGGCCGGGACGAAGACGGTCAATGTCAAGCTGACAGTCAGCGGTGACAGGCCTTATGAGATAACGGTATCGCCGAAGAAGAAGGACGGCATGGAAGCCACAGTTACGGCGGCAGCTGCTGACGCGGCAGGGTTCGTTACGATAGCGAACGAGGCGGGCGCAACCCAGAAGAAGGAGACAAAGACACCGTTCACGCTCACCGTAACCAACACTGTAACCAAGCAGAAGACGACCCGCAAGGTCACGATCGTGGCGATGATGCCCCCTGCAATCACGACGAAGGGGAAGGCTCTCGTGAAGGAAGTCGAGTTCCCGAAGACGGTCAACCTGAAAGTTGCGGCGACCGGAACGAAGCCCATAACCTGGCACACGGCAGACTCGGCCTCTGATTTGGGCGTTACGCTTGAAGAAGACGCGGCGGCGCTCACACCGCTTACATCGGTGGAAGACCTTGTAGCAAGGGGGCTTTCTCTCGACAAGGCGACCGGGACGCTGAGGGGCACGCCTCTTTTCCCGACATCAGATGATTCGACCCACGAGTACAAGCCGATTTACGTCCTCGTTGTGGCCTCGAACGACGCGGGCAAGGCCGGGACAGTAGTAACCATTGGCGTGAAGGGCAAGAAGCCGAAGATCACGACGAAGGTTGTAACCCTCAACATCGGAGCGACGCAGAGCGATGATCTCGCGTTCAGGTCAGACATACCGACGACATACAAGGCTGCTTACGTGAGATGGAAGATCAACACCAAGCCCAGCGGTTCACCGTTCTCAGACTTGGTTGTAGCCGATTCCTCCGACCAGAATCTCGGCTTTATCTCCAATCCTGAAGCTATGAACAAGGCGACAAAGGGTCTGTCGTTCAAGGTCTCGGCTGACAACGTGGGAACTACCGTAATAGGTGCTGTCAAGCTCATAGTCAGGGACAAAACTCCGTCATTCGACGCTGCTCCGACGACAGTAACAGGGACATCAGATCAGAAGAAGGCTGTTTCTATCCCCGCAGTGTTCACGCTCAAGGATGACGGCGAAGGCAAGATGGGCAAGACAGGAGACACCACGCTTAAGTGGGCAATCGGAGTGAAGCCTACAGGGAGGCTCACAGCGGCAATCAAGCCCGCCGCGAACGGCGAGAGCGCGACTGTAACAATCACAGTGCCCAAGGGCTTATCGTCTAAGGACATCGGCAGCAAGACGGACAAGGTTCTTCACACCTACTTCACGGTAACAGCCACAAACACCATCACGAAGGCTCAGGCATCAATGAAGGTGTCGGTTGATATAACGCCTTATGATGCAGGAAGCGGCTCAACACCGTCAGACGGCAGTGACCTTCCTGAAATGAGGGCTGACGGTGAAGAAGCGGCTGAAGCTGAGGCTGACGAGGAGCTCAAGCAGGGCGAAGGCACAGTGACATACGGGGATGCGCGCAATGACTCGGCACTCACACAGTCAGAGCTGAGGAAGATCGCTGAGGGCGGCTACATCATAGCGGCAATACTCCCGGAGATTACGGCGGACGATTCAGGGCAGTATGACCTTGAAGCTGTGTCTCTTGATGAGAAGGCTCCTGTGGACGGAGAACTTGTGTGGTTCGCATTCCCGCGCAACGCTGAGGATTCAGAGGATGACCTTATCGCTGAGTTCTACGACGAGGCAGGGGCTGAAGTGTTCGCTGTTCCTGAAGGCAGAGTCGTTGTTCCTGCCCCGTGGCTCGAAAAGGATGTAACTTACGCGCCTGTGATAGCGGTCAAAGCACCCGTTGCAGGAAACGCGAAGGACTCACTCGACAATGCGGCGGAAGGCGACACAGTAACAGAGAAGGCTCTTGAGGAAGCGGCGGAAGCTCCGGCTGAAGAGTAAGGGCAGACACAAGAGCAAACGAAGAAAGGTAACAACAAGCACCCTGTCAGGAGAAAATCCCGGCAGGGTGTTTTCTTTTGCGTGGAATTAAAGGATGAAAGGCCAAGAAGAAGCCAGAATTTCAGGGGACAAGATTCTTGGGGCAAGCCAGGCGAAAATTTCAGGGCCTGCTATCATCGTCATGAAGCACCCGGCAGCAAGGAACGGCACTAACGGTACACTCTCGCCCCTGCCCCAGTGAAGACGGCCTATAAGCATCATCACAATCACGAAGAAACCGCCCGACATTATCCCCAAGTAGAAGGCAAGAAGAGTGAACTTCAGCCCCAAGACCGCCCCAGCCCCGGCCATGAAGACAGCATCACCCCAGCCCATTCCGCCGCGTGAAAGGACGATTATCACCGCGAAGATTCCCCAGCCCGCAAACGCCCCCGCCAGTCCGTCAAGAAAAGCAGGAAATCCCCCCGCCGTCCTCAGAAGAAGGCACGCAATCCCAGGCGCAAGGGCAAAAGCGTCAAAAACATCGCTTGTCTCATAGTCAGTAAGAGAGTTAAGCACAAGCCCGCAAGTCCCAATTCCCGCGAACATGGCCGCCCAGGAAATTCCCCAGCGCAGGACAATCATCATGGCAAGAGCCGCGCATATTATCTCGACGAGGATATAGCGGACTGATATTTTCGCCCCGCAGTGCCTGCATCTTCCCCGCAGTATGAGCCATGATATTACCGGGAGAAGCTCAAAGACTCCCAGAACATGGCCGCAGGATTCGCATACTGACCGCTCATTTCCCCACCATTTCCGCCCCTGAATGCTCCTGTGGGCCGCCACGTTCAGGAAAGAGCCCAGACACGCGCCGATTATTCCCGCCGTTATCACTGTGTGAGCCATCATTTCCGCCTCTGTCCGTCGTAAACGTACTGCCTGCTGTCGTCGTCCTTCTTGTGCTGGGAGTCGCGGGCATATATCACTCCGCCGTATGTGGTAATGTTGTTGCGCTTCAGCTTCTCGACTTCAACATTGATTGCCTCGGCGAGCTTCTGGCGCGTTCCCTTCTTGTCGCGGCTGTAAGTCTGCATGTCCCTCTCGATATATCCCAGGTCAACAAGTGCCTGAACGTCAACGGGGCTTATGTCCATCTCGTCGGCAAGAGTGTCAAGGTCAAAATTCCTGTTCTGGTTGTCCCTCATGTACTCGTGGACGCGGCCGTAAATGCTTTCAAGCCTCCTGATGCAGTCCCCGCAAATCTTCTGCCCGTCAAAACCGTTGTAGATCCTCCTGCAAAGTTTGCATTCCGTAAGCATATGAATACCTCCCTGTTATTTGTGCCTGTGCTTGTTCTTCCTGCTGTAGATTTTACCGCCGTAAGTGTAGACATCCTTGCGTTCGTCAATCATTTTCTGGAGTTCGCGCGCAAATTCTTCCGCCAGCTTCTGACGTTCTGAGACAGTCCCGCCGTAAGTCTGTATGTCGCGCTCAAGCCAGCCAAGCTCGAAGATTATCTGCATTTCGGCGGGAGTCGTGCCTGTGTCGTCCGCCAGCCTCTGAAGGTCGTGGGGGTCTATGCTCTTGCTGTCCCGTATGTGGTTGTGAATGCGCCCGTAAGTACCTTCAAGCCTCATCCGGCAGTCGTGGCATATTTCCGTCGTGCCTACGTAGGTCTCATCATCGTAAAGCGTCCTGCATACCTTGCATTCTCTCAGCGACATGTAAAACTCTCCCCGTTGGAAGTTATATGAGCTAATTTTACATGATATGATAGGAAAAATTTTCATAAGGAGGAATACAGGACACGCTGAAATTTTTTGCGGGGCTTCTGCGTTTTATGCCCCATGGATTTGCGCTTGCCTTCGGGAGATTCGCCGGAAGATTGTTGCACCTCATTCTCTGGAGGACAACGGACAGGTGTGAGGCAAGGTGCGTGAAATCGCTCGGAGTTGGAGTAACAATTTCGAGGGAAATAATCCGGGACTCTTTCGAGAATCTCGGGATGTCCGTAACGGAGTTCATACGCCTGCCCAAAGTTATATCCCGGATACGTGAGCTTGTGGACTTCCCGGAAGAAAGCATAAACGTTCTGCGTTCTGCATTGTCGCGGGGAAAAGGGGCGATCCTCATGTGCCAGCATTATGGGAACTGGGAATACGCCGCGGCTAGGGTCATTCACGAGGGCTTTCACCTTCACGCTATATACACACCACAGCGGAATGAAGCCGTCGAATCCGTAATCATGTCGACAAGAAGAGATGTCTCACACATGGCCATGATAGACAGCAACAAGGGGCTTCGTGAGATATTCCGGGTTCTCAGGGCGGGTGAAGTCCTCGTTGTCATGCAGGACTTAGACGCGAGGAAAGAGGGAGTGCCCTCCGATTTCCTGGGGCTTCCTGCGCGGACTCATGAGGGGATAATTCACCTGTACAGAAAGTTTCACTGCCCTGTGGTTCATGGCATCTACTGGCGGGATGATGACGACCCTTCGCGGCATCACCTGAGATTTCACGGAATATTGAGCGACATGAACGACATGAACGGGCGGCCTTTTGGTTCTGACATGGCAGGGAGCATAAGGCTGTGTAGTTCGCAAATAGAGAGACTGATACGGAGGAGGCCGGGGCAATGGCTGTGGATTCTGGACAGATGGCAGTACACTCTTGGGAAAAATATTTAGTGCTTGGACTCGATCCGGGGAAGGACAAAACGGGCTTTGCTTTCGTGGATTCTGAGGGAGGCTTGATTTTGTCCGGGATATTTCCGTCATGTGAGCGTGAAAGTTTCTTCGCTGAAATTGAGATGCATGAACGGGGGTTATCCTCTTGGATTACGGAGGGAAGCGCGGAACTTCTCCCGGAAAATCTGAGCGGCCATGTGAAAGCTGTCTTTGTCGGCGACGGGACAACAAGCCGGGAATTTGCGGGCTTCGTCCGGGAGAGGGTATCAGGCTGGGAATGTGAGGTTATGACGGCTGACGAGAGGAAGACGACCCTTGAGGCCCGCGGGCTGTACTGGAGGCTTCACAGGCCGGGGTTTTGGGCGTGTCTTCTGCCGGAGGGAATGAGGGTGCCGGGAAGAGTTCTTGATGATTTGGCGGCGTGGGCTGTCGCTTTGAGGGGGCTGAAAAAATATAGAGATATACGGCGGAATAAGCTATAATAGGGGCAATCAAATTCCAAAGTCATAACTTACACAGGGAGGGAGATTAGATTCAGATGGCCGGTAACGATAAACTAATCGCTCTGGTAAATAGTTTTGCATCGGCTGTTCTTTCCGTAGGGCGAGAGGTAGGGCTTAATATCACCCTCAATAAAGCAAAAGTTTCCCCAGGGATAAAAGTCGGCAGTATCTGCACAACCGCGCTTATCGGAGTCGTTGGAGTAGGCTCAAGGGGTACGGTGAATATCATGCTGGACAAGGACGGCTTCGAGAACATCATTAAGGCCATGTCAGGCGGAATGATAATGCCCCAGCTAGGCGAGGATGTATCAATGAGCGTAATCGGTGAGCTGTCTAACATGATAGGAGGCCGTGCGCTGGTTCAAAGTGCGCTTGGTACAGTTGACGTAACGCCGCCTCAGCTGATCGTCGGGGAAAATATCAGGAACGTAACGAAAGAGGATAACGGCATGAGGAGCTTCACGCTTCCGTTTGAGCTTCAGCCTTCAGGGGGGCTTTACCTTGTGTTGTCGTTCAAGATTGACTAGCCTGTAGCATTCCGGCATATCACAGTGAAAATAACCGGGCGGTTCTGGTCTGAATGGGCCGGAGCCGCTTTTCACATTACAGGGAGGAATTATACATGTTCAGACGGTGGATTTATGCCTTGGTTGCCGCGGCCGTTCTTGCGCTGAGTCCGTTTCAGGCAGGTGCGGGGGTTGTCCTTGTGCTTTCCGGGGGCGGGATAAAGGGCTTCGCTCACTTGGGGGTAATGGAGACGCTTGAGCTTAACGGAGTCCCTATTGTCGGCATTGTAGGCACTAGCATGGGGGCATTGATGGGAGCATTGAGGGCGAGCGGCTACTCTACTCAGGATATGCACAGGATACTGAAGGAGTTAGACCTTCCCAGCCTTCTCAGCGAGAACACCGGGCCTATGTTCGTGTTCACAGGGAATGACCGCCGGGCGAAAACAAGCACAGTAAGCCTCATGACCTACAAGAAGCAGGGGAACGAGACAGGCCCCAAGGGTCTTCTGACAGGGGATAAGCTGTACACATACTTTTCACAGCTCATGAAGCACGTAACAGAGACGGATTTTTACCACCTGCCGATACCTTACGCGGCTGTTGCGACTGACATAAACACGGGCGAGAAGGTAGTACTCAAGGAAGGCAACCTCGCGGCGGCAATGAGAGCGTCAATGTCAATACCGATGGTGTTCGAGCCTTGGAGGATTGACGATCACCTTCTTGTTGACGGGGGGATTGTCTCAAACCTTCCTGTTTACACGGCGAGGGAGCTTTTTCCCGGCATTCCTATAGTGGCGGTTGACATATCTGACTCTATGGGCAGCGGCGTAAACTCGTACATGGATGTCCTGAACCAGTCATTGACGATTCTCATGAGGAAGACGACTGACGAGGAGGGACAGGCGGCGGATATACTTCTCAGGCCGGACGTGTCAGGGCTTGGGACGCTGGACAACGTTGACCCTGAGAAGGTGATAGCTCTTGGTGTTGATGCTGCTATGCCCATGATTGACGAAATAAAGGCACTCTCAGAGAAAGGCCCCGCGCTGTTCACGCTCCAGGAGGAAGAAAGGGTGCTCAGTGACATTGTCGGGGATGTCGAGGTTCACGGACTTCCGCCGAAAATGGCCGAGCTTGTGAGAAAGAGAACCCTGCGCTGGGTTGGCAAGCCTGTAGACCAGAAATCTATTGATGACGGCCTCGAACGTCTTTCGGAGTCAGTCGGCATTGAGATGGCGGATTACCAGCTCGGACGGACTGAGTCGGGCGATATTCTGGTGAGAATTGACGTGAGGAAATCCCCTGAGCTCAAGGTGGGAATTTCCGGCTACACGACTAACCTTCATCCCAACAGGTGGCTTTATCTCAAGGGGGAAATGAACGGCATATTTTCTGAGTATGACTCGCTTGTGGGAGTTGCGAAAATCGGCGAGCAGTGGGGGATAGATCTAACGTACCAGACAGCCCCCCAGCCTATGGACGGATGGCAGCTGACCCTGAGCGCGCAGAACTGGCAGCCGGCGGGGGAAGATGACCATCTCAGGGACTGGGACAGGTACGCGATAGGAGCGGCAAGGCTCTTCACGTGGGGCGATGTGAACATGGGGCTCGGCTATGCTTATGAGCATGTTGACGGTGAGTCTATTTCGCCCAAGGACGACACTGAAGCGGGGGGCATAACATTTTTCGCGGAGTATGACACACTGGACATGCCTTCAGACCCGACAAAGGGCTATGCGTGGAAGATTAATGCCTGGTGGCCTGACTTTGACGAGGTGAATTACAGGGTGAGCTACTTCAAGCCCTTGGACGTGTCGAGCCTTTGGAGGACGTATTTGCGTCTTGGCTTCGCTGAGGGCGACATGAACAAGAGGAGTCATGCCGTGTATTTGGGGGCGGCGGAAGAACTGTACTCGGTCGCGTCGAATCCTATTGAGGCTGAAAGAATGTTCTGGGCAAACCTAGCTGTGAGGAAGATACTGAACAGGACGGCGATGGGGGTGCTTGCCGGGGAAATATTCGCGAGCTGGGGCTATGCTATGGACAAGGGCTGGCACAAGATAGATGCTCCGTGGGAAGTCGGGCTTGCGGTGAATTTCCCGAACAATCTCATAGACATGAAACTTGCGGTTATGTACGGTTCTGAGGAGCTTAAGACGGGGTTCTTCCTGGGGGTGCCGATATGGGACCACTACCCCCTGCCGTGATTTTTGTATGAATGGAGGAATAATCATGATATTGCGTGAGGGTAAAAAGCTGGAATTGCAGGAGGCCGCTATTTGATATAACTTAGCAGTCGAGGAAGGCCTGACGCTCCTGACGCAGGACAGCGAAATCGTGAAGTATGACGGAGTACGAACATTCTGGCAGACGACAAAGGAGGATTAACGCAATTGGCACGCAACATAACACCGAGAAACGAGAACTATTCACAGTGGTATCTGGACGTAATCAAGGCGGCAGAACTGGCGGACTATGCGCCCGTCCGGGGCTGTATGGTCATCCGTCCTACAGGCTACGCAATCTGGGAGAACATACAGGCCAAACTTGACGCTGAAATCAAGCGCACCGGCCACGTCAACGCATACTTTCCCCTGCTCATCCCTGAGTCATTCTTCAGGAAGGAAGCCGAACACGTCGAAGGATTCGCCCCTGAGCTGGCGATGGTAACACACGCGGGCGGCGAGGAACTCGAAGAACCCCTAGCAGTCCGCTCAACGTCCGAGACAGTCATAGGCCACATGTATGCGAAATGGATTCAATCATGGCGGGATTTGCCCGTCCTCATGAACCAGTGGTGCAACGTCATGCGCTGGGAGAAACGCCCCCGCCTCTTCCTCAGAACGTCCGAATTTCTCTGGCAGGAAGGACACACAGCCCATGAGACTGAGCAGGAAGCCCGTGAAGAGATGCTCAGGATGCTTGAGGTTTACAGGAAGGTGCTTGAGGAGGAGCTGGCTATCCCGGTGCTTGCAGGCGAGAAAACAGCGGGTGAGAGATTTCCCGGAGCCGTCGACACTCACACATGCGAGGCCATGATGAGCGACAAGAGAGCGTTGCAGGCCGCGACAAGCCACTTCTTGGGGCAGAATTTCTCGCGGGCGTTCGGGATTCAGTTCCAGAACAGGGAAGGCGAGCTTGCTTACTGCTGGACTACAAGCTGGGGACTGTCAACAAGAACAGTCGGCGCGCTTATCATGGTTCACTCTGATGATGACGGGCTGATTATCCCGCCCCGAATCGCACCCATAAAGGCCGCGATCCTCCCAATCTCGAAGGATGAGAGCATAGCCGCGAATGACATTCTCCCGAAAGCAAAAGAGCTGTCAGCAAAACTTGATGACGAACTCGGCGGAATGTTCACGAAGGTTGATACTGACTTCCACATGAGGCCGGGAGATAGATTCTTTGCCCACCTGCAGAAAGGAGTCCCCGTGAGGCTTGAGCTTGGCGAGAAGGATATTGCTGCCGGGACTGTGAGGCTCGTGCGCAGAGACACAGGCGCGAAGATGGACGTGAAGAATGATGAGGTAATCCCGACGGTGAAGAAAGTGCTTGCTGACATACAGGCAAACTTGTTCAGCAGAGCCAAGAATTTCCGCGACGAGAACACGCACGATGCTTCCAGCTATGAGGAGCTGAAGGAAATTATTGCGGACAAGGGCGGATTCGTCCGGGCATATTTCGGCGGCACAAAGGATGACGAGACCAGAATACGCGAGGAAACAGGAGCTACACCGCGCTGTATCTTGCCGGGAAATGACACGGGGAAATGCATAATCACGGGCAATGACGGCGCAAGGCTCACGGTTTTCGCGAAGGCATATTGAGGCGGCTTCATGTACGAGGCTGATTTAGTCTTTAACGCGGGGGAAGGCTCTTATCTTCCTTCCGCTGACGTGTGGATGGTGGTTGACGTTCTCCGGGCTACTACTGTCATGACACGATGGTTTGAGCTTGGAGGCACTGAGCTTTACCCCGTGAAAACCCCTGACCTTGCGCGGGAACTCGTGAATGAGCTTAAGGCGCGTGGATCATTTCCCCTTCTCATGGGCGAGGTAAACGGCATTCCCCCTGAAGGCTTCGATTTCGGCAATTCTCCTCTTGCCCTTACGTACGACATAATACGAGGCCATTACTGCGGCGTGATGTCGACAACAAACGGGACAGGCGCATTGCTTGAAGCCGGGTCATCAGGCTGCCCTGTTATAGCTGTGAGTCTGCGCAACTATTCGGCCTGCCTGGATTACGCTTTGACTCTTGGGACTAGGATAGGCATTCTGTGTTCAGGACGGAAGCACCGCCCCTCATGGGAAGATACTCTTTGCGCGGGGGCTGTGATTGAGGAGCTTTCACGGCGCGGTGAAGTCTTCATGTCAGACAGCGCAAGAATAGCCCTCACATTGTGGCAGAACAGGGGCAATGACACAGAGTCTGCCGTAAGGAAATCAAATCATGCGCAGTACCTTGAGCAGATAGGCTACAGCGGGGATATATCATTTGCGTGTGAGACTGACGCGTCTACTGTCGTCCCTATGCTTGCAGAGTCTGAAGGCCGTACTGTATTGCGGGCTGTCTCAGGAAGCGCGAGGCCGTATCACCGTGAGCCTGTCCCGGAAAAAATGCCGGAAAAGAAGCCTGACCCTTTCGAGGAATTATTAGCATACACAAGGAAGAAGGTTTGACTCGTGAAGACACTTTATCTTGACTGTTTCGCAGGAATATCGGGCGATATGTTCATAGGGGCATTGCTGAATCTCGTGAGAGACCCGGAAATTCTCAGGGACGGCATCAGGAAGGTAACAGCCCTTGACCCGTCAGAGTATGAGCTAGTCATTGAGCGGCCGACAAGAAACGGACTCGCCGGGATAAATTTTGACGTTCACACGCACGGCCATCACGAACACGATCATCATCACGGCCATGAACATGAACATCATCATCACAGGCATCTTGCGGACATCGAGGCCATGATTTCCGGGAGCGGCTTATCACAGCGTGTGAAGCGGGAGACTCTCCGGGCGTTCTCGTTGCTTGCTGAGGCTGAAGCCCACGTACACGGCACGACACCCGACAAGATTCACTTCCACGAGGTCGGAGCAGTCGACTCAATCATAGACATAACGGGAGCGTTCATACTCATGGAGGCGTTGAATTGGCCTCGTGTGATATGTTCCACCGTCAACACAGGTTCAGGAACGGTGAAATGCGCTCACGGGATTCTTCCTGTCCCTGCTCCTGCAGCTGAGTACCTGCTTCACGGCCTGCCTGTATTCTCGGCTGGTTCACCGATGGAACGCACGACACCCACAGGGGCATTGCTGGTGAAGATTCTTGCTGACGGATTCGGAAATATTCCGTCCGGGAAAATCACGGCTTCGGGCTTCGGTTTCGGGAATCGTGAGTCAGACGACATGCCCAACGCACTCCGGGCCATGATGATTGAGACGGCGGGGGAAATGGGGGGCTTTGTGCGCGAGAAGCTGACGCTGATTGAGTGCAACATTGACGACATGAACCCGCAGGATTACGAGCCAGTTTGCGGAAAGTTATTCGAGGCTGGCGCGCTTGATGTGTGGACGGAGAATATCAGCATGAAGAAGGGCAGGCCGGGCGTGAAATTCTGCTGTCTCACGATACCTGACGAGGCCGTGAACATGAGCCGTATTATCCTCACAAACACAACAACACAGGGCGTGAGGCTGAAGGATTATGACCGTTTGCGCCTGAAATGGAAGGTTGAAGAGGCTGATACTTCACTGGGGAAAATCAGGGTGAAGGTTACGGAGCTTGACGGCGAAACTTTGAGGGTCATTCCTGAGTATGAGGACGTGAAGGCGGTTGCTGTTCACCACAATATCCCGATGTGGGAGGCAAGAAGCCTGATACTCCGGGAGATATAGGCGTTAAATCCCCTTTGCCTTTTACGGTGAGGGGGATTTTTTTTTGCCCGTGTCCTTTTCCGTCCGTCCTCTCCTCCCCAGTCTGCTATAATCTCCCGTGAAATCCCAACAGGAGGCAAAAACTTTTCACACATGGACGAAATCACTAACGCATCACCCACGCAGGAATACGGCGCGGAAAGCATAAAAGTCCTCGAAGGCCTCGAAGCCGTCCGCAAACGTCCCGGTATGTACATAGGCGACACATCAGCGCGCGGCCTTCATCACCTGGTCTATGAGGTAGTCGACAACTCAGTAGATGAAGCAATGGCCGGGTTCTGCGACAAGATAGACATCACAATTCACCCCGACGAAAGCATCACCGTCCAGGACAACGGGCGCGGCATACCCACTGACCCGCATCCCTACAACGGAAGGCCTACAAGCGAAGTCGTGCTGACTGTGCTTCATGCTGGCGGAAAATTCGGCGAGGGAGCGTACAAAGTATCAGGCGGATTGCACGGAGTAGGCGTGTCTGTCGTCAACGCGTTATCCGAGTGGCTCGTTGTTACTATTGCGCGGGACGGCATCGAGAAGACACAGCGTTTTGCGCGGGGAATCCCGGTAACAGACCTGAGCGAAGGAGTCCCGGCAAACTGGCAGGGCACGAGAATATCATACATGCCTGACCGTGAAATATTCGAGGACGTTCACCACTCACTAGACACACTCAAGAGCCGCTTCAAGGAACTGGCGTTCCTCAATCCCGGCCTGAAGATTTCTGTTGTCGACGAGCGCACAAGCGAGTCCCGTGAATACTTCTTCAAGGGCGGTATAAGCGCGTTCGTGAAGTACATTGACCGCGACAGAGTCCCATTGTTCCCGGAACCTGTCGTGCTTTCCGGGACTAGGGACAACATAGCGATTGATGTCGGCTTCGAGTACAACGACGGCTATCAGGAACACGTTTACACATACGCCAACCTGATACACACAATCGAGGGCGGGACTCACCTTGCCGGACTCAGGTCGGCCATGACGCGCGCACTGAATGAGCTTGCGAGGGCAGGAAAGATTCTCCGCGACAAAGAAGAGAACCTGACAGGCGATGACCTTAAGGAAGGCTTGACGTGTGTATTGTCCGTGAGACTGAGCGAGCCGCAGTTTGAGGGCCAGACAAAGACCAAACTCGGAAACAGCGAGGTAAGGGGAGCTGTTGACTCGTTCATCTACGAGGGGCTTATTTCAGCATTCGAGGACAGGCCGGAAATCGTCAGGCCTATAGCAGAGAAAGCCATACGCGCCAGACGTGCAAGAGAAGCCGCAAAGAAAGCCCGCGAACTCGTCCGCAAAGGCGCAATGTCAGGCATGAGTCTTCCGGGTAAACTCGCCGACTGTTCGTCAAAGAAAGCCGAGAACACAGAGCTGTACATCGTCGAAGGAGACTCAGCAGGCGGCTCGGCAAAACAAGGACGGGACAGAAAATTTCAGGCTATCTTGCCCCTTCGCGGAAAAATCCTCAACGTCGAGAAGGCTCACATGGACAAGATGCTTGCCAACCGGGAAATCCAGACCATCATAACCGCTCTCGGATGCGGAATAGGAAACGAGTTCGACGCGGAGAAACTGCGCTACCACAAGATCATCATCATGACAGATGCCGACGTTGACGGAGCGCACATATCTACGTTATTGCTGACGTTCTTTTACCGCCACATGCCGGAGCTTCTCGCGCAGGGCTACCTGTACCTTGCACAGCCCCCTTTGTACCGCGTGCAGTACGGCAAGGATGTTCACTACTGCTACACGGATCGCGAATTACGCCAGAGAGTCGACAGCGCGTCAGACCCCTCAAGAGTCAGCGTCCAGCGTTACAAGGGACTCGGCGAGATGAACCCGGAGCAGCTCTGGGAAACCACAATGGACCCGGCAAACAGAATCCTCAAGAAAGTTGAGCTTGATGACAATCTTCTTGCTGATGAATACTTCGATATTCTCATGGGCGACAAGGTAGAGCCGCGCAGGCAGTTCATCATAGCCAACGCACACGAGGTGAAGAATCTTGACGTTTAGGCCGGAATGTGCTAAACAACCCGCAAATTCTCACCGATAATCTGTCTAGCAAGCGGTAAAAACAGTTACAGGGGGAATAATAACAATGCCAGCAGCGAACAACGCGCAGTATACATACCAGGCAACAAGAATCTCAACAGCGACGAAGGAACAGCTCCTTCTGATCACCTACGACATAGGCATAAAGGCGTGCAGGACAGCAGAAAACGCAATGACCGCCAAGACACCGGATTATGACCTTGCCAACAAGGAAATCATCCGCACGCAGGAAGTAATACGCGAGCTCATGGTAACGCTGAACAAGGAACGCGGCGGTGAAATGGCAGACAAGCTCATGCAGCTTTACGAGTACATGTATCAGCTTCTCGTTGACGCGAACATGAAGAAGGAACCCGACAACATCCGCACAGTGAGGGGGATGCTTGAGGAGCTTAAGCAGACATGGGAGAGCGCACTTATGCAGCTGCTGCAGAAGTACCAAGAGGAACACCCGGAGGACAAAGACCTTCAGAACGCAATGAATGAGCTTGAGGGGAAAAAGCCGGAAGCGAAGCCCGCGCCGTCATACACAGCCCCAGCGACAGCGAAAAATGCAAAGGGAACATTCACGCTCGCAGGATAGAGTCCTAGAGCAGGCAAAAGACCTAATCCAGCGCGAGATAAAGTACTGCCGGACGTTAAGGGCAATGATTTCCAGGGAACTGGAGGCCATTGTCCTTAATGGTGATATGGACGAGCTTTCAGGAATCCTTGAGCAGAAGGACGAGATAATATCACAGCTTCAGCTTCTTGCTGACGGATGGCGCGACGTTCTGGAGGAGTCCGGGCTTGGCGGGAATATTTCCGGGACTGAAGGCTTCGGATTGAGGCTGCTGGAACTTTACCCGGACGACACGGAGCTTCCTGCGTTGATCGAGGAGAGCCGCGAAATTGCCGGGAGCGTAATCAAGGCTGAGGATGACGCAATATCTGAGCTTGAGAAGCATTCCGCCGGGCTAAGGTCTCAGATGATAGCCCGCAATACCGCCAAGAACGCCGCCGCAAGCTATGCGAAAATGGGAGGAGGGTACTTCTACTAGCGCATGAAGAAATTAGCACTCATACTAGCCGCAATAATACTTTTCCCGTCAGCAGTAACAGCCGCAGAACCTGACCCCGATTTGTCGAAGGAAGTCGAGATAGGCCGCCGCGCAATAAAGCAAATAGAAGAGCAATGGCCGCTGACTTCAGACCCCGCGATAATATCCAAACTTGAGATGATATTACGGAGACTAGAGCCTTCAATGTCCCGCCGTATAAACTGGGAGATAAGGCTGGTCAAGACTGAGGCATTAAACGCTTTCTGCATACCCGGAGGATTCATATTCTTCACGACAGGGATTGTTGACGCTCTGAAGACTGACTCGGAACTTGCCGCAGTGATGGCGCATGAGATGATTCACGCTGACCGCAAGCACTCTCTACGCATGGCCGCGGATTCCAGCAAGGTAACACTCGGAGCGTTGGCGGTGATGATACTTTCCGGGGGAGCCGCCGCGCCTATGATACTCGCACAGGTTGCCCAAGTTGCAATCACGAGTTCTTACACTATGGAGCTTGAGGCAGAGGCTGACAGATTGGGGCTTGATGCGCTGATAGAGTCGGGGTATTCGCCTACCGGGATGATAACGCTGTTCGAGCATTTCATGGCCGAGGAGTACAAACAGCCTATAGTCGAGTACGGAATATACATGAATCACCCTGATACACCCAAGAGGCTGGCCGCCGCCGTGAAGACCCTCCATGACAGGCACATACCCATTGAGCGGAAATACTCGCTTGGTTTGCTCAGGACGGAAATCCGGGAAGGAACGAATGACATCACGCTAAGGGTTGACGGTGTAGCGGCTGTAACAGGCAAGAAGACTCCCGGCAGCAGGGCGGTGATTGCCTCGATACGGTCAGAGCTGGACAAGTACCTGCAGCTTGAGCTAGCACCGTATGAGATTCATGTTGAGAGGGGTTCTCTGTATATCGGGAATCATTTTGTCGCCGGGAATGTCGAGGGGATGACCAAGCCGGATGACATACGCAAAAATCTCATGAAAGCCATAAACTCGGCGAGGGCGAAATATCCCACGTCAAAATTCTTCAAGTAGAGAACACATCCCGTGCCTGAAAGAAAGGGTGCGGGATTTTTTTTCGCCTAATACTTTCCCAAGTCAAACAAGTAGAAATATTCGAAGCCGTCAGAGAAGAGAATAGCCGCTACAGTTCCGTTGTTTCCTGACGTGATTAGTCCCTCGCACCTGCTGAGGAAGAGAATTGACACGAGATATTCTAGGCCGCGTAGATATTTGTCGTTCTTCCTGCCTGATCTGACATTTGCGAGAAAATCCGGCCTGCTGAAATCGTAATCCAGGTAATCCGCTTCCGGGAGTATCAGCTTTTCGCCGAATGCCTCCTGAAACGCGGCGACAATCTTCTTGTCCTCAGTGGCGAGATACACCGCGTCGAACCGCTGCTCTGACATTGCTTCGCGGGCTTTTGCGATTGCCTGCTCTGCTGTCGGCGGGATTGGGTGGCTCTTTGGTTTCAGTGCAACATAGTCCGTCCCGCGCACAAGGACTCCAAGTATCCTCATGCCCTCATATTTCCGCGTCATGGCCTCGGCTCTTTCTGTTACCGCCGGGGTGAAACGCACATACTTCCTACAAAGCCCCCGCCAGTGTTCCAGCTCCTCAGCGTCAGACATAAGGCCGTCCGTATCAGGCCACCCGTGAAGGGCTGTATCACGTCCCAGAACATACTCCCTGCAAGACAGCGCATCATCAAGCGGCAGTCCTCCCGGCTGGTCAAAATAATATTCCCACGCGTTCACACGGCCGACTTCTTCCGGGTAAAGATACGTGTTCGGATAATTCTTCATGTCAACGACGGGGGTATAGCCGTGCTTGTCAGCATAGGCAATCCCGCCTAATATCGTGTTGAAGTACGAGAACAGTCCGACATTGTGAGCTGCCCTGCGGATGATGTAAGGGGCTGGGGAATACTGCCGTTTTCGGGGATTATGTTTCACGCTGTCCTTTGTGTAACGAAGACGGTAGATTATGCCGGAGATTTTGAGGTGTACAGCCATGAGAATGTGAAAGCGGGCGTGCTTCTTGAGAAACGACTTTAAGGCACTTAGGACAGATCTAATCATTTCGCGTAAGGTCAAGCCCTTTCTTGTTGGGATTTACGCGGGATTATAGCACAGCCCCCTCCGTTCATGGCCGGGCTTCCCCGCTGTCAATGCTCACGATTATATTATTGCTGCCGAACGCGCTGAAGTAACGTGTATCCTTCGCCAGCTTCATCACTATGCTTATTCCCAGCATGTCTTCAGGGGACTCCTTACCCGGCTCGTGAGTCCTGTAGAACGCCACAGGGTCAAAGTGCTGGCAGCAGTCCCGGAGAGTCATGCACAGAGTGTTGCCGTTGAGCGACAGCCTATAGTCGACCGCAAATTTCCGCCCCATCCTCACACGGCCATGCTTGACGATATTCACGGCCATCTCCTCAATGAACAGCGACATCAATTCAGCCGTCCTCCTGCTCACACCATGACTCAGGCAGAACTCCCCGGCCCTCCTGCTCTCACTCAATGCGTCATCCGTCGTGCTTATCGCCGCGTAAATGTTATCGCCCTCACTGCCCCCGAAATTCTCAGGAAGGAACATGAAATCCTCAAGCCTCGCCGGGAATCTCTTTGCCCGCCTCCAAGTCCGCGCAAAAATTATCACCATCACAAAGACCATGAGAAGGATTTTCCCGGCCGCTATCGATGCCATTATGCCCTTCGAGCCGAATAACGTCCCAAGAACCAGAGCGCAAACCACAGGGATAACCAGCCTGTCCAGAATGTTAACGGCGTTGAGGAAGCGGCTGTTGTTGATGCCCTGCAAGTATCCCATCATTGCGGAAACTACAACGTCAGGCACAATCCCGAATGCCATGCACCTTATGCTGAATGTCCCAAGCTCCACGACTTCACGCTCACTGGAGAATGCCCCCGCTATGAACGGCGCGGCAATGAACATGACGACTCCCACAGTCCCAGAAAGAATCACCGACAGCCTCATTGAGTACGAGAAAAGCCGGGTTATTCCGAGCCTGTCATTTGAGCCGTAATATATCCCCGTCATCGTGATAAGTGTCTTGCCGATACCCAGTCCCAAGCAGAAAAGCACAGTGTTTATGTCAGTCTGGATTCCTCTTGCGGCTACTGCGGCTGTTGTGAGCGCGATTGAGAGGTTGAAGCGGTTGACGAAGAGGTCGCGCAGAAGGTTGGCGATTTTCCTGACGAATGTAGGCGAGCCTCCCCTCACTATATCCGCAAGCTGTCCGGGTGAAAATGACTTCAGCGTGAAACCAAAGCCGCACGTCCTCCCGAAGAAATGAGGCATCAATATTGCGAGCTGTACCAAGTATGACAATGACGTTGCCAGACCCATCCCGAATGTACCGCCGTGAAAGACAAACACATTCACGAGGTCAAACGCAATATCGCAGGCACCCATAGCGGCCATTGAGGCGGTGAAGAGAGTCTTTCCTCCGTCCATGACGACAACAGGGCCGATCACCTGAATAACCATCAGCAACGGCACTCCGAACATGTAGCCGTTCACGTAGCCTGCCATGTCAGAATACAGGTGAGCATGATTTTCCGCAGAGACTCCCGTTATCCTGAGAAGCCAGCCGGGAATCATCAGCCAGGCCATGACGATGACGAACGCCGCAAACGCCATGATGAGAAGGGTTATCGAGAAGGCGGAATTTGCCCTGTCCCTTTCGCCCGCCCCCAGTGAACGCGAGATTTCTACCTGAGAGCCTGTAGTGATAGCGTTGCTGACGAGGAGGAGAAGGCCGATGAGGGGGTTGAAGAGGGATATTGCCGAATATGCTTCATGGCCGAGAAACCTGCTTGTGATTATGCCGTCAACAAGAACAGAGACATACTCCGTGAGATTCGTCAGTATCATTGTTACGGCTGTCGAGAAGAACATTGCGGGGATTATGTCGGATGATTTCTGATTCGTCATGTGATTTACACCTTTTGATGGGGGGAAAAGTTTGATGGCGACCCCGGGGTGATTCGAACACCCGGCCTACGGCTTAGGAGGCAGTCGCTCTATCCACTGAGCTACGGGGCCTGAAAGTTTCAACCGCAAGAATATAGCAACAACCGCTGATTTTGTCAAACCGTCAGCGCAGCATGTTCACGAATTTCACGAGCCTGCTTTCACGGAACTCAATAGCCTTAACCGGGCACATCTCATGACAGCAGTAGCAGCGAATGCACTTGCCGTAATCGAAATACAGCCGCTTGTTCTCGTGCCTCAATGCCCCCGCCGCGCAAACAGCCGCACAACGTCCGCAGCCTATACAGCGTTCCGGGATATGCACGGGCTTCGAGGTCATGAGACGGTCAAGGAAGGGTATGTGCGGTAACAGCCTCATGCTCCGGGTCTTGGGGAGCTTCACGCCGGGGAACACGTGGGACGCGGGGATGTCGCCCTCAATGTCAGAAGGGCTGAGGGTACACTGTGGCATGTCGCGTTTCTTGGCGGCCATGTAGAGGGGGTAATCCTCAAGTTTCCCGCCCAGCATGTTGCAGAAGTGGAAGTCCATCGTCAGAGCGTCAACACAAGCACCGATTATCCCGAACTCGTAGGGATCTCCTGAAGTCGGGCCGTCGCCGTGCATCCCTATCACCCCGTCAAGAATCGTGAAGTCAGGCCTCACACCAAGATATATATCCAGAAGAAGAGACGCGAATCTCTCCCTGTTGAGTCCGACGTTGTAGTGCCAGCCAGCTTTGAGACGACCGGGAATTGTCCCGAAAAGATTCTTCACTCCCATCGTCAAATACATCTGGCCGTGTGTCTTGAGCTTGGCGAGGCTGATTATCTTGTCGGCCTCTATCACCTGCCTGCTGACCTGGATACGCTTGAAGTCAGCTCCCTCACTTGCGGGAAGGTCAACCGGGTCTGTGAGTTCACGGCACTCAATCCTCAATTCACGAGCTACGGCCATGAAGCCGGCTTTTTCTGCCGCTGACTTGAAGCTGTCGATGCCCGGGCTGTCGGCGATGAATGGAGTCCCGCCCGCCTCAAGAACGAGTTTTGCCACAGCACGCACGATTGAAGGGTCTGTTGTTACCCGGCGTGTTACGTCATGGCCGGATACCAAGTTGACCTTTAGGAGGACTTTTTCCCCCCTGCTGACGAAGTGAGTTATCCCCCCGAAATGGTCGAACGCCCGGAGGATTGATGAGTCTATTTCTGGCTGATTGTAAGTCTGCTGACGGATGAATAATACTTTGCCCATGAAGTTACCCCGTTTTTGATTTCGGATTATACACTATGCTACAATCTTGCACGGAAATTATCCCATCATGAAAGGAGCTGTTGACATTGACGGATTACAACGCTATACTTACCCGTTGCCCGTTGCCCGTTGCCCGTTGCCCGTTGCCCGTTGCCCGTTGCCCGTTGCCCGTTGCCCGTTGCCCGTTGCCCGTTGCCATAATTGCGCCCTGACGCAGGAGGCTCCGCGATGAGGAGGCTTCTTCACATCATCAAAGTAATCCTCACAGGAGATTTTTCCCCCGCAAGATTCTGGTCAATCCGCCAGAAAATCCCGCAAAGCAGACGCTTCACCCGCCTGATGTATTCATTCCTCTACAAGAGGTATCTCATCATACACAACGCCTCAGTCCCTGTAGAATCACACATAGCCTCATGCCCCGTCTTTCCTCACGGCCTCTCAGGAATATTCATCTCAGCAGGGGCAGAAATCGGCAAGAACTGCACAATCTTCCATCAGGTAACAATAGGCTCGAACACTCTCGAAGGCAGCAAGAACCAAGGCGCGCCCAAAATCGGGGATAACGTCTTCATAGGGTGCGGGGCAAAAATCATCGGAGGAGTCCGCATAGGCGACAACGTCTGCATAGGGGCTAACTGCGTCGTAACGTGCGACATCCCGGACAACTGCACAGTAGTTATGCCCGCGCCAAGAATCTTTGAGCATCACAGGAGCAACCCCCCGGAATTTTTCGGCTGGGCTGATTATATTTCACGTAAAGGAGAACAGGTGTCATGAAGAAAGTTTTGCTTGCCGTCATCGTCATGTCCGGAGTCTGGTCTGTATACGCCGGATTCATCACCGTAAGCATCAACAAGTCAGCAATAAAATCCGCCGTCATACGCTGGCTTCAGTCCCACAACAACAACAAGGCCGTCCAGTTCTTGGAGTATATTCTTCGCCGGGCATGGAAAATAGCCAAGAGAATCCGCAGCGGCAGCGAGGCCGGGAATTTCTTCATTCCTCCAGTCATGGCCGGAACACAACGCCGCGAGTTTCAGGACGCTTTCAGGATACTATTCTGCGGGGACTTGATACTTCTTGAAGACCAAGTGAAGCGCGGAAACGGGAGCTATGATGACATGTTCGAGTTCACGCGGGAATACATACAGTCAGCAGACCTAGCAATCGGAGTGTTCGAGGGTCCCATGGCTGGCAGTGAGGCCGGGTATTCCACGAGCAATTACGGGGACGGCAAGACACTTGCGCTGAATTACCCGGACACTTTCGGGGAGGCTGTGAAGCGAGCGGGCTTTGACTTGGTTACGACCGCCAACAATCATTTGCTCGACAAGGGCAGGGACGGAGCATTGAGGACTCTCGACGTTCTCGACAGAATCGGACTCCCTCACACAGGCTCTTACAGGTCTCAGGACGACAAGGACACACACAGCGTGAGGCTCATCGAGAAATCCGGGCTGAAGTTCGCCGTCTTGTCCTACACTTACGGGAGCAACGGCTGCACTGAGGATGACCTTCTGCGCTCGAAGGACTTGAGCTTCCTGACTTCGCTTATCGTCTCACCGTCAAGCAAGAATTTCGAGGCCGTCAAAGAAAGCGTAAGGAGAGACTTTGACCGCGCAAAAGAGTTAGAGCCGGATTTCATTGTTGTCCTGCCTCACATGGGCGAGCAGTTCCTCACTAAGCCCGACGACTACCAGCGAGCCTGGGGGGAAATCTTCCGGGAATTTGGGGCTGACATAATCCTTGCCGACCACACCCACTCAGTACAGCCCGCAGAAATCTCAACCGTAAACGGCAGAAGAGTCTTCACGGCGTGGTGTCCGGGAAATTACGCCAACATTTACCGCGAGTATAACGGCGACGCAAGCATCCTCGTTGAAGTCTACATTGACCGTAACAAGCGCGAAGTCATCGGCGGAAGCATCATCCCCATGTGGACATGCGCGCACATGAACGGCAACTACAGGCCTGTACCGCTGAGTGTGATTGCTGACGGGGAATTATCCCCGCGCCTCACGACGTATGACCTTGCCCGCGCTGAGGAAGTCTGCCGGGTAATATCGTCGACAGTCTTCGGGCACGCCTTCAATTTCGACATGGTCCGTGAACGCTGGCACTTTGACGAACGGGGCTATGTCCGCGAGAAAGTTTCACCGCTTGCCGCTGACGTGAGGGACTCGCGCTTCATGAGGCTGGTGAACTCGGAGGGGTCAGTGTGCTTTGTCGGGCGACTCGGTTACTCAGGGTTCGAGGAACGGCGGGTATCCCTACTATGAGCCGCTTGAAGGGCAAATCACCGCTGAGATTCACAACGTCTCATTCGGGGGCGGAACGGTCAAGACTCTCATCGACCACGCTGACGAAATCGCCTCAACAGGAGCGGGGCTGTACGTTGTCGCGGTCGGCACAAACGATGTTCGCTACTGCAACCCTAGTACCTGCGCCATGACTCCGGGCGAATACGTCTCACGCCTGCAATCCCTCGAAGCCCTCATCAGGGACAAGAATCCCGGCGCGAAGTTCGCGTACATTGCCCCGTGGTGGTCAGATGACGGAGACCCGTTTACCCCGCTGACTTACTCCGAGAAGCTCGCCAAGAATGAGTCTTACTCTCAGGCTCTCAGGGATTATTGCGCTCATGAAGGCCATGAATATTTTGACGTGAACGGAATAATCTCCGCTGAAATTCTCGCGTCAACAGCAGGCTGTTACCTCAACGACCACATTCACCCGAACTCGAAACGGGGTTTGTACCTGTACTCTGAGGCACTGTGCAGGTGAGACCGTCAGTCTTTGAGCCACTCCCGGATTTTCGAGCCGTCAATCGTGTTTGCCTTGATGCCGTCGTGGACGTTCGCGCCGGGGCATAGCCCGCGGATTTTTGCTGTTGCCTTTGCGCATGAGCTGCTTCCGCTGGTGCAGAAGGGGAAAATCTCCTTGCCGCTGAAGTCGTACTGTTCGAGCCACGACACAACAGCCATCGGGCATGTCCAGAACCACACGGGGAAGCCCAGAATTATGCGGTCATATGAGGCGAAATCCTCAACCTTGGGGCTGGCGAGTTCGGGCTTCTCGTTGCGCTTGAACTCCTTGCGCGACTCAAGTATGGTCATGAGGTAGGTGCGCGGGTATTTCTTGAGGGTGATTATCTCGTGGAGGGGGGCGGAAATCTCGCGGGCTATCGTCTCGGCGATGGTCTTGGTGCGTCCGCTCTTGCTGAAATATACTACAAGTGTCTTGCTCATGAATGGCTCACTCCGTTTTTGCTTTGACATTATACACTTTGCTCCTCTGCTATAATCCACGAATAAATTTCCACGAACAAAAGGAGAAATAGCAATGCCATTTCCAAGCGACATAGAGATTGCGCAGTCAGTAACCCCCGAACCTATCATCAAGGTTGCCGACAAAATCGGAATATCCGAGGACGAGCTGGAGCTTTACGGCAGGTACAAAGCCAAGCTCTCACCTTCCGTAGCAAAAAGACTCGCAGGCAAGCCCGACGGAAAATTGATCCTCGTTACCGCCATCACCCCCACGCCCGCAGGTGAAGGCAAGACCACAACAACAGTCGGACTCACAGACGGCCTCCGCAAAATCGGCAAAAACGCGATGGCCGCCCTCCGTGAACCGTCATTAGGCCCCAGCTTCGGACTCAAAGGCGGAGCAGCTGGCGGGGGCTATGCGCAAGTCATCCCGATGGAGGACATCAACCTTCACTTCACCGGCGACCTTCACGCAATCACCACAGCCCACAACCTCTGCGCGGCCATGCTCGACAACCACATCCAGCAGGGAAACGAGCTCAACATTGACCCAAGAAGAGTCGTATTCCGCAGGGTGATGGATCTCAACGAGCGCGCACTACGCAACATCGTTATCGGTCTCGGCGGAAAAGCTAACGGTGTGCCACGCGAGTCAGGCTTCGACATCACGGTTGCGTCTGAGGTCATGGCGATTCTGTGTCTTGCGTCTGACTTGATGGATCTGAAGGCACGGCTCGGCAGGATTGTTCTTGCGTACACTTATGACGGGAAGCCCGTAACAGCCCACGATATAGGCGCGGCCGGGTCAATGGCGGTGCTGCTGAAGGACGCAATCAAGCCGAATCTCGTCCAGACCCTCGAAGGAAGCCCGGTGTTCATTCACGGCGGGCCGTTCGCTAACATTGCTCACGGTTGTAACTCTGTGCAGGCAACAAGGCTCGGACTGAAGTGCGCGGATTATCTCGTTACTGAGGCAGGCTTCGGCGCGGACTTGGGGGCGGAGAAGTTCCTCGACATAAAATGCCGGGTCGCAGGCCTGAAACCGGATGCCGTTGTTGTTGTCGCTACTGTGAGGGCGTTGAAGATGCACGGAGGCCGCAAGAAGACCGAGCTTAACACTGAGGACTTGCCCGCCCTTGAGGCAGGAATCCCCAACCTCATCAAGCACATCGAGAACGTCCAGAAGTACGGCCTGCCTGTTGTCGTCGCGATTAACCGTTTCCCCAATGACACGGAGGCGGAGCTTGCTCTTGTCGCGAAAAAGTGTGAGGAACTCGGAGCGTCATTCGCTCTGTCTGAGGTGTGGGCAAAAGGCGGCGAGGGAGGAACAGAGTTAGCCCGCAAAGTCGTGGAAGCCTGCGAGAAGCCGTCAAGTTTCAGGTTCATCTATGACGCGGCCATGTCCCCCAAAGAGAAGATGAACGCAATCGCCCGGGAGATTTACGGGGCTGACGGTGTCGACTTCACAGCGCAGGCGGAAAAAGATTTAGCGCAGATTCACGGGCTGGGGAAAGATGACCTCCTTGTGTGCATGGCGAAGACTCAGTACTCGCTCTCGGATGACCCGGCGAAAATCGGACGGCCTTCAGGATTCAGAATCACCGTGCGCGAAGTCAGGCTGTCAGCAGGAGCAGGATTCCTCGTTGCTGTTACTGGTGAGATTATGACGATGCCCGGTCTTCCCAAGAAACCCGCCGCCCTCAACATTGATATTGATGCTGACGGGAAGATAAGGGGGCTGTTCTAGTCATGGCCGATAAACTCTTGATGAAGGAATCTTGCGCTGACTTCTCCAAGCTGCTTGGCTCAAAAGTAACCATGCCGGGAGGCGGGGCAGCGTCTGCTCTTGTCGGGGCATTGGGTGCGGCACTGTGCGAGATGGCCGCGAATTTCACCGTCGGCAACAGAAGATACACAGAGGTTGAGGACGAGATGAAGGACATCGTGAAGCGCGCAGAAAAGCTCCGGGTCAGGATGCTTGAGCTTGCTGACGAGGACGCAAAGGCATTCCCTGAACTTTCCGCCGCATGGAAGCTCCCCAAAGATTACCCCAACCGCAAAGCTATCTACGAGGCCGCCGCCGTCAAAGCCTGCAAAGCCCCAATCGAGATGGTGAGATGCTGCTGTGAGGCTATGGACATGCTTGAAATCGTCATGGAGAAGGGAAATATCATGCTCATCTCTGACGTTGGATGCGGGGTATTGCTGTGCGAGGCCGCAATGAACGCCGCCGCCATGAACATTTACATCAACACGAGCGGTCTCAGGGACAACCCGGAAGCACAGGCCTTAGAGTCAGAAGTTGACACATTGCTTGCCGATTACTTGCAGAAAGCCGATGACATTTCAGGGAAAGTTACTCTCATAGTCAGGAGGGTATAACATGGCCGATGTGTTGAAGGGCGTACCAGTTGCCGCCGGACTCACTGATGAACTCACCGCACGATGTGAGAGGCTAAAGGCTCTTGGGATTGTCCCGATGCTTGCGACTCTCAGGGTCGGGGAGAATCCGGGCGATATTGCCTACGAGACAGGGGCAGTGAAACGCTGTGAGAAAATCGGTATTGCCGTCCGCAAAATCATCCTGCCTTCAGATGCTCCTGCTGGCGAAATCACCGGGCATATCCGCGAGATTAACGCCGACGAGTCCGTTCACGGCTGCCTGATGTTCCGGCCATTGACCGACAAAGCCGCCGAACGAGCCGCGTGTGAGCTTCTTGACCCGTCAAAAGATGTCGACTGCATGACCGACGCATCCCTCGCCGGAGTCTTCACCGGGTCAGGGGCCGGCTTCCCTCCCTGCACCGCCCAGGCCTGCGTTGAGCTTCTCGACTATTACGGGGTCAGCGTGGACGGCAAGAATTTAGCAGTCATTGGCCGAAGCCTCGTCATTGGCCGCCCGGTCTCAATGCTCCTCATGTCCCGGAACGCAACCGTGACAGTCTGCCACTCCCACACGCAGAGCCTCCCCGAAATCACCCGCAGAGCCGACATACTCATTGCCGCGATAGGCCGGGCAAGGTTCGTTGATGCCTCGTACGTGTCAGAAGGGCAGGTTGTCGTTGACGTGGGAATTAATCTCGACGATGAGGGGAAATTGTGCGGTGATGTGGACTATGAGTCAGTTGCGCCGATTGTGAGGGCAATCACCCCAGTGCCGGGCGGAGTCGGAGCGGCAACAACAGCAGTCCTCGCCAAGCACGTTATCGAGTCAGCAGAAAGATTCGCACTATGACGCGTGATATTGATTACATTCTTGAGTTCTGCGTGAGCCTCAGCCGCAGCATGATTATGAGCGGGGCGAACCTTGAGCGCATTCACACGGCGGTTATGACTGTCTGCCGGGCTTACGGCCTCCATGAAGTCAGCGTGTACCTCCTCAGCTCCCACATGTCAGTTAGCGCGTATGACTCTGAGGGGAATTATTCCTCCCGGCAGATCTCGATACACTCATCCGGGATTCACCTTGACCGTTTGCGCTCGCTCAATCAGTTATCCTACAAGGTCGCGGAAATCAGGCCTGCCCCGAAAACTTTGTCCCAGATGCTTGACCGTGCCATGAACGTCGGCGATTACCCGGAGCTTGTTGTGCTGGGCGGGAAAATCTGCGCGATGCTGTGCCTTGGGGTGATGTTCGGGGCGACTTTGTGGGACGCTGTTCCGATTGTGTGCGTTACTGCCCTGATTCACTTCCTGATGGGGTGGCTTGAGCGCTCAGGGCTGGACAGGATGCTTGTGAACTCGCTGACTATGGGGGCGGCGGCTTCTGTGGCTCTTGCGTTCATATATTCCGGCTTCAACGGGAATTTCGCGGTCATCATGATAACGGTCTCAATGCTCGTGATACCCGGCATCCCTCTGGTCAACGCTATGCGCAACCTTCTCTGCGGCAACGAGAGCAACGGTATATTGCAGATGCTGAAGATTTCTGTTGAGACTATGGCACTTGCGCTTGGGATATACGGTGCGTTCCTGATGTTCGGTGTTGAGGGGATGATAAGCCCGGCGATTTCCGCCCCGACTAACCCGGCTGTGCTTGTCGCGCTGTCTTTCACGGCCTCTGTCGGGTTCGGCGTGGTCTTCAGGATACCGGTGAAGGACTTGTGGCTTGCGGGGCTTGGGGGGGCATTGTCGCGTGTATGCGTGGTGTACCTTCCGGGTATTATTGCGGGGCGTTTCGGGTACATGACACTCTCGGCTTCCGCGGCGGCGCTGTACGCTGAGTTCCTCGCAATAAGGCGCAAGCAGCCGTCGACGTATTTCGTCTACCCGTCAATCATACCGCTGATACCGGGCGACCTGTTCTATTTCGCGATAACGGGGATATATCTGGGTGCGCGTGAATGGGTTGAGCTGAACGGGGTGAACTGCCTCATCTCGCTTGCGGGACTCAGCATGGGGTTTGTTCTTGCGTCTACTGCGGTGATTTACCTGCGCCGGGGAAGAATCAGGATACGTGAGAAGTGAGACTCTAGCCAGCAAAAAACGGGAGAAGCCATCACCGACTCCTCCCGTCAAACTTTCAGCTAATCCCTAGAACAACGGAGCAAGCACCAACGCTACAACCGTCATCAGCTTGATGAG
>JAFSKV010000080.1 GCA_017448795.1 Synergistaceae bacterium | reverse complement strand
TGCTTGGGGGGATGTGGCGGTTGACGCGGCGAATTTTCCGGACTCCGTGTTCAGGCAGTACGTGAGCGACAATTTCGACAAGGACGGGAATGGATACCTGAGTGATGGGGAGATTGCGGGAGCGACACGTATTGAGGAGATTGACAGTAAGGGCATATCGTCATTGAAGGGTGTGGAGTATTTTACTGCTTTGAAGTACCTGGACTGCAATTCTAACCAGCTAATCAAGCTAGACGTGAGCCACAACACTGATTTGACGTATCTAAGGTGCGACTCACAGACACGAGAAGGCCTAATACTAACATCATCCGGCAATCCGTCATACCCCTATCAGCTCAACTTTACCGGCTACATGACTTCAGCGCAGACCGCTAACGTCTCAAACGTTAAGGGACTCGACTCCAGCAGTGCCGACATAGCCACAACATACTCTGACGGTGTCGCTATGTTCGCCTCGAAACCCTCAGCGGTCAAGTACAACTACACCACAGGTTACAGCGTTCGGAAAATGGACGTAACCATCACGGAAGGAGCTGTGCAAGCCAAGCCAGCAATCACTACGTCCTCGCTCCCCAACGCCACAGTCGGCACAAGCTACACCCAAGTCCTCACAGCCTCCGGGACAGCCCCCATAACGTGGACACACACAAGCGGCAAGCTCCCTGACGGTATCACCCTCAGCTCTGACGGCACAATCTCCGGGACTCCATCGCTGGCAGGCTCATGCACATTCACGGTCAAGGCCTCAAATTCCGCCGGCGACGACTCCAAGCGTCTCACCCTCAAAATCACTAACCCTCCCGACTGGACAGCCCCCGCAATCACAACCACAACCCTCAACCCCGCGGCTATCGGCAAACCCTACACTGCTAGGCTCGACGCAACAGGCAATCCCGCTCCTACATGGCGCATAGCTTCAGGGACTCTTCCGGCGGGACTCATTCTCAGCGCAGACGGCTCAATCTCAGGCACTCCAACACGAGCGGGCAGCTTCAAGATCACGGTCATTGCGGAAAACGCTGTTGGTTACGCTCAGAGAAAGCTCACGCTGAAATCCCAGATTGTCCCAACGATTACGACAACGGGACTCAAGTCCGCAACAACAGGGCAGTCATATTCCGGCACGGTCATCGCGTCAGGAACAACGCCGCTCACTTGGTCTGCTGACGGACTCCCCGCAGGCCTCACGTTCAAGGACTGTACAATCCGCGGGAAAGCCCGGACCAAGGGAACATACCCCGTAACCGTAACAGTCAGCAACTCAGCAGGCACTGACACCAAGACCCTTAGCCTTGACGTTCACGCGGTCATGCCTGTATTCAAGACATCATCGCTTCCTGTTGGGACGTGGAACAAGAGATACAGCGCAACCATCACCATGAAGAAAGGTACGAAGCCCATAACCCTTGAGCTTGCCGGGACTCTTCCTGACGGTCTGGGCTTTGACGCTGACGCAGGGACAATAACGGGCACTCCGAATGAGACATGCAACGCCCTCGTCCTCACATTCACAGACACAAACGCGGAAGGCAGTGTGTCAAAAGATTTCACCCTCACTGTGAACGGTGTGAAGCCCAAAATCACGACTTCCTCACTTCCTCAAGCCGTCAAAGGCAGAGACTACAGCGCGGATGTCGCGGCAACAGGCAACGCACCCATAACGTGGAGAGCAGTGAACCTTCCCGCCGGACTCTCTCTTGACGCTGACACGGGGACTATAAGCGGAACGCCGGAAGAAGCCTGCAAGGGGTATATCACTGTGAGGGCTGAGAACTCAGGAGGCTCACACGCAAAGAGAGTCAGGCTCTTGATACGTGAGGACAGGACAGCCAAGAAGTCATCATTGCCGGAAGAAAGAACACCTGAAATCCCGGATGATGAACACAAATCTTCCCTGCCCGTTGACGACATGGCCGGACGTTCCACAATGCCGGAAAACAGCGCGGGCTTTGCGGGCGGTTATGTGATTGTCGCGGAGCTTGGGACGGTCTCGGCGGATGAAGCAGGAATGTATGACTTCACCGTTACCCTCAGCGATGACTCGCACGCTGGGGCGGAACTGGTCTACCTCGCGAACTCGGATACCCCGTCGGACGATGACGGCATTGCGGAGTTCTTTGACGCTGACGGCGGACCAGTCTCAACAGTCCCGGATGAACAGACATTCACAGTGTCAGTCTGGCTCAACCCTGAGATAGTCTACGCGCCTGTTATAGCCGTGAAGTATTAGCCTCACAATTTCCCCCTGACCGTTGCGGCCGGGGGGATTCTTTCCTTACTCACCCTGGTGTGTGATGTGTCTTTGCTGACATTTACCGCTCCAAAATTTACCCTGACATCATCGCCTCAATCCCGCAAAATTTCTCATTCATCAGGTGCAAGAATACACTACAATATCCCCCATCACTCACAATAACATCACTGCGGATATCACTGTGTCATTTTCCCGCCAGCACTGACGCGGGGGCTTAATGCCGCAGGAATTTGCACGGGTATTCAGCAGGGCAACAACAAAATTCTCACAGGAGGAATCATTCATCATGTTCACACCCGGACCAATCTTAGGGGAGTTCTTCGGGACGCTCGTTCTTGTCGTATTCGGAGACGGAAACGTCGCTAACCTCGTGCTGAAAGACTCAAAGGCTAACGGCTCAAACTGGGTACATATCTGCTGGGGCTGGGCCTGGGCAGTAGGACTCGGAGTGTTCGCGGCAAACGGACTCGGCTCTGCTCAGGGAGACCTGAATCCCGTCGTAACAGTCGCAAAGACTCTCGCCGGGACTTACGGCTCATGGGGCGAGGCTTTCGGCATCATCATCGCTCAGATGTGCGGAGGATTCTGCGGCGCTGTTGTCGTGTGGCTCGCATACCTTGACCACTGGAAGGGCTCAGACCCAAGCGCACAGCTCGGAGTGTTCTGCACTGCCCCCAACAAGAGCGAGAAGGATCGCAGTCTTCCTTGCTGCTTCCTGACTGAGGCAATCGCTACATTCTTCCTCGTAACACTCATCATGTGCGTGTTCTCTGAGGGTGTTGCGACAAAGGCAGGCTTCACGCCCGGAGTTGGTACGTTCCTTGTCGCAGGCATAATTTACGGACTCGGCGCGGCATTGGGTGGCCCTACTGGTTACGCTCTCAACCCCGCAAGAGACCTCTCACCACGTATCGCACACTTCGTACTCCCCATTCCCGGCAAGAGAGACTCGGACTGGGCTTATTCATGGGTGCCTGTAGTCGGGCCGCTGGTGGGTGCAGTTGCAGCGTACTTCTTCTGCCACGCTGTAGGAATAATGTAGCGTAACTCTCACAGCCCCCGCGTTAATTCAGTGAACGGCGTGGAGTGGCCAGCAGTCAGCAAAAACACTTCACGCCCGGCAAAAGCTAAGGAGTCAGCACAATGATATTCAGGCTTTTCGGCAGCAAGAAACAGGAAGCAACAGAGACGAAACAGGAGGAGACAATCTCAATGTCAGGCAAGAAATATGTAGCCGCAATCGACCAGGGGACGACAAGCACCCGCTGTATGCTGTTCACGAAGGACGGAAGACCCGCAGGCTCGTACCAGATGGAGCATGAGCAGATTTTCCCGCATCCGGGCTGGGTCGAGCATAACGCGATGGAAATCTGGAGCAGGACTCAGGACGTAATACGCGGAGCACTGGCCGCCGTAAACGCAAGCCCTGACGAAATCGCCGCGGTAGGAATCACCAACCAGCGCGAGACAACCGTTGTGTGGGACAAGGCAACAGG
>JAFSKV010000079.1 GCA_017448795.1 Synergistaceae bacterium | reverse complement strand
CGGATTTGCGCTTTGCTGTGTTCTTGTGTTTGCCGGGTGTGTTCGTGCTGATTCGTGGTGGTGGAGCGATGATACACCGTACGTAACTTCAGCCGACGCTCCCGAACGAGCCGCCGAAGATATTATCCGCGATGTGTGGGGAGCTGAAAATGACTGGGCGCGTCTGGACAAGTCATTGCAGACCGGGCGCGTTGTGTCAGTCAGAATAATTCCGCAGGCCGATAAAACGTCCGCGCTTGATATGAGGGTGCGTATTGACTCGCCGAACACGTATGCAATGACTATCATCAATTGTCTACAAAGTGTGTGCAAGCTGATGCCCAAATTACTGTCATCGGAAAAACTCAGCGGGATTGATGAGTTCCGCCTGTATGGTTCTATGCCAATGAGTCATGGCGGGAATATCACTGAGGACATTATCACCAAGCTGTTTATGAAACGTGAGCTTGCTCAAAATATCCCCTGGGACAAAGCGAATGCTGTTGACCTGTGCAAATACCTGCTGAAGATAAATGACGGCAAAAACTGCACATACTGGGTACACGGAGTAATCTTGTCAGGTGTGGAATGGCTGAAGTAATCCGTGAATTTCGCGGCCTAAGCTATGTAGACTTCCCGTCTGATTACTGCCTTGTGGACATAGAAACTACCGGGCTTGGTCTGTATGACAGCGACATAATAGAGATCGGAGCGGTGAAATATTCAGGGGGCAAACCCGCCGGGCAATTTCAGACGTTGATACAGCCTCCGCGCCGTGATGGTGTGTTTGTTGACGAATTTATTGTGGGCTTGACCGGGATCACAAATGAAATGCTTTCTGACGCACCCCGAACGTCCAGCGCAATAAAAGGTTTCGCGGACTTTCTCGGCGACAGCGTGATAGTTGGCTACAACGTGAGCTTTGACGTTAATTTTCTGTATGACAGCTTCATGAAGCACCTGAAACGCCCGCTGACCAATAATTTTATTGATGTTCTGAGAATCTCCCGGAGGCTTTGCGCGGAATTGCCTTCGCGTGATATTGACTCGGTGCTTGAGCATTTCGGGCTGGAAGTTGAAGGCAGGCACAGGGCAATCGGAGACTGTATAGCAACTCAGCTCATCTACGAAAGATTACAGGAAGAAGCCCTGCGAAATTATGGAGCTCTGGAGGATTTCAGCAAAACGTTCAAGGCATGCTCGGTTAGGAAGCCCAAGCGCATAACATGTGAAACGTTCGCGGAATGGAGGACTCAGCTTTACGGTTGCAAGTCAGTGAAGAATGCGTTTCGTTCGCTGGAAAAGCTGAGGCTTACAGCCGTAGAGCTGAGAAAATTTGCGGAATATGTCGGCGTGAGCGTTCATAAGTACGCTGGCAAGAATGACATAATCACGGCTCTGGTTTACAGGATGATAGATGACAAACTAAGCGCATGACCGTACAAAGAACCGTACAAGAATGACGCGGAATAATTCAGCAAAATTCCTGTACAGCAAGGCTTTGTGTATTCTATTCGGTATCAGTATTGCCCACTCACTTATTCCCCTTCCTTCCATTCCACACTCAATCTCAATATAGACCAAGTATTTTTTCCCTGCCACTTGTAGGGTCTCGCAATCGCCGTGAAATATGCCGGGCGGTCAGATTTCTTGTTGACATTGTAGAGCTCGCCTTCCATGTGAACGAGCCCCTTCTCGCGCCTCACGTCCTGAACCTCAGCGTAATACACCGTGTCGTCCTTCCACTGCCTCGCGTCAAAATGGTAGTTGTCCCCGTCATAAATCGCTTCGGGCTGTCCTGTTACCGTCCTGTTGCTCACGTCGAGGTCAAAGTATTTCCTCACGCTCTGGGCGACTGATGACCCTGACATGAGTGAGGGGCCGTATTCGCAGTCAGGCAGGGCGCATTTCCTGACGGTGGATTTCGGGTTGTTGATGACGTTGTGGGCTATGCCGAATCTCACCAGGTCAGCGTTGCCGATGCTGTTGATGTCAATCTCGAACATGCCCTGCTCGGTGAAGTTGCTGATGAAGATTCCCATGCGGTGGATTTCATCGTTCTTCTTGGCGGCGTTGATGGTGAGAAGTGCCAGCGCGAGAATGAGAAGGGCGGTGAAAGTTTTGCGTCTCATGATGTGAGTCCTCCTTGTGATTTTGTGGATGAGGAAATTATAGCAGTGCCGGAATTTCGCGGGGATAAGTGCGTTCCTTGCGTGAAGATTCCTTTGCGGCATGTGCGGGACTTGACGGGGGATTTTCGCGGGGGATGGCGCGTTCTTTGCGTGTGAATTTCTCTGTGATTGGTGCGGGATTTTGCGGGGTTTTCTGTTTTCTCCCTTTTCGTGTAAAATACTGGTCAAATTTTCCAGACAGTAAAGGGATGAGTTTCACATTGCCAGAAGCTGCGGGCGCGGCAATTCCTTCCATGCGCAAAAAGGTGCAGAGCTATTCCGATATTGGCGTGGCTCTGCTTATGGTGCTTATCATCATTATGATGGTCGTACCTCTTCCCACGTGGCTCATAGATATTTTGCTCTCAATGAATATCACATTGGGGGTCGTTACTCTTCTGGTTACGTTCTATGTGAAGCGGGCACTAGACCTGTCCATTTTCCCGACACTCCTTCTGATTTCGACACTGTTCCGTCTGTCCCTCAACGTCTCAACAACGAGGCTCATACTGCTTTACGGGAACGCGGGCGAGCTGATTAACGCTTTCGGGAATTTCGTTGTCGGCGGAAATTATGTTGTCGGTATCATCATGTTCCTGATTCTCGTCATCATACAGATGCTCGTCATCACCAAGGGCGCGGAAAGAGTCGCTGAGGTCGCCGCAAGATTCACGCTGGACGCAATGCCAGGAAAGCAGATGTCGATTGACGCTGACCTGAACTCAGGCCTAATCGATGAGCAGGGAGCAAAGCAGCGAAGGCAGGACATACAGCGCGAGGCAGATTTTTACGGGGCTATGGACGGTGCCAGCAAGTTCGTGAAAGGCGACGCAATAGCCGGACTCATCATCACAACGATAAACATAGTCGGCGGACTCAGCATAGGCATCTTCATGAGGGGGATGGACGCAGCACAGGCGGCGGGTCATTACAGCCTCTTGACGGTCGGCGACGGACTCGTGGGGCAGATTCCGGCACTGCTCATGTCAACAGCTATGGGCGTTATCGTTACACGCGCGGCGGCAAGCTCGGAGTTAGGCCCCGACCTCATCAACTCGTTCACCAAATATCCCCGCCCCCTCTATATCGCGTCAGGTATGCTTTTGTCGATGGGACTCATTCCCGGACTGCCTACTGTGCCGTTCGTGAGCCTCGCAATTCTGACGGGTTTTCTTGGTTACACTGTGAGCCGTGAAGCGGCCATGCAGGAAATCGCCGCCGAGGAGCAGGCCGCCTCAGTGCCCGGAGCCCAAGCCCCCGCAGGCCAGCCCGGTGCTCCCGGAGCGCAAGCCCCGGCAGGTCAGCAGGAAGTGCCCAAAGCCGAGCCGGTTTCACCCGAAGACGTGATGAAGCTCCTGACCGTTGAGCCTATGGAGGCAGAAATAGGGTACGCGATTATCCCGCTGATTGACCCGGGACAGGGCGGCGACATGCTCGACAGAATCGGCACAATACGCAAGCAGATGGCCCTTGAGATGGGTATAGTAGTGCCTCCCATAAGGATACGCGACAACATACAGATTAAGCCGACTGAATATATTTTGCGTGTCAAAGGTGCAGAAGCCGGGCGCGGTGAATTGCTGCCCGACCACTACCTAGCCATGAACACGGGAGCCGCCGAGGAAGACCTTATCGGAGTCCCAACGAAAGAGCCCGCCTTCGGACTCCCGGCATTGTGGATTTCCCCCGATTTGCGCGACAAGGCCGAGGCTATGGGCTACACGGTGGTTGACGCTCCTTCAGTCCTCGCGACCCACCTGTCGGAAGTCATCAAGAAGAACGGCGCAGAGTTGCTCACACGCCAAGAAGTCCAGAAGCTGACCGACATGGTCAAGGAGACTGCCCCCGCTGTAATAGATGAGCTGCTTGCGTCATTGTCGCTCGGTGAGATACAGAAGGTGCTGCAGAACCTCATACGCGAGCAGATACCGATACGCGACCTTGTTACGATATTCGAGGCACTGGCCGATTTCGGGAAAATGTCCCGGAGCGTCGACTTCCTCACTGAGCGCGCAAGAGAGTCATTGTCCCGGTTAATATCGCTCAAGATACAGGGCCCGGACGGAGTAATCACAGCCGCCACGTTGTCGCCAAACTGGGAGCAAAAGATCATGGCCGGGGTTGACGGTGATTTGACTCGCGGATGGCAGCTCAACCTTGACCCCAGGGAGGTGCAGAGGATGATTTCGGCGATTTCGCGGGCAATGGATGAGATGATAGTGAAGAACCTTCCGCCTGTCCTGCTCGTCCACCCTGATGTGAGGCTGATTGTCCGCAGGCTCATAGAGGGGTCAATCACGAATATATTTGTCGTGTCCTACAACGAGATTGTGCGCGGCGTTCAGGTCAAGACCGTTGGAATGGTGGAATAAATGAGGGTTACGAATCAGATTACATTTACAGCTAAGGATGACGCGGAGGCTTTGAGGCTTGCGGCTGAAAGGTTAGGCCGGGACGCTGTCATCCTCTCAACGCAGATGGTGAAAGAAGGCGGAGTGCTTGGACTGTTTCAGCGGTCAGTGCTGAAGGTTACAGCCGGGATTCTTGAGGATGACGACCCCAAGCCGGCCCTCAAATCCCGCACAACAAGTGTAGCGTCCTCAGCGTCAACAATGGACGAGGATACCCGCCGGGAAAACTTGATTGCCTTCCAGAAATTGATGGAGTTCAAGGAGCGCGGAAGTATGTCGCCGTCAGCCCCTCCCCTCCCGTCGTCAGAACTAGGCGAGGAAGGTTACCGTCTTCCTTCCGACAACGTGAGGATTTCCCCCGAAGGCCTCCGCAATGCATACGGACTCACCACAAGGCCGACCCCCGTTACGCCCCCTGTTCAGCCCGCGCCCGTAATGCCGCCTCAGCAATCACAGCAGCCACCTGCTCCCCCGGCCATGTCCAACGATGACGCAAGAATCCTCAAGGATCAGGTCGGAGCTTTGGCGGACAGAATAGACGTGCTGCTACAGCGTTTGACGGCGGTCGAGAACGGAGTCGCAACAGCAATCCAGCGCCCCCAGGCCCAGCCCCCGTTCCAGGCGGGGATGCACCAGCTTACGGGCGATGACGCGGGAGTCGAAGGCAGGCTGAGAGCGTCTGATGTCGACGAGAAATATATACGCAAGCTCATGGCCGATTACACTATAGCCAGCCGCAAGGACAAGACAAAGAAGCTCCCGTTCACGAAATGGCTTGCGACACAGATAGAATGCGCGGGCGACAACGGAGGAGACGCGGCAGGAGGGCGCAAGGTCATGCTCTTAGGCCCCACAGGAGTCGGCAAGACCACCACAATAGCCAAGCTCGCCGCCATCAAAGCACTGTGGGAACATAAACGCGTGTTGTTGCTGACTGCTGACACTTACAGGATAGCCGCCGTTGAACAGCTCAAGACTTACGCCAAGATTCTGGGCGTTCCCATCGAGATTATATTTGACATCTCAGCGATACAGGGAGTTGTTGACGAGCACGAGAACGCTGACATTATCCTTCTTGATACAGCCGGGCGTTCACAGCGCGACAAAAAGAACATGGAGCTTTTCGAGAGCATCTACAATTCATTCATGCCGGATGCTGTCCATCTTGTTCTGGCGGCAAACATGAAGTACAAGGACATGCTCGACGTTGTGGAACATATCCCCAACATACCAGTAACACACCTTCTTTTCACGAAACTTGACGAGACAGTGAGCTACGGATCAATCTTCAACATTCATCAGGTAATGGGCTGTCCTATGTCTTTTCTGACAGTGGGGCAGAACGTCCCAAAGGATATTGAGACGGCTTCAGGCGCGAGGATAGCGGATTTCCTCATGAAGCCCGAAGAAGAACGGAAGCGTTAGGCTATGTCCCGCTATCATGAAGGCTACAATCTTGACCAGGCTGGAGAACTGAGGCGAATGGTAACAGACAACAGAGAAAAGAAGAAAGCTGAGACAACCGCACCCAGACTGCATACCCTTTCGGTTCTGAGCGGGAAAGGAGGGGTCGGCAAAAGCAATATCGCCGCGGCATTGTCCTTCGCGCTTGCGGATTTCGGGAAAAGAGTCGTCCTCATTGACGCTGATTTAGGGCTGGCCAATCTCGATATACTATGCGGTGTGAGGAATGCCCGCTACAACATAGCCCATCTCATAGAAGGCTCGCGCACTCTCAACGAGATTCTGGTTCACTTCAAGACATCAGAGCGCGCTACGAATCTCAACGGAGCTGTGAGCCTGCTGCCGGGCGGTTACGGGATAAAGGAGATTGCTGACCTTGACGAATACGCTATGGAGAGGCTTTTCGGCGCGTTGTCTGAGCTTGAGGACATGGCGGACTATCTCATCATGGACGCAGGGGCAGGAATACACAAGGGCGCGCTGTCTTTTGCTTACGCGTCAGAGATGACCCTCCTTATAACCACGCCTGAGCCTACAAGCATACGGGACGCTTACGGTGTCATAAAGTCCCTAGGTGCCGCCGCGTGGCAGGACAGCCAAGATGCCGCCACAGGCCTTATGCTCGTGGTGAATATGGCAAGCTCAAGCCGCGAGGCCCAGGAAGTGGCGGAGAGAATCCGGCTTGCCTCTATGCAGTTTCTTGGGAACGCACCCATGTATCTCGGCTACGTCCTGAAGGATGATGTCATAGAACGCTCCGTGAAGAACTGCCGGATATTCTACCGTTCAGACCCTGACTCCAACGCCGGAATATGCGTCAGGAATCTTGCGGGAGACTTGCTGAGACTCTGTGAGGGAACAAAGATAGAACACGAGGAAATCCCGCCCAAGAAGAAGAAAGGTATGCGCGGATTTCTTTCGAGGCTTGCCCAAACGCTGTTCAGCGACAAGAAACAGGGCGCGTGAAAATCTGAATATAAAGCTATAATTATTCGTGCGTTTAAGGAAAGGAGGACACACACTAAATGCCCCCAAAAGGTAGGATAAGGGTACTCGTGGTAGATGACAGCGCATTGATGAGGCAGTTCATCAGCGACATAATCAGGACAGATCCTAGGCTCGAAGTTGCAGGAACAGCTAGGGACGGACGCGACGCACTCGCCCAGATCAAGGCACTGAATCCCGACATAGTTACAATGGATGTTGAGATGCCCGTTATGGACGGCCTTCAAGCACTCGACGAAATCATGAAGACTAACCCCATGCCCGTAATAATGGTAAGCACAATGACACAGGAAGGCGCGGAAACAACCCTTAAGGCTCTTGCGCTGGGCTGTGTTGACTTTATCGGGAAGCCTTCCGGGTCTATCTCACTCAACATAAAGGACATAGGCCGCGAGATAATCGACAAGATAATAGCAGCGTCAACCGCCAAAGTCAGGCCAAGAGGCGGGATTTTCGGAGCATCTCAGGCAGGCGCGAAAGCCTCCGAGTTCCGCCGAATGACTCCCCCTGTCAGCATGGGACGGCGCGACATTGTGGCGATAGCGTCATCAACAGGCGGGCCTATGGCATTAAGCGAACTGCTCCCCAAGCTCCCCAAGAAATTCCCCGTTCCGATCGTCATAACCCAGCACATGCCCAAAGAGTTCACAGGCTCATTCGCCAAGAGGCTCAACGAGGCATCACAGATTGAGGTTGTCGAAGGCTTTGAAGGACTCTCGCTCAAGCCTGGCCGGGCTGTTATCGCTCCCGGAGGAAGCCACCTCATAGTCAGGCGCAGGGCAGGTACAGCGGTCTGCGGACTGTCTGACGCTCCCCCTGTATTGTCCGTGAAACCGGCGGCAAATATCATGTTCCTGAGCGTCGCGGACGAATACGGCGGAAATGTACTCTGCGTGATACTTACGGGAATGGGCAGGGACGGCACTGACGGAGCTATTGCGCTCAAGAGGCGGGGTGCTTACGTTTTGGCGGAAAGCCAGAAGACATGTGTTGTCTACGGAATGCCCAAAGCCGCCGCTGACGCAGGGATTGTTGACGAGATTCTGCCGCTCAACGAAATACCCGACGCAATGGTAAGACTAGTGAAATGACAAACACTTAAGGGGGAATAAAGACTTTGGCAGATATGGATATGAGTCAGTACTTGGGGGCATTCCTCGATGAGACTGACGACAACGTACAGAGATTAGACGACTTGCTTCTTGCCCTCGAAAAGAATATGACCGACATGGACGTAATCAACGAAATTTTCCGTGCGGCTCATACGTTAAAGGGCATGGCCGGGACAATGGGCTTCACCAACATGATGGGTCTTACCCACGCGATGGAGGACAGGTTAGACGCGGCGAGGAAAGGTACACGTCCCCTCACTGAGGCCGACATGAACAGGCTGTTTCAGGGACTGGACACGCTCCAGGAGATGGCGGACGCTATCCGCGGCGGCGGGAATGACGCACATATTGACGTGTCCGAGATGGTTCACGACCTGCGCAACGAAGGCCCGGCTCCAGCTCCCGCGGCTTCTGCGGCATCTGCTGCCTCTGCTCCTGCTGACGGCGGCGGTACGATGGTCTCATCACAGGACGCAGAATGGGCGAAGAAAGCCAACGAACAGGGGGCAAACGCCTACAACGTCCACGTTACCCTGAGCCAGTCATGCCTGCTGAAGGCCGCCCGCGCCTACATGGTGGTGAACAGGCTTGAGGAGATGGGCGAGATTTTCCGCGCCGAGCCTCCCACTGACGCGCTGGAGAAGGAAGAGTTCGAGTTTGACTTCAACGTCTATGTCGCGACTCCCGCCTCAGCCGAGGAAGTCAAGGCCGCGATAGAGAAGATAGGTGACGTGCAGACAGCGGATGTTGTCGAGGTCAAAGCCGATGAAGCCGCACCCTCAGCCCCCGCACCCGCCCAGGCACCTGCACAGCCCGCCCCGGCTCCTGCCCCCTCACCTGCACCAGTCCAGGAAGCCGCCGCTCCTGCTCCAGCCCCCGCCGCTCCTGCTCCTGCAAAACCAGCCGCCCCAGCAAAGAAAGATACCGCGAAGAAAGGCAGTCAGACCGTCAGGGTAGATATAGGCCGTCTCGACAAACTCATGAACCTTGTAGGTGAGCTGGTGATTTCACGCGCAAGAATTGAACGCCTCGTGCAGGAAGCAAGACTGCGCCAGTTTGACGACACGCTGTCACAGCTTGGACGGATTTCCGGCGACATTCAGGAACTCGTTACGAAATTGAGAATGGTCCCGGTGAGTTTCACATTCGACAGATTCCCCCGCCTAATCCGCGACCTTTGCAAGACTCTCAACAAGAACGTTGAGCTTGTCCTTGAGGGTGAGGACACGGAGCTTGACCGCACAGTGATAGACGAAATAGGCGACCCTATGGTTCACTTGATACGTAACTCAATGGATCACGGCATCGAGCATCCCGACGAACGCAAGGCACTCGGCAAGCCCGAAAAAGGAATCCTCAAGATTGCCGCTTATCAGGAAGGTTCAGGAGTCGTTATCGAGGTAAGCGACGACGGAGCAGGGATTGACCCGGAGAAAGTCAAGAAGAAGGCCATAGAGCGCGGAATTATCACGGAGGACCGGGCCGCCATCATGAGCGATGACGAGGCCACACAGATTGTGTTATTGCCGGGCTTCAGCATGGCCAAGCAGATAACAGACTTGTCCGGGCGCGGTGTGGGAATGGACGCGGTCAAGACAAAAGTTGAGCAGCTCGGCGGACAGTTTGACCTTGTCAGCAAGAAGAACGAGGGCACCCACGTTTACATCCGCCTGCCCCTGACGCTGGCAATAGTCCTGTCGCTGCTGATCAAAGTCGGCAAGGAGACCTACGCGATCTCGCTTGAGAACGTCGAGGAGACCATTATGGTCAGGCGCGACGACATCAAGACAGTGCACGGCGAGCCCACGACGCTGCTGCGCGGTGAAGTCCTGTCGCTCAACATACTCGGGGACATACTGGGAAGCGAGGGTGTCGAGCATGACCGCAACGAGTACCCTGTTGTAGTCGTGAAAATCGGCAAAAACAAAATCGGCTTCATTGTCAGCGAGCTTATAGGCCAGCAGGAAATCGTCATAAAGTCATTGGGTCGCTTCCTGTCGAAAATTGACGGCATAACGGGCGGTACAATACTCGGAGACGGCAACGTGGCATTGATACTTGATGTCGCCTCGTTCTACAGTACTAAGGGTTAAGGGAGTGAGGTAAAATGCCTGATATAGCATTCAGCGACAGACAGCTTGACGCGATACGCGAGGTAGGCAACATAGGAACAGGCAACGCTGCTACGGCACTGAGCGGGCTTTTGTCCCGGATGATTCATATGGACGTGCCGAAAACGGAGCTTGTATCTATATATGAACTCGGCGAGCATTACGGAGACCCCCTCCAGATTGTGGGGGCGGTTTTTGTGCGCTCGACAGGGGGCTTCCAGTGCAGCCTGATATTCATTCAGCCGGAAGAAGACGCGCAGCTTATGGTTGAGCTTCTCCTAAAGCAGCAGTTCGGCACGTTCATTCCGGCCGGAGAAGTCCCCCAGGAAATGACAGACAGTGCATTGACCGAAGTCGGAAATATCGTGCTGTCCTCGTTCCTGAACGCGATAAACATGCTTCTTGGCACCCAGCATCAGATAAGCGTTCCCGGCGTGGCTCATGACATGCTGAGTTCTATACTTGACGTTGTAGCGTCGATTTACGGCCAGATGGGGGAGACTGCTCTTCTCGTCAACACTGAGCTTAAAGTTGAGGGTCTGGAAGAGGGGCATAAAATCTCAGGTCATATAATCCTCATTCCTGATCCTGACTCGCTTGAGCTTCTTCTGAGAAAGCTGAAGGTGGTTTGATGGCAGAAAACAGTATAGTCTTGGGAATGGCTGATCTGATGGTTGTTGCCGCGCCTATAAAGCTGATTACGCTGGGGCTTGGGTCATGCATAGGCCTTGTGGTCTATGACTCTTTCGCGAAAATTGCCGGCATGGCTCACATAATGCTCCCGGACAGCAGGGGGCTTCATGCGTCCGAGAAAGTCGGGAAATTCGCTGATACGGCAGTTCCCGCGCTGATAGAGGAAATGCTCAAGAAAGGCGCGACCCGTCCCCGCATCAAAGCGAAAATTGCAGGAGGGGCGCAAATGTTTTCGTTGCCCGGAGCGTCGGCGGAATTTCTCACAGTAGGCGCGAAGAATGTGAGTGAGACAAAGAAACGTCTTGCCAGAATGGGAATAGCCCTAGTAGCGGCAGACACAGGAGGCAACAAGGGAAGGACAATTGAATTTTCCACAAGCAACTGGATGCTTAAAGTAAAGACTCTTGGGAAAGGAGTCAGCGAGATTTGAGGACATGACGACAGCAGAAGAAAAAGTATTGTGGCAGGAATATTCCCGCACTGGGCAGGGACGAGATGATCTGATTATGCGCTATCTGCCGCTGATAAAGTACGTTGTCGGAAGAATGGCCGTAACTCCTCCGCAGGGTCTGGACTATGAGGACATATTATCGTTCGGGGTCTTCGGGCTGATGGACGCTGTAGACAAGTTCGACCCGACAAAGGGCTACGTGTTCCAGACCTACGCAATCCCGCGCATAAGAGGGGCAATTCTTGACGAGCTGAGAAAATGCGACTGGTTTTCGCGCACAGGAAGAGAGAAAGTCCAGAAGTTCAACCGCGCAATGGAGAAAGTACTCCGCGACAAAGGCGAAATGGACGACTCTCTTATCATGCAGGAAATGGGAGTCAGCGAGGATGAGTACTACGAGATTCAGGATCTTGCTTCGCGGGGGTATGTAACATCCCTTGATGACACAACGCCGCTTGATGACGGTGATGTTGCTGTTGAGGCTACTCTTGCTGACGACAGGGAAACGGCTTCAGACAGGCTTGACGATGAGAGCGAGAAGCAACAGCTTGCGGAGGCGCTTGGCGAGCTTCCTGAACGCGAACGCCAGATGCTGAGCCTGTATTACTATGAGGGTCTCACGCTTAAGGAGATAGGCGCGGTAATGGGAGTGTCAGAGAGCAGGGTCTCACAGATTCACGGCAAGGGACTCGGAATGCTGAGGGCAATACTGCGCAGGAAGATGAACGAGCTATAAGAGGGGGTGAAGTGCGCATTGTTCGACAAGGATAAATTTTATCTCGAAGCACAGCCGGACGGAATATATCTCTCATGTTACGCAAAAGACTTCAAGGAGAATGACGTTTACGCGTTCCTGAAAGAGTGGGGGATTGTACGCTATGACTTCAAGGCCGTACGCAAATTCGTCAAGGACGGAGAGACATGCAAGGTCTGCGGAAGAAGCTCGGCTTTCGAGAAGGACGCTAAGATTCTCGTTACCTTAGACAAAGACAAGATGAATGCCTCAGTGGCTATAGAGCCGCCTTTTTTCACCAAGCCTTGGCCGACTGTTGAGGACGTAAAGAAGACACTTGCCGCGCATTACGTGAAAGTAGGCATAAATGACGACGCTATACAGTCACTGCTTGCTCGGAAGCTGGCGAATGAACCCGTCATAGTCGCAACAGGAACGCCCCCCGTCGAGGGAAAAGACGCGGAAATCGAGCTCATCAAGGATCCTGACAAGCCTTTTGACGTTCGTGATGACGAAAAGATAGACTTCTGGTCAAGAAGCACAATCGTTACCGTTCATCCCGGGCAGGAAATCGCCGTGAAGCATCCCTTGGTCAACGGCAAGAACGGGGTCGACATAACCGGCGGGGTCGCAAAAGCAATGCCCGTGAGAAATGTGGATTTCTCGTTCGGTGAAGGACTCAAGCGCGACGAAATGAATCCCCTTCTCCTTATCGCGACGGCTGAAGGACAGCTCAAGAATGACAGGGGAAGGCTCGTTGTTCTTCCTGAGCTTGACATTCACAGGGATATAGATTTCGCTGTCGGAAGCATCGACTTCACCGGGGCGGTAAAGATCACCGGGGCGGTCAGGGACGGCTTCCATGTTGTGGCGCAGGGGAACATCACCATAAACGGCCCTGTCGAGGGCGCGGACATTGACAGTCAGGGCGTGATTGTGATTCAGGGCGGCGTGCGAGGCATGGGCAAGGGAACAGTGAGGGCGAACGGAGATATATCACTCAGCTTCGGCGACAACGCAACAATCAGGAGCGGGGGGACTATCCTCGTGAAGAACGCCATGCTTCACAGCCACCTTTACGCGCAGACAGCAGTTATCGCACTCGGAAGCGGGAAGCACTCGCAGATTGCGGGCGGAAGAATTGAAGCCGGGCTTGAAGTGGCCTGCAACGTACTCGGTTCTGAAATGGGGACGAAAACGGAAGTCATTGTAGGGCTGCCCCCGGAACAGCTGGAGAAACGCAAGATTTTCACGACGGAAATAAAACGCTGTGATGAGAATCTCGAACGCCTGGAGCCGAACATGAATCTCCTGAAGAAACTTGAGGCAGCAGGACAGCTTGACGACAAGAAGCGCGCCATGATGATGGATCTGACCAAGATGAAATTCCAGCTTCAGGCAGCGAGAACAGGAATGCAGAAGGAGCTTGACGCTCTCGAAGAACAGCTGGCTCTAGTGAAGGACAAGGGCATTGTCAGGGTCAAAGAGATTTGCTATCCCGGAACAGTCGTAACAGTCAGGGGCCTCACGTACATAGTCCACGAAACCTGCAAGTTCACCGCCTTCATCGCGGACGACGAGAAGAGGGCAATAGTCCTTGTGCCTTATGACTACATGGCCGGGAAAGTAGGAGGATAAAACATGCAGCCAGTGAGTATGATAATGTCAAACATGAATGTTGAAGCGATGACTCACCACGCCCCCAACGCATTGGCCGCCGCTCAGGACACGGGGCAGTCTCAGGAAATCGTGCGCGAGGGTATAAGGACAGTGCAGAGAGTGCAGGCCAGCAACGCCGCCGCAGAGATGCAGAGAGTCCACCGCAAAACTGAGAATGACGAACGCGAAGGACAGGACAGGAATAATTCCGGGGACTCTTTCGTGAAGTCTGAGGAGAAGAAGGGCGGCCATGAAGAGAACAACACGCCGCTGATGAGGGAAAATGCCAGGACAAAAAAGAGAGTCAGTTTCCTCGCGTGAGCCTGATATTCTCGATGACACTGTGCTTCCTGTGCTGTGTGTTCAGCCTAGCGGAGACTGTCACGAAGAAGGGGGGCTAGGGTTGAGACTGGCTGCACGTTCCACACAACCAGCATTGTCTGCCCCCTGTTCCTTTCCCTGCCGTCAGGAATCAACATGGAGAACAGAAGCTGCATACCGAATATATCTCTCATATTAGCATTGCCCCTCCTGCTGTACAGCATGAACACCAGGAAATCATCACCCGGCTTCCGAAGCACCATCCTGTTGCCGTTCGCAGCCTCCACATTCGTTTTCGGTTTGCACATAGCCGGTGTATATTATTGACATACAGCACGGAACACACGGAAAGGATTGACGCGCAAATTGCTACCGGCATCACTCTTGAAAGCGAAGCGGGCATTGGGCTTGCGGATTTATCGCCACAAGCTGATCAGCGGAGTCGCAGACAAAATCAACAACATCATCTTCCACTGGGACTTGAGACAGCATGATAAATCATTCGGCCCCCTCAACCCAGGACTCAGGTTCTGCGTATTGCGCCCAAGCGGAACCGCCGAAGGACTCCTCTCAATGTACCTCGGCATCGTCCGCAGCGTCCACAGACTCATTCATGGCGGCTACATCCCCGTGATAGACTGGCAGAACTACAGGACTCAGTACAACATCGACTCCCCCGTCAGCGGAACACGCAACGCATGGGAGTACTACTTCGAGCAGCCCTCAAGCCACACGCTCGATGAGGTCTACCAGAGCAGGAACGTCCGGCTGTCAGGATGGACTTTGCGTAATTCCCCCCACCCAATTAGGTAAAACCACTCATGACATGATGGGCATTGTCCCCGTCAAGAAATACATCCTCGACATCGCAGACGCAAAATCTTCCTCGCTACAGAAGACGCTGACATTCACGATTACTTCACTCAGAGATACGACCCGCTCATATTCACGACAGACAGAAACCTCATCAGCAATTACTCGCCCAACGACTACATAGCAGGCCAGCTTCACGCGGATAACATGTACAAGTTCGGCCTCGACTACCTCGTGAAGATGCTGTGCCTCGCCCGGTGCAGGTGCCTCATAGCCTCAAGTACAGCAGGCTCAACATTCGCGCGCCTCGTGAACAACGGAAAGTACGCCGAGGATTACGTGTTCGATTTGGGCGTGTATTAGACCCGGATATGGAGTATGATTAGCAAGGAATGCGGGGGGAAATTTCCCTGCCAGAATACTCTAGGAGGGGATGGCATGGCCGATAACATTGTTGATTTGCAGAGGAGATACGCCAGGGCTGAGGCTGAGAGAATGAGGCTGAGGCATCTTAACGCGGCATTAAGGCAGCAGGTTGAAAGCGGGGTAAGGCCGGGGGCAATCGAGCTCTCTCCGCTCTCAAAGGGCTTCATGCCGTCAGATGAAAGACATTCCCACGTCAGGACATATGACACTGATGAGCTGTGGAAGAATTTCGCCTCAAGCAACCTGGGGCTCAACAAACGCTACAGGATATACATAGGCTACCTGTATGAGAGGATGGGCTGGCAGGTCGACTACTCAGGCGGGAGAAACTTGATCAGCAGGAAGGACAACAAGCTCATAGTGACAATTTCTGAGGCAATAATGACAGTTGACCTGAGCGCGATGCAGGCCCTTCTCGGCGCGGCCATGGAGTGCAAGAGGGACAATCCTTCAACGATAGTCAGTGCTATGTGCGTGACATCCTCGGCGTTGATCAGCAGGGTGAGCTCGCTGGCGAAGAAATTCAGCATAGCGGTTAGGGAGCATTTCTACTTCAGGAATTTTCCTTGTGTTAGGTGCAAGGCTTATTCTGAAATCCAGCGGGTATATTACGTTCCTGATGATGAAGAATATTTGTCGGTCAAGATGTTTCCTGAGTATGGCGACAGGTATTGTTGGAGTCCTGATGAGGCGGAAGCTATGAGGTTCTACAGGCCGTACTGACACGGAGCATCTCCCGGCGTGATATAATCCCAGCGAATCCAGCAATTGAAGAAAGGAGAGCTTTATTTTGCCGAAAAAGGTAAAGTGCTTCATCATCTGCCCCCGCCTTCTAGATGAGAACATGAAGCTGGTTATCGGCGGCCTCGAAAAGTACATAGCTGACTTGGGCGGGCTTCTCGCAGGAGCGGGCTATGAGGTTGTCGTCTGCCAGCACTCAAGGGAGAATTTCACCGCAGGCTTCCGCGGGTTCACTGTGGCAGGAGTCAAAAGCGGCGGAAAGGTCGGGGGGCTTCTCGACTGGATAGGCCGAAATACTGACGAGGGGGGGGGGGGGGCAAATTACTTAGAGGACATCCTCATATTCGCGACGGACATAATCATAACCCCCAGCAGGTTCAAGCGTGTAATATCCATTGACCACGGGGTAGCGTGGGATGATGCGGTTTTCGGCAAAGCCCCCGCCCTGGTGAATTACGCCCAAGCCCTGAAATGCGCGCTCCGGGCTATCGTCAAGACACGCCGCTATTCATACAGCAACAACTTGGTCTGCGTGGATTACAACTTCATCAACTGGTACAGGACACAAGTCAAAACAATCTCGCAAAACTTTCACTGCATCCCTAACTATTCAGAAATACCAAGCTCCAAGCCTAAGAAAGACAGCTGCAATATATCAGTCGTGTTTGCCAGAAGGCTAGTGAGTTACAGGGGGACAAGGCTATTCGCAGACGCGGCGGCTAACATCCTGCGCAAATATCCCGGACTCAGCGTCACAGTAGCAGGAACAGGCCCGGATGAAGGCTACATGCGCGGCAGGCTCGGAGAGTTCCCCAACGTAACATTCACGTCCTACAGCGCGGAAGACAGCGTGAATTTCCACAGCAAGTATCACATCGCGGTCATCCCGACAATCAAGCACGAGGCAATCTCGCTGTCCCTCCTTGAGGCCATGGCGGCAGGGTGCGCGGTCATCGCTACGAACATAGGCGGGATAACCAACGCTATAATCGACGGCTACAACGGACTCATGATCAGCCCGGTTCAGAGCGAGCTGGAGGAAGCCATGGAGAGGCTCATAACGTCCCGGGAACTCAGGGACAAACTTTCTGACAACGCGTATCAGACAGTCAAGGAAGGCTTCTCGTTCGCGAAATGGTCGGAAAAGTGGCTGAAGGTGATTGACGAGGTGAGGCGCTCCTAGCTGGTAGAATATACTCACTCCGAACAGTCAGAAGGGGGCTTCTTGCCGGGAATGGACAGGGATTTATGGCTCGCGAAAATCTGGGACGAATGGCTCACGTCCCCCGTAACCTCACGCCGGAACGCTGACGCTGAGGCATCCGGCCTCCTCACAGGAATGCGCCGTCACTCCGGCACCTTCACCACAAACAGACTCAGAGCAGCAAGGAGACTCTCAGGCCCGGCAAAATTCCCCCTCTGGCCTCTCACGTCATACTCACGGAAATTCCCCCTCTCTGTCTCAATGATCACACGCCCAAATCACAAACCTTCCGTGAAATTCACACTCCCTCCCGTAAAGCTCACAGTCCCGGAAAAAGTCAGCGATATATGGCCTTGGCTCAAAGGTTTATGGGGGACAGCAGGCGGGCTCTACTTCCCGAAATCAGGCTACTATCTCACGCTCATAATCTCAGACCCGGAAACTTCAGCCCTCACACGCACCATCATCGACAAAACCGGGCTTGCCTGGAGCGGACACAGGAATGAATTTTCCCTCCGCAATCATGACGACATTACAACGTTCCTCTACAACATAGGGATTGAGGCGGGCGCATTGGACTTCGAGGGAATGACTCTCATCAGGTCAGCAAGAAACAAAGCCAACCTTGAACGCAACTATGACGCGGCGAATATTGCCCGGTCAGTCAGAGCCGCCCACGAACAACGAAGGCTCGCGGAAGAAATCATGTCATCAGGAATGCTTGATACCCTCCCGGAAAAGCTGCGTGAAGTTGTTGACGCAAGGCTTGAGAATCCCGACATATCTCTTGAGGAGCTGGGCATGAGACTGTCGCCACCCGTCAGCAAAAGCACCGTCAATTACAGGTGGAACAGACTGCGCTCACTAGTGGAAAATCGGCATGGTTAGCGGGCTGGTCATTCACATTCTCCCTCAAACGGAAATTTGCTGTAAAATAGTCAGCAGGTAAACACCAAATCCACAGACAAAATTTAATACGGAGGAAATTCACCATGAAGCTCAAAACTTTTACCCCCGCTGATGTCGCAGGGAAGAAAGTACTCATGCGCGTAGACTTCAACGTCCCCTTCAAGAACGGAAAAGTAACGGACAATGCCCGCATCCTCGCACACACAAGCACACTCAAGAAACTTCTCGACGCAGGCGCGAAGGTCGCTCTTGTCTCACACTTCGGCAGGCCAAAGGGAAAAGTCGACCCGGCATTCTCGCTGTCTCAGATAGTCCCCGATGTCGAGAAGGCTTACGGACTCAAGGTCGTTTTCGTTGATGACTGCGTGGGCGACAAGGTTGCGGCGGCTGTTGACGCTCTGAAGCCCGGCGAGATTGTCATGCTTGAGAACTCCCGCTACCACCCGGAAGAGCAGAAGAATGATCCTGAGTTCAGCAAGAAGATGGCCGCTCCCTTTGACGTGTTCGTGATGGACGCTTTCAGCGCATCCCACAGGGCGGACTGCTCAACAAGCGGCGTTATCCCGTTCGTGAAGGCGGCGTTTGCTGGCGATCTCCTCATGCGTGAGGGCGACATGCTCGGCGCGGTCAGCGAGAACCCGGCCAAGCCTTACGTCCTCATACTGGGCGGAGCTAAAGTCTCAGACAAAATCGCAATCGTCGGCAACCTCCTCAACAAGGCAACAACAATCCTCATCGGCGGCGGAATGGCCTACACGTTCCTCAAGGCCCAGGGCAAGGAAATCGGCAAGTCCCTTTGCGACACTGAGCGGCTCGACTTCGCTAAGGACACCCTCAAGAAGGCCGCTGATATGGGCGTGAAGATTCTGCTTCCTGTTGACAGCGTCGTTGCGTCAGCGATTGATGCCAGTGATACGGAAGTCGTAAGCAGTGATGCCATGCCCGCCGGCAAGATGGGGCTGGACATCGGCCCGGAGACTGTGAAGCTGTTTGTTGCGGCTCTTGACGGAGCGAAGTCAGTGCTGTGGAACGGACCCATGGGCGTGTTCGAGGATGAGAAATTTGCGGAAGGCACAAAGAAGCTCGCTGAGGCAGTCGCGGCGGTAACAGCCAAGGGAGCGACAACGGTAATCGGCGGAGGAGACACGGCCAGCGCGGTGCGTCAGTTCAAGGTTGCCGACAAGGTTTCGCACGTGTCGACAGGCGGAGGGGCGAGCCTTGAATTCTGCGAGGGCAAAGAGCTTCCCGGAATGGCACCGTTCAAGATCTAGTGAGGCCTCTGTCCAGCTTGGGGCGTTGCGGTTTCTTTTGACGGCCCGGGCATTTGTCAGCAACAGCAGGCACATCACAGCAGGCACTAAGGAGGTAACATCATGAGCAAGAAAATTTACCTGTATGGCAACTGGAAGATGAACAACACATACGCCGAGACGGAAGCATTCTTCAAGGACTTCCCCGCGGTGTACAATCCCGTGAAGGACGCTCCTGACCTCGAAGTCGGAATCTTCGCCCCGTTCACGTCATTGTGGCCTCTCTCACAGGCCGCCAAGAAGGAAGGCTTCATCTTCGGCGCGCAGAATGTCTACTACGAGGCAAGCGGCGCGTTCACCGGCGAAATCTCAATCCCCATGCTGAAGGAATACGGAGTCACCCACGTCATAATCGGACACAGCGAGCGCAGGCACATATTCTTTGAGCCAGACGAGATGATCGCAAAGAAGGTCAAGGCTCTCCTCGACGCTGGAATGACTCCTGTTTTCTGCTACGGTGAGACGCTGGAGGAACGCGAGTCAGGAAATACATTCACCGTCATGGAACGCCAGATAAAGAGCGCGATTGCAGGATTAACCCCCGCTGAAACCGCAAAAATCATCTACGCTTACGAGCCGGTCTGGGCAATCGGTACAGGCAAGACCGCCACGCCAGCGCAGGCTGAGGAAGTCTGCAAGTGGAGTCGCGAGCTTATCGGCCAGAAAGAAGCGGTGATACTCTACGGCGGAAGCGTCAAAGGCTCAAACGCCAAGGAGCTTCTCTCACAGCCCGACATTGACGGGGCATTAGTCGGAGGAGCGTCACTCAAGCCCGCCCCGTTCATCGAGATTTACACGGCGTACAAAGGCTAATTTGTCATGCCCTCCTGCTGTGAACGCGGGGGGGTATTTTTGTCGACCAAAGGAGGAATATTCACAGTGAGAATGAGAAAAGTTTTGTGCCTCGCGGTTATAGCGGCAATGCTCTCATCGTCCGCGGCCTCGGCGCTCAGCCTGGGGGATCTGCTCCCGTCGAAGCTGCTTCCTTCACCGCAGACTTCAGAGTCCGGGCTTCTCCCGGAAAACGCTCTTGTGTCACGGGCGGAAGATTCTGTTTACGGCGTGCTGAGGCTTGAGGACACGGGCGCGTTCCTGAGATGGCTTGTGTCGGAGGAAAACATCGACATCTTCATGCCCCTGATACTCAAGTCGAAACACTCAAGCGACATCATGGGGGCTGTCGAGTTCATCCGGGCGTTCGCGGAAAAAACTCCCATCAAGTCAGCGGCAGTCATAATCGGCACGGAAGACCCGGACAAGAAGCGGCCTCCGTTCTTCCAGATGGCATTCACGGTTGATTCAAGCATGGCCGGGACTGTGAGGAAGATTGCTGACGGAACGGCAGAAGATACGGACTTCGCGAAATTGATTCTCGGCAATGACAACCCATTAACAGCCATCGCGCAGACCATGATAAAGGCCGAAAAGCTCAAAGACGGCTCTTACCGCATAGACAATGAATTATTCCTGAAGACTGAAGGCGGCATGATCGTCGCTGCCATGTCAGCAGAACAGCTTATAGCTTCGCGCAACGCCCTTAACGTCGAGGAAGCCCGGCTTTTCGCAAAGGAGGCACGGAAATTCAGCGACAAGAATTTTGCCTACATTCACCTTGACTACAAGACGCTTGACAAGCTCGACACGGAAAACGCCCTTGATTCAGCCGACAAGATAGCTGAGATTTTCGACAAGCCGCTTAACTTTGAGCTTGGCTTCACGAGCGAGCCGGACAAGTTCGCGATGTCAGTCCACGTGAACCTCAAGGAGGCCATGAAGGCGGAATACTCGGCGAATATTTCCGACAAAAGAGTCCCGGTAAAGGGGTCATACATGAATCCCGGCGGGTCAAAGAGCCCTCTTTTCGCGCTGGGCGGGTATATGACGCTTTCGGCCATAAAGAACCAGAAGGACGGCGCGGATTTCTGGAAGGAACTCGTCAGGCAGATGCGTGTTCGTTTCGGGATAAATGAAGACGAGTTTTCATCATTCTTCACCGGGCCTTTCTCTGTAACCGTGAATGACAGCGTAACGTACGAGGGCTTCAAGATTCCCGCGCTGTATATATCTCAGACAGGGATGAAGGATGCTGCCGGAAAAATTTTTGCCCGCCTCACGAAATCCCCCCATTTCCAGAAAGTACAGGAAGGAGTGTTACAGCTCGACTCATCACTCAGCCCTGTATCATGCTTCATTCAGGACAGGGGCGGGACTCTCAGCATAAACTTTGCGGAGCTCCAGAATCTCGGCGGTAAACCTGTCCTTAAGCCCGCGCTGGAGTCCCTCGTGAAAGAGAAAGGAATCGCGGCATTATGGATTGACTTCGAGGCAATACGTGGCTGGATAACGGATGACGAGAACGGAGTCCTTGCGATGCTTCTTCCGATGGCGAAGATGCTCGGCTTCGGGGAAATCGCCGACGCTGTGAATGACGTTCTCACGGCTGAATATTCTGTGCCGTCGTTCTCGTTCAGGGCAGAAGACCCGGAGACATTCCGCTTTGAGTTCGGCAACGCCAAGATTGACCCGAAGAACGGACTCTTTGCGCGCCTCGTGAAGATCTACCAGAAATTCAGCAAGTAACGCAGCAGTAACAACAACATACAGCACCATAAACCGCCCTCAGACTCTCTTGAATGGGGGTCTGGGGGTAATTTTTTGCGGAAGGGGAACTAGTATTACAGCGAAATGGGCAGACAAAACATAAAGGATTACTTCAGCGCGGAAATCAGCACAAAGACTCTTGAACCTTCGGGAACGTCCAGGCTGTCGGAAAATGCAGTGTGGCTTCTGGAACAGCGTTACTTTGTGCAGAGGTATGACGCTGAGACAAAATCACTCAGGAAGGAACGCACGTTTGAGGAGTTCGCGCGGAGGGTGTCAAGGACAGTGGCAAGCGCAGAGGTGAATTACTCGGACGATGCTGACTGGATTCGGACGGTGGAGAAGAACATTGCCAGCGACATATTAGGCCGCCGGTTTCTGTTCAACTCGCCGTGCCTGTTCAGCTCTGCGGCGGGACTCACTGTAATTCCCGAAATGTCAGCCATAATCTACAAGAGTCCTGACGACATGACGCTTGAGGACTACAGGAAGCTCCACGACTCTCGCACAAAGAACCAGCAGTTATTTGCGTGTTTCGTGATAAGCGTGCCTGACAGCATCGAGGGGATATTCGACTCGGTCAAGAACGCCAGCATAATCAGCAAGTTCGGCGGGGGAGTCGGCGGGAACTTCGGCCATCTCCGGGAACAAAGCTCCGAGATTGCGGGCGGAACAGGCGGCAAAGCGTCCGGGCCTGTGTCATTCATGGAGACATGGAACACAATGGGCGCGGTTGTCGTTCAGGGCGGAAAGAGACGGGCGGCACTCATGGGGATGCTGTTTGACGACCACCCGGACATTTACGACTTCATTGACTGCAAGACAGAGGACGGCAAATTATCGTACTTCAACATATCTGTTGCGGTCTCGGATCAGCTCATGACGGCGGCAAGTGATGACACGGATTTTGACCTTCATTCGCGTGTTGACGGGAGAATTGTGCGGACGGTGAAGGCAAAAGATCTCATTAACCACATATGCGAGTCAGCCTGGAAGCGAGGAGACCCGGGCGTATTCTTCATTGACCGGGCCCGGCAGGATAACCTCCTCAAGATGGGCGGCGAGGAATGGGACATTGAGGCGACCAACCCATGCGGTGAACAGCCATTGCCCAACTTCACCAGCTGCAACCTCGGCTCAATCAACGTCGAAATGTTCGTGAACGATGACCGCAAATTTGACTGGGAGAGATTCAGCGCGCAGGTGTTCAGGTCAACATACTATCTCGACCTGGTGATAGATGCATGCTCGTACCCGCTGGAGAAAATCGGCCTGCGGACAAAGTCAATCCGCCCCGTCGGACTGGGGATAATGGGGCTTGCTGACGCGTCGATAATGCGGGGGATAACGTACGGCTCGGACAAGTTCAACGCTTTCTGCAAGAAGCTCGGCGGGACAATGGCGCGGTCTGCACTGTCAGCAACAATCCAGATAGTTACGGACGCGGGCAAAAATCCTTTCCCTGAACATGGCTTGGTGCGCGAGCTATTCGGGGGCGTTAAGATTCCTGACACCAACGGCGAATACCGGGCGATGCTCCGCGAAATGAAGTCAGCCGGGAAGATTCCTGCTACCCTCGTGAACACGCTGGAAGAGTTCGACTTTGAGGACGCGAAGTTCATCCTGTCGAATCTATTCCGCGGGAACATGCGCAACAGCCGGCGGCTCTCAATCGCTCCTACCGGGTCAATATCGATGCTTCTCGACGCGAGCTCCGGGATTGAGCCTAATTTCGCGTGGTCGTGGAACAGGAGGATCATGAAGACTGACGGAAGCGGCTTCGAGGACAGGGAGTTCTGGCACAAGCTGTTGACCCCTGAGCTGAGGGCGGAATACCGCTCAACGGGCGGGCATATCTCGGACCCGGCTTATGTCACGGCCTATGACATCACGACGCAGCAGCATGTGAACGTAACAGGCATCTTCGCCCAGGTTGTCGACAGCGGAATCAGCAAGACCGTCAACCTGCCCAACAGCGCAACGGTTGATGACGTTCGGCGGGTGTATCAGGACTGCTACAGCATGGGTTGCAAGGGCATCACGATATACCGGGACGGCTCGCGCTCATTCCAGCCCATCGAGGCCAAGAAGGAAGAAGAGAAGAAGCCCGTCCCGGTCCCGGAGGAAAAGCCCCGCCGTGTGAAGGAACGCCCTGCGCCTGTTGTGTTCGGGAAGACGATAAAGGACACGACCCCGTGGGGAAGCATCTACATCACGCTGAACCTTGACGGCAAAGACCCGTTCGAGATATTCATCAACGTGGGCAAGTCAGGCTCTGAGCTCAAGGCCATGACTGAGGCACTGTCCCGCGTAATATCGATAGGCCTGCGCTCCGGGTGCGTCCTGGAAGACTTCATTGACACGCTCAAGGGGCTGTCGGGCAAACAGTACTGGATGCTTGACTGCGATGATGACCATGTGGCACGGTCGATACCTGACGCGATCGCGCTTCTTCTGGACAAGCTGATAGACCGCAAGACAAACGAGGCACGGATGACGGACAAGTCGCTTATATGCCCGGACTGCGGCGCGCCTCTGGAGATGATTTCGGGGTGCGAGTACTGCTTCAGCTGCGGATATTCGCCCTGCAAGTGATGGATTAACTTTCCCCCTCCCGCCTGAGTGAAGGGGGATTTTCTTTCCTCCCCTAGACCTTCAGGCACTCGCGGAGATACTTCATAGATTTTTCCCGCAAAGCCTCAAGTTTCCCGTCCACAGAATCATAGTCGGGCATATCCGGCCTCGCAGTCATGCCGTGTTCGTAGACGTGGCCAGTGATTCCCGTGCTGTCCAGGATGCTCTCAATCCGCCCGAACATGTCCTCCATTCCCGCCTGAGACCGCCTGAACGCCAGGAAGTTTTTCCCGAAATTCACCGAGAACGCAGTCCCGTGAAATGAGTCGGTGCAGACGAAATCCGCCCGGTCAACAAGATACACGAACTCGCCCGGGTGCGTGACGTAGTGCGTGATGTCGTCAATGTCGTTAATGTTGATGACGGGAAGCCCTCCGGCCATGTCATGGATTGCCCGCTGGTACTCTGGTGTGATTTCGCCGAGGAAGTAGCACAGCACGCAGCGTTCCGGGACGGGGTATTCGGGCTTGGACGAGGCTTCGCGCCACTGTTCGGGGGTGAGCAGGAGTGTGGGGTCTAGGACTAGCTCGGCGTTCTGCCCTGTGAGCGAGCGTATCATCCCCTGCATTTCCTGTTCGCGGCAAGACAGGCGGCCGAACCCTTCGAGGCCTTTGCGGTGAAGCTCAATGTCCCGCTGGGGGAACTGTGAGAAGCCGAAGCTGGGGGCGTAACACACCCGTTTTCCGCGTGGCATGAACTCAAGGTAGTAATATGCCAGCTCGCCGGGGGATTTGCTCCAGTTGTGCCAGACCTGGTCGCTCCCGGTTACTGCGAGGGCGTACCCGTCCCATTGTGATTTCAGCGCGCCTGAGTATGACATGAAGATTTTGGCGGGGGTGAAGGTGTCCTGCCATTGTGTGAAGCGTTGAGCGCGGGGAATGTCAGCTTTCATTTGCTGGAACTGCCTGCGGAATTTCCCGACTCCCAACAGCGCAAGGACGTATTTCACCGGGAGCTTCAGGCAGGCTTTGACCCTGGCAGCGAGCGGGGAGGCATCATCACAGCATAGGTGCGCAACTTCGAAGCTGAAACCCTCAAGTGTCCGTGTGAGTGCGTATCTCTGGAGAAGGTTGCCGTAGTTGTAGCTGCCGTATAGTGTTACGAGGAGGATTCTGCGTTTTCGGGATTGCTGGGCGGTCATGTCGGGATTGAGTCCTTTCTCTGCTTGGATTTCCGCCAAATTATACCATTGCGCCCCCTCTCAGCACTTCAGGCACTCACGGAGATACTGCATAGACTCAGCGCGGAGGCCGTCAAGTTTCCGCCTGACACCGTCATAGTCCACATCATCAGGCACTGACTTCATCCCCGGCCCGAAGACATGCCCGGCAATCCCGGCCGAGCTCAGGAGGCTTCCTATCCGCCCGTCGTCCTTCCTCTCGCGCATGAACGAGACAAAGTTTTTCCCCAAGTTGACCGCAAAGGCAGTGCCGTGAAATGACTCGGAGAACACAAAATCCGCGTGGTCAACCAGCCAGATGAACTCTCTTGGCCCGACATGAGAATAGTATTCCTGTCCGCGGCTCAGAACGTCGATGATCTCCCTTCCGCCCGCAAGCTCGCGCTGTTCGTCATGCCACGAGTCAGACCCCCAGCAGTAACGGAGGACGTAATGTTCCGGCACACCACACTCAGGCTTCCGCGCAATTTCCCGCCACTGTTCCGCCGTCAGCAGAAGCGTAGGGTCAAGCACAAGCTCCGCGTCACGCCCGGCAAGCTCCCTGATGAAGCCGCATCCTGACTTTTCCCGGCAAGACAGGCGGGCGAATCCGCCGAGGCCTTTCCTGTGCAGGGGAAATTCAATCCTGAGCGGCCTTTTGTCACCGAAACTCGGAGCGTAGCAGACCCGCTTCTCTTTTTCCGCCCACATGAGGTAGAAGAAGCGCAGTGCCTCAGAGACAATGACGATAGCTTTGCTCCATATCTGGTCGCTTCCGGCTATGACGCGGTCAAAACCGGCTGAGAATTTCCCCCCGCTGCCAAGCACCTCCCTGTAAGTCGAGCGGATAATGCCGTCAATGTATTCATCATAGAAGTCCGCGAAGATTTTTCCCCGCATCTCACATGCCTGTATATGCTCATTGGAGGGGGCGGCTTTTTTCCGCAACATGTGGCGGTATTTCTTTGAGCCGAGAACAGCCAGCATGAATTTTGCGGCCAGTCTCATCCGTTGCTCAAAACGGGCTGGCGCGCTGAAGCCAAGCATGGGGCATATGAGGCTTGCGGTGTCATAGCCCAGTGATTTAGTTGCTTCTTGGAGGGCGTAATGCTGGAGGGTGTTGCCTAAGTTGCGGCTGTTTTCATCGGGGTATATGGTTACGATTAAGGCTCGCTTGCGGGAATTTTGCGCATGAGGGTGCGGTGTCGTGTCGTGTCAATTATGGCGGTCATTTCGCGTTTGTCAAGCCCTTTCCTGCTGAATTTGCGTGAGATTATAGCACAGCCCCTCCCGTCCTAATATGCCCCCGACCCCCTGAAGACCGCCCTGACCGTCCGAATCATAATGATGATGTCCAGCCACACGCTCCAGTTGTGGATGTAGTACAGGTCGAAATCGATCCGGGTCTGGTAGTCCTTCACGTCGTTGCGCCCGGAGACCTGCCAGAACCCCGTCATCCCCGGCTTCACCCGGAATATCTGCCGGGCTGTCCTGTAGCCGTAATACAGCTCAATCTCCTTCTGCACAATCGGGCGCGGCCCGACCAGGCTCATTTCCCCGCGGAAGACGTTGAACAGCTGCGGAAGCTCGTCAATGCTCGTACGTCTCAGCTTGTGGCCTATCTGGGTTATCCTCTTGTCGTCCTTGAACTTGAAGGCCTCCTCAAACTCTCGCCTCTTCTCATCATCCTTCAGCATCTCGCGGAGAATCTCCTCGGCGTTCTCGACCATAGTACGGAACTTGAACAGCTTGAACGGACGCAGATTCTGACCGATACGGCCATGACGGAACAAAATGCTTCCCCCGTCCTCGCGCTTTATCTTCCACGTCGCCCAGATCATCAGCGGAGAAGCAATAAGGAACGCTGCCAGTCCCCCGACGTAGTCAACAACTGACTTCACCGCCCTGTTGACTGGATTCAGCAAGCCCTGCGAGGCCGTAATCACTGGCATTCCGTCAATGCTCCTCATTTCAGCCGTCATAGTCGTAAGCATGTACATATCCGGCACGTACAACACCCTCCGTGAAAGCTCCTCGACACGGTCAAGCATCCCCGACAGTTCACGCCTCGACGCTGTGGGAATCGCGATAATCACCTCGTCAGCGTCAAGCTCACCCTGCACGCGCTCGAAGTCAGACAGCCTCCCCAAAACTGGAACGCCCGAAATCGTCATGCCCTGTTTCGACTCGTCATCGTCAAGGAATCCCAGCACCTTACGCGCAATGAAGGGGGAGTCGGTGATGTTGCGCGCGAAAATTTCCCCGGCCTCGCCAGCTCCGAGAATGATTACGCTTGTCGACAAGAGGCCCAGACCGAACAATGCCCGCCTGACCGCCCACCGCAACGCCAAGCACAGCGGCACGAACAGCCCGAACGCCAGCATCACCCGGAAGAGCGAGACCGTGTTTTTCCCGGCGTAAAGGAAGAGGACTCCCACGAGGAACGCATAGAGCAGCGAGCGCATACACTGCTTCGTCTCGTCCCAGAACGTCCAGTTGCCGAAGCCGTACATTGAGCTGAACAGGAAGAACGCCGCGACCGTCCCCGTGAGGAACGCGCATGTCTCGAACGATGACGTTACCCCGAAAACTGACAGGCACAGCGTGAACAGCCCCGCGTCAATGATGAACTGTACAACGGAAAATGTGAGTCTCAGAGCGGCCATGACAAAAAATTTCTCCCTTCCTGCGATGGATAAGGGAGATTGTATCACACTGCCTTCTAGTACGCGCCTTTGTGCGAGATTACGGCGAGGGGAGTCTTGATGAGGATTGCGAGGTCGAGCCAGACGCTCCAGTTGTGGACGTAGTAGCAGTTGATCTCCCGGCGGAAATCAGCGTCAAGGTCGCTCCGTCCTGAGACCTGCCATATCCCAGTGAGCCCGGGCTTTGCGGCGTAAACCTTCTTCGTGAACCTCTCGCCGTAAATCATATCTACATCACTCTGTATCAGCGGCCTCGGTCCGACTAGGCTCATTTCTCCCTTTAGGACGTTGAACAGCTGGGGCAGCTCATCGATGCTGGTCTTGCGGAGGATTGCTCCTGTCTTGGTGAGGCGGGGGTCATCCTTGAGCTTCACGCCCTGCTTGTAGGCGGCGAAAATTTCCGGGTCGCTGAAAAGCTCGCGGGTGATTTCGTCAGCGTTCTTGTGCATCGAGCGGAACTTGTACGTCATGAAGTGCTTACCTTTCCAGCCAACCCTTTCCTGAACGAAGAATATCGGCCTCCCGTCCTCAATCCATATCGCAAGAACCGCAAGTAGCATTAACGGCCAAAGAAACGCGAACGCTACCGCCGCACCTATGTAGTCGATTACAGTCTTCACTGCGATATTCACGGGATTCAGGAGTCCCTGCGACGACGAGATCACGGGCATACCGTCAAGATTCCCGATTGATGCCGCAAGAGTCGTAAGCATGTACATATCCGGCACATAAAGCACCGTCCTTATATGCTCCTCGACAGCCTTAAGGATTCCCGCGAGTGCCTGACGTGATGCCGTCGGAATTGCTATCACTGCTTCGTCAGCACTAATCTCACGCTGAACGTCCGCGAAATCTGACAGCTTCCCCACGACAGGAACGCCAGAAATCTCCGCGCCCTGTTTCGACTCGTCATCGTCAAGGAAGCACAGTGCCTTGCGAATCGTGAAGGGTGATGAGGATATTTTCCCGGCGAAAAGCTCCCCTGCCTCGCCCGCTCCGAGAATGATTACCGTCTTCATGAGCCAGCCCAGACGGAACAATGACACGCGCAGGAAGTACCGGGTCAGAAGTGTCAGCGGCACGAAGACTGAGACCGCCGCGGACACCCGCCATAACGGGAGCGAGAATTTCCCGGCGTAAAGGAAGAGTATATCTATGAGGAGGGTCAAGAGGCAGGATTTGAGGACTGATGATGTCTCTTCCCAGACTGTCCAGTTCATGAAGCCGTAGAGACGGTAGAACGCGAGACATGCAAGCGCTGTGCCGGTGAGGAATACGCGGACTTCATGAGTTAGCGGCGAGGGTATCACGAGGAGGCATATCTGACAGAGTGAAGCGTCAATGAGAATTTGTGTGAGGGAAAACAGCCAATAGGTCAGGCGATGTGCGATGTGCGATTATACACGGCCATGAATCTTGTGTCAAGCTCCTTCCTGTGAAATGTGCGGGATGATTTGAGTGATTATTCTATCATGTGAAAGTCTGCTATGATTCACCGCAAAATTTATCCCACAAGGAGATTATCATGCGCAAAAAAATCCATGCGTTTATTCTGGCACTGATACTCACGGTTTCAGCCGCTTCATTCTCATGGGGAGCGTCGAAACTTGAAGACTTGTTCTGGCGGAGAGCATGGCCGGAAATGGAGCTGCAGTTCAACGCCATCAAGAAGAAATCCGCCCGCGATTACTCACTCATGGCCAACGCCTACAGATTCCAGGAGAAATGGCCCGAAGCCGTCAGGATACTTGAGTCCCAAGCAAAGAACTTCCCAGCTTCCGTGAGGCCGTATGCTGACATGACGCTTCTTCTTGGCTACGAGAACACAGGCCAGAAACAACGCGCCTTGTCCCTCGCGGAATCACTCTACAAGTCCGCTCCTTCTGACCTGAAATATTACGTGGCACTCGCGCAGTACCGCATCAATGACTCACAGGGCAACCCGTCAGCAGCACTCACAGCGTTGACACGAATGCTCTCACACGCCGGGACTGACGAGCGCAAAATCTACACCCTCACCCGCCTCGTCCAGCACCCAGCGAACAGGAACAAGACCGACCACGCATTACAGCTCCTCGAACTACAGGCCGGGAGCAAGGAAGCCGCCTCAGTCCTCGCAGGCCTCAAGAATCCCGGCAACAATATCCGCGTGGCACTGGGAGTCCACTATCACACAGTCGGCGACAACCAGTCAGCACTGAACATCCTCACAGGCGCAACAGGACGGAAGGCACAATATTACCGGGCGTGGGCTTCTTCACGTCTCAAACGCAACAATGACGCTCTCAACTTGTGGGGAAGCCTCGCAGTCAGCGGCAACTCCTACGCGGCAAGCTCAGTAACAAGAATAGCCAACCTCGCAAAAGATAACGGGATGCGCGACTCATGCATGAGAGTCTTAGACCGCATAGCGCGTGAGAGACGGGGCAACGTTCAGGCCAGGGCGCTGCAGGCTCTCGTCAACCTCACAGGGAAGTCCAACACAGCACGACGGGACGCACTGGAGGCACAAATCCTGAAGTCATTTCCCGGTACAACGTTCGCGTTCAATACGCTGTGGGCGAGGGCATGGAGGAATCTCGACGCGAGGAATTACGCTGAGGCAGTGAAACTCTTCCGTCAGTGTGATGCTCCAGGTGTCAACCAGTACAAGAGGGCAAGAATACTCTACTGGCTGGCACATGCTCAGGCACTCGCAGGGCAGAACCAGCAGGCCGCCAACACTCTGGCACTCCTCAAGCGCAAGTACCCCCTCACGGTTTATGCGTTCCTGACCGGGCAGAAGCTCAACATCGTGAACGGCTCGAATCCCAATCTCACAATGAAGCAGACTGAGCTTGAGCAGTGGGGATTCGTCTACCACGCGTATCTGAGGCTCTCACGTCCTAAGGCAACAACAAGGGAGCTTTACCGGGCATTGCACCTGTCGCGGTGGCTTGGGCTTGAGGAGAGTTACAGCGAGGCAAAACGGCTTGAGACTCTCATGACTTCCAGCACAACAATGTACCGCCAGGATTTGGAGGCACTATACCCACGTCCCTACAAGGCAAGCGTTGATGCGGCGTGCAAGCAGTTCGGGACTGAGACAAATTTCGTGTGGGCGATAATGAGACAGGAAAGCGCGTTCAAGCCCAATGCCCGGAGCTGGGTCGGCGCGGCGGGACTGATGCAGTTCATGCCGGCAACAGCAAAGGAGGAAGCACGGCGTGCAGGGCTCGCTCATTATGACCTCTACAACCCCAACGACAGCATAAGGCTCGGAGCATCCCACCTGTCGACGCTGAAGAAGGCTCTCGGACGCGAGGAATACGTCATGGCCGCCTACAACGCCGGTTCAGGGAACGCAAGAAAGTGGCTCAAGGAAGCGGGAGCTAATCCTGACCTTGCGCGGTGGATTGAGGCCGTCAAGTTCTCAGAGACCAACGGCTACGTCCAGCGTGTCAGCGCAAACCTCGAAGTCTACAGGCTGCTTTACGGCAATGGCAAGTAGCATCCCTTATGAGCTGTCGGACCATGCGGTCGGCAAATATTTCCGTGAGACTGGGACGCGTCAGGGCTGGTTACCGTCTGAGTCCCCCGTCATTCTCGCGGTCTCAGGAGGCGGGGATTCTCTGGCCATGCTGTGGATGTTCCGGGCATTCTACGCGGGGGAAATTACAGCCGTCCACGTCAACCACAGCATACGGGGCAGCGAGTCGGACGGTGATGAACACTTCACGGCCATGTTCGCGGAGAGGCTCGGAGTGAGATTCCTGGCGGTTAGGGTTGATGTTCCGTCAGCAAAAATGAAGGGCGAGTCCCTCGAATCGTCAGCAAGAAGACTCAGGCTTCAGGCTCTCACGTCAGCAGCAAAAGAACTCGGCATCACAAGAATCATGCTGGGACACAACCGCGACGACCTGGCGGAAACCGTGCTGTTCAACATCCTTCGTGGGACGGGAATCAGGGGCGGTGTTGGGATGACAGAGTCCAGCATGAGGGAGGGAGTAACATTCTTCCGGCCATTATTGGGACTGAGGCGGGAATTTCTCCGGGACATTCTCCGTGTGAGGGGGCATTCATGGCGCGAGGACTCATCAAATGACGATGACACTTACACGCGCAACTTCATCCGCCTGCGTCTCCTGCCGGAAATCGAGTCCAGCGTCAACAAGTCAGCCGTCGAGCACTTAGCGCAATTCGGCGAGGACATGAGGAAGGTACGTGATGACGAGGACAAGAGAAGCCGTGAGATTGTCGCGTCATGTCTGGCTGACGGGAGGACGCTCGACCGCCGTAAACTCCGCAAATTCGGCCATGACGGGGCGGGGCTTGCTGTGCGTGAAATCGGCAGGAGGCTGGGACTCGTTACGCTGTCCCGGCGAAGGTGTGATGAGCTTGCCCGGCTGATATGCAGGGGGGAAATGTTCACGTTCCAGTGGCAGGGGGGCTTCACTGTCTCAGGCCATGACGGGAAAATATACTTTGAGGGGGGAAACCGCGAATGACTATGCAGGAGATTTTGACACAGTTCGAGGAATTACGGAGGATATTACAGCACAGGGCGGAAGAATTGCACCAGCAGGAATTGTTGAGGGACTTGGACGCAAGACGCGCAGACCTTGACCGCAAAACAGCCTTGTTTGTCCCGGCACGTCAGAGACTCGAACGGGGCGGGAAAGCCCTTGAGCTTGGGGAGGAGTACGAGGCCATAAAGGATTTGCGTGAACAGCGCGGCAGAAACAAGATTCACCAAGACTCTTTGCGTGATGACCTGACAGAAGCCCGCAACGCCCTCCAGAACGCCGAGGAAGCATTGACTCTCATCGAGGCGGAATACCGGGACAAGCTCGCGGAACAGTCGAAGCTGTCGAACCTGATTCAGAGGGTAAAGGCTCTCGACGCTCAGATCACGGACAGATCCGATGCAGTAATACAGGCGCGCAATGAGTACGAAGACTCAGAACGTGAATACAGGGAGTGTTCAGCAAAAGCTGAGACGGAGCAAATCGCGCTTGAACGTGTTGAAGTGGCACTGCGTGAAGCCCGGAAGTTCCTTCAGCAGCATTCAATTGATGAGAAATTGCAGACAGGGCTTGCGGGAATCCAGAAATGTTTTGCCATGTATGAGCAGGCTGACGAGAGGCACACCAGCCTTAAGGCCTCGTGGTCTAAGGCAATACAGCGCAAATTGCTGGCACAAAGCACCCTCAACGACAGGACGGCCATGTTCTCGGACGTTAATCACCGTTACGCCGTCATAGAGAAGAATTACGCAAGGGCGCGGGCATTCTTTGAGAGTACGCTTAAGGGTAAGACTATAAGGGAATGGCGCGAGATATGCGACAAAAGCATAAAGAAGCTGGCTGATCTGGATGAACTCTACCGGAAATTTCAGGAAGTACGAAGCCTTGAGGAGAAGCTCAAACAGTTTCAGGACATACGCCTACGAATCCAGCAGGAGACTCGTACCCTCAATATCCGGGACGTTGAGCAGTCAGGGAAGATTCATGAGTTACAGCAGGAAGTTGAACGCCTCGAAAAACGCGCCTCACTCCTCAGACGAATAGAAGACCTTGATGCTGTCCGTGAGCTTTTGCAGGACAACACACCCTGCCCCCTCTGCGGCTCAATGACTCACCCCTACACTTCAGGCGCGGCAATCCCTGACCCGGAGGAAGTACACCGCCAGTTACAGGAGACACAGAAGGAGCTTGATGAACTCCGGGACGCTCTCACTACGAGACGGACAAGAGCCGGGAAACTCAGCGATGAGATTACAGCAGTCGGGAAGGATGAGTCAGACTTACGTCGGCAAATCAACGAGCTTACCGCAGAAATCTCAACGAAGGTCTCACTCTTGGGACTCAAAATCAGCGCGGGGATTTCGCCGTTTGAGGAGCTTGACCGTGAACGACAGAGGACGCGGGACACGTTGCAGTTGGCACGCAACGCCGCCGACACAGCCGAGTCAGCCGAACGGGACATGAAGGCAGCTCAGGATGAACTGAACAAGATCCGTGAGACACGCGGGGAAATTACACGCATTCATCAGGACGCATTATTTGCCCTCCAGAACGCGCGCGCTGAAGAAGAACAGCTTGACACAGAGACAAAGACTCAGGCCGAAATAGTAACAAGCCTCAAGCGTGAGCTGATTTCACAGATTACGATGTACGGCTACAAGACCCTTCCCGACAAGAATCCAGGCGATGTTGTCGACAGTCTCACAAAACGCCTCAATGACTGGCAGGAAGGCTCGCTGAAACGTGATGAGCTGGAACGGGAATTATCCGTAGCAAACACCAGAATGACCGCCCTAAAGAAGGAACGTGAGTCCCTCCGTGTGAAACGTGATGAGCTTGCAGGGCGTGTGAAAGCTCTTGAGGCTGACAGGGACACAGTGCAGCAGCAGAGGATAATACTTTTCGCGTCAAGGAAGCCTGATGAAGAGATGTCAAGGATGAATGCCGATGTAGAGTCTTTGCGCTCACAGCTCAACGAACGCCGCGAGGACAGGAACGCGAAATCCCTTGCGCTGGACAGGATACAGACGGCCATTCACACACTTGAGACAGAGACGGCAACAGGGCGCGAGGAATTGCAGCGGCATGAAATCAGCTTCAGCAAGAGGCTTCTTGCGCTTGGTTTCAGGAACGAAGACGATTACGCCGCGGCCTGTCTTACTGCTGACGAACGGCGGGACTTGCAGAACAGGTTACGCGAGCTTACGCAGGCAGATCTTGACCTCAAGGCAGAACGTGAGAACACACGCGCAAAGATCCTTGAGCTTCAGGCTGACGGGTTGAGCCGGACAAATGATGAGATTGCGGAGATTGTGAGGGGGCTTAAGGAGGCCATGAAGAACGCGGGCGGTGATGACTCTGAGTCTGACGTTTACCGCGAGAAGATTAACGGTGAAATCATCCCGGCCGTTAAGGATTTGATGCTTACATGCGGATTAGAGGAGGCTTTTAGTGATGGTGATGAATGACGCGCTTTCTTCGCTGACGTTTTTTCTTGAACGCCTGCGGAAATTCCCGGTGAGTGAGGCTTTGACGCTGGGAAATTCCGGGGGCTTCTGTGTGTCGACAAACAACGAGTTCGAGAACTGGGTATATTTCCCGGAGCGAGTAACTGAAGCTGACACTGTGGACATGGCCGCTGGCTTCTTCCGTGAACGTAACGAGACCTTCATGTGGCCAGTGTATGACGGGGGCGGCGAGATTCTCAGGGAGGCCGGGCTTCTTCACGCGGGGCATCTTGAGGCTATGGGCTTTGACTCGTCCCGTCCCGTAACACACAGAGGCAACAACGCTGTAACCCTGCGCAGGATAACGCGTGAGACTTGCGGGGAATGGGCGGGGTGTTTGTGGTCAGCGTTCGATTACGGGGACGGTGAGCCGAGCCGGGAATATTGCGCGCTGGTTGAGGCACTGTGTGATGACGCGGCAATGTCGCTGTATGTCGCGGAGCTTGAGGGCCGGGACGCTGGGGGATTCTTGCTGACTGATGAGCCGAGATTGACGGGGGTGTACTATTTCGGGGTTAAGACGGAATTTCGCAGGAAGGGAGTCGCGTCGGCCATGATGAGCGGGGTATGTGAGATTTCCGGCGGTAAGAAGATTGTCTTGCAGTCAACGCCGGAGGGAGTTCCGTTCTATGAGGCGTTCGGGTTTGATGACTGGGGGGCGGTTGAAGTGTATTCGACAGTGGAGGATATATTCTAGCGGACGAAAATTTACCCCCTCCGTCGTGGAAGGGGTTTTTTTTGTGATTCAGCGTCTGGGTTTCGTGAGGGGGATTAGGGCCGCGAGGATGAGCGCGAGAACTGCCGGGAATGAGGAACAGCCTCCGCTTGCGTTGCAGTGCGTCAGTATGTATCTACGTATCCAGAACCTCCGCAATTGCTGCATCTTGCTCTTGGGTTGCCGCCGCATCTCCAGCATCTTCTGGAACCATTACATGCGGTACATGTTACGTCATGTCCTCTGCCACGCCCCGTGTAATCAGGAACATAGCCTACCGTTCCTCTGCCGTTGCAAGTAACGCACGTTCCTGACCCGCGGCATATCGCACATATTTCTATACCAGACCCGTTACAATATGGGCATCTCTCCATATCAGCAAAAGAAACGACACAGAGAACCCCAAGCAACACCACAGCCAGCACCATCACCGCATACTTCTTCATGCTAACTCCTCCTGTCATGAATTGTTTTGCCGCAAAAATCCACAATACACATGACCGCGTCCCCTTGGGTTATGGCCGAAATCAGAAATCCCCCGCCTATTCCACAACAGCAGGAGCGACTTCCGCGATGAACAGCCCTTCCTCCTGCGGCTCATTCTTCCAGATTATGCCCAGTCCCAACGCCGTCATAGCGAACGCCACAAGAGGATTCAGCCAGTTCATGAAGCAGTAGGGCAGGTAATCCAGAGTCGCAACCCCAAGCACCGAACTCACATATACCCCGCAAGTGTTCCACGGAACGAGTACGCTCGTCATTGTCCCTGAGTCCTCAAGCGAACGGGACAGCATCACGGGGGCTAGCTTCTTGCCGTTCGGCCATGTTCTCTCGTCAAAAGCGCGCTTGAACATCCTCCCGGGCACGATGATTGAGAGATATTGCTCTGACAGGAACACGTTAGCCATGAACGCGGACGCAAGCACCGACCCAATCAGTCCCGCGACACTCTTCACGTGCCTCATGAGAGCGTCAAGTATCACGTCCAGGAATCCGCAGACCTCCATTATTCCGCCGAGAGACAACGCAACGACAATCAGGCATATAGTCTCAAGCATTGATGTCATTCCGCCCCTCGTGAAAAGCTGAGTGAGAAGGCCGCCGACTCCCGCGAAAACGTCAGGCGTTACGCTGAGTGCCGGGCTTCCCGCCGTGAATGCCTGCGAGAATGACTGCGCTATTCCCGAAATCGCTTCAGGTGTTGCCGCCGCCGCAAACGTCCCCAAGTGTTCAGGAACGTAGCCGGAGAATAACACTTCAAGTGCCTCATGAGGCGTTGACCCGCGTACGAGTGAAATCACTATGCTTGCGGCGATTCCTGCGACTATTCCGGGTATCGCCGGTATCTTCAGGAACGCCATCACGATTATCACCAGCGGAGGAATGAACGCCCACAGCGAAATGTTGAACTCCGCCCGCATCATCGACTGAATGAGAGCGATTCTTCCACCGTCAGAACCTTGAGCAGAATCTCCCATCATGAACGCGATTATTGCCGTGATGAGGAGGGTAGGAATTGTTGACCACATCATTGCCTTCACGTGGTCGAAAAGCTCGCTCCCCGCAACAGCAGGCGCAAGGTTGGTTGTGTCTGACAGGGGGGAAATCTTGTCGCCGAAATACGCCCCCGAAATCACGAAGCCCGCCGTAATCGGCAGGGGAAGACCGAGTCCCGCGCTTATTCCGATTAACGCGACGCCTACGGTTGAGCTTGTCGTCCAGCAGCACCCTGTAGCAATCGCGACAACAACGGAGATAATCAGCGAGGCAAGGTAGAAATATCGCGGTGTCATGACTTCGAGGCCGTAATAAATCATCGTGGCAACAACTCCGCTCTGTATCCATGAGCCGACGAGGCAGCCAACGAGTACAAGTATCACTATTGCCTGAATTGACACCTGGATTGCGCCTGACATACCTTTTTCGAGGTCAGACCATGAACGCTTGAGGTACAATGCCCCGACGAGTGCCGCGAAGATTGCCGCGAAAAGAAGGGGGACTTGGGCAGGAAGTCCGAGACCGAAATGTGATCCCGATTCGAGTTCGACATCAACAACGCCGAACGTAACTATTAACGCGCTAACAAGGAGTACAGAAATCGACAGCAAAAGAGACGGACGCTTGCACAAATAACATTCCTCCCAAAAGATTGTAGGTGTTACCCTTTTCCGACTATACCCGACAGTGTCCGCCAGTGCGAGAGGAATGCTTTTGCCTATTGGTCTTGACGGCTTAATTCGGAAAATCGCGCAAAGTTTACTGCATTTCCCCCAAATTGCAAGAATGAATTTCACTCCCACTTGCGATAAATCCCAGCGTCCCTTTTCGCCTGAGCCTTCTTCGAGATATGAGTCCCAAGCACGATATTCCCGAAGCCCTTGTGCTGTAACAGTGCCTTCATCCTGTTCATGAACGGGCAGGGTAACCTGTGAGCATTCTCCGAGCATATGCACGACGCGAAATGCACCGCCACGTCGTCCTTGCTGATACCGGCCTTGCGCAGCCTCATTCCGAGATTCTCCAGCTTCGTTGTGATGTTCCCGCAGCATCCCCCGCAGGTCATGGCCATGTAGCGCGTCTCAGGAGGATAGCCCGCAAACTTCCCGGCGCGCTCATAAAAGTCGTTCATGCAGAGAAAGCCTGAGCATCTCTTCAGCACGTCATCACACTGGATTATCACAACAAGCTCCGGCATGTCATCAATCATCGCTACATCCTCCCCAGTTTCCCGACAGCATCATCGTCAACAATTGTTACCTTTTTCGCGAACCACATTATAATTGGCTCATCCTTACGCATTTGAGGTGATAACATGAAGTATAGCAGAGTCAGCGTATCAGGCCTCAATATCTTTTACCGCGAGGCAGGAGACCCGGACAGCCCCGCAATCCTCCTCCTTCACGGCTTCCCGTCAGCAAGCCACATGTTCAGGGACTTGATGCCCATGCTACAGGACAAGTTCCATCTCATCGCCCCGGATTTTCCCGGCTTCGGCCAGTCAGACATGCCATCACGCGACGAGTTCACCTACACGTTCGACAACATTGCGGACGTTGTTGACGGATTCATCGCGGCAATAGGACTCGGACGCTTCAGCATGTACGTGTTCGATTACGGTGCGCCCGTCGGATTCCGCGTTGCCCTCAAGTGCCCGGACAGAATCACGGCCATCATCAGCCAGAACGGCAACGTCTACGCAGAGGGTCTCGGCAAGAAGTGGGAAGCCCGCGCTGAATACTGGAAGAACCCAACGCCTGAGCTCCGCGAGTCGTACAAGTCAGCGTTCGCGCCTGAGACGATAATCGGGCAGTACACGTTCGGGACGAAGCCGGGCAGTGTCTCGCCAGACGGCTACACGCTGGATATTCACTACACGGGGCGGCCGGGCTATGACGAAATTCAGTCAGACCTGATACTCGACTACAGGAGCAACGTAGCAATGTACCCGAAATTTCAGGAGTACTTGAGGACGTACAAGCCGAGATTGCTGGCGGTGTGGGGGAAGAATGATCCCTCGTTCATCCCGGCGGGTGCTGAGGCATTCAGGCGGGACGTGCCGGACGCTGTGATTCATTTCGTGGACAGCGGGCATTTCGCGCTGGAGTCGTGCTGTGAGGAGATCGCTGAAACAATCCGTAATTTTCTCCCATGACGATAAACTTTTAGGCTATAATTGAGCAATTCACATACTCACATAAGGGAGGCAATAATCTCATGTGGCTTTTCTTGGTTTTCATCACCCTAGTTTCAGGAGCTGCTGCAGGCTGGTACGCCTGGACCGTGTACCAGAAGCTGGAAGAGGCTCCTATCGGTCATCCCCGCGTGGCTGAACTCTCCACAACGATTCACGAGGGAGCTATGGCGTTCCTCAAGAAGGAATATTCATGGCTTGCTCCGTTCGTGGGAGTCGTGGCGGTTCTCCTCATAGCTGCGCCAGGTCTCGGACTCGGCTCTGCGTTCGCGTTCGTACTCGGAGCATTATGCTCGGCTACAGCAGGCTGGATCGGAATGTACGTAGCAACCAACTCCAACGGCAGGACAACTTACGCGGCACTTGCAGGAATGCCCGCAGAGACACCCGCGCCCGCGAAGAAGTCAGCAAAGAAAGTTGAGCTCGACAAGTCCGAAGCAGCCCCCGAAGAAGCCCCCGCGCCCGCTCCAGAAGCCCCCAAGTCAGAAGGCATATTATCGACAGCGGCAGGCAATGCCCTTGAGGTAGCATTCTCAGGCGGAAGCATCGTAGGAATGGTAGTTGTAGGACTCGGTCTCGCTGGCTTGGCGGTCGCTTACCTGTTCCTGAATGACGTTACAGCTTTGACGGCTTTCGGAATGGGAGCAAGCTCAATCGCATTGTTCGCACGTGTAGGCGGCGGTATCTACACGAAGGCTGCGGATGTCGGTGCTGACCTTGTCGGAAAAGTCGAGGCCGGAATCCCTGAGGATGACCCCCGCAACCCGGCAGTCATTGCTGACAACGTGGGCGACAACGTGGGCGACATTGCAGGAATGGGCGCAGACTTGTTCGAGTCATACGTCAACTCTGTGCTTGCGGCTATGGCTATAGGCCTGGTCTACAAGTTCACGGACGGCGGCGAGGCTCTGGGGCTGTGGGGGGTAGGCTTCCCGATGTTCCTTGCGGCTTGGGGCGTTTTCGCGTCAATCGTGGGATGCATGATGATTTCGCAGAAAGCTCCTTTTGCCGGGAAAATCAGGGCGGCAATCGCGAAGCTCCCGGGCATGGCCGGAGTCGTCAAGCGCATTGAGGACGGGGACGCTGCGTTCGCTCTCAGGACCGGGACATTTGTTGCAGGCGGCCTCATGATTGCCGGGACGTTCATCTTGAGCATCCTCTTCTTCTTCTCCAACTCGATGGGCGTTTTCCTGTCGGTTACGTCGGGAGTTCTTGCGGGAATCATCATCGGCATAGTAACGGAGATCTACACGTCGGGCGATTACAAGTTCGTGCAGGCTGTCTCGGCTTCATCTGACACGGGCGCGGCGACGGTAATTCTGTCAGGCCTCTCACTCGGAATGATGTCTACGGGAATCCCGGTGCTATTAATCTGCTTGTCGACCCTCATCAGCTACTATCTTGCGGGAATGTTCGGTGTAGCAGTTGCGGCAGTCGGAATGCTCTCAATCACGGGAATCTCGCTGAGTGTTGACGCATACGGACCAATCGCGGACAATGCCGGCGGAATTGCAGAGATGAGCGAGCTTCCTGAAGGCGTGCGCAAAATCACCGACCACCTTGACGCAATCGGCAACACAACGGCGGCAATGGGCAAGGGACTCGCGATAGGCTCGGCGGCGTTGACTGCGCTGGCTCTGTTCGTGGCGTACTCGCAGGCGGCACATATCGACAAGATCGACATCATGAATCCCTATGTCATCGTGGGACTTCTAATCGGCGGCATGTTACCGTTCATCTTCTGCTCGCTGTCAATTGACGCTGTGAGCAAGGCGGCAGGCTCGATGATCGAGGAAGTACGCAGGCAGTTCCGTGAAATCCCCGGCATCATGGAGGGGACTGGCAAGCCTGACTCGAATCGTTGCGTTGAGATTTCGACCCACGCGGCATTAACGCAGATGATTGTTCCGGGCGTAATGGCAATCGCAGTGCCTGTGCTTGTGGGATTCCTTCTGGGCAAAGAGGCTCTCGGCGGACTTCTCGGCGGCGCAATCGTTACGGGCGTTATGATGGCTTTGTTCATGGCGAACTCTGGCGGTGCTTGGGACAACGCGAAGAAGTACATCGAGGAAGGCCACTTCAACGGCAAAGGTTCACCCAATCATGCGGCGGCAGTTGTGGGTGATACAGTCGGCGACCCATTCAAGGACACGGCCGGGCCTGCGCTGAACATTCTCATCAAGCTGATGACGGTTGTAGCGTTGGTGCTTGCTCCGTTGTTCTAGGGATTAGCTGAAAGTTTGACGGGAGGAGTCGGTGATGGCTTCTCCCGTTTTTTGCTGGCTAGAGTCTCACTTCTCACGTATCCTGATTCT
>JAFSKV010000078.1 GCA_017448795.1 Synergistaceae bacterium | reverse complement strand
TTCGGAATCGGTCTCGACAGAATGGCCATGCTCAAGTACGGCATCGGGGACTTGAGGCTTCTCTTTGACGGCAACGTGTCATACTTCATGTCAGGATTCGGGGGTGCGGAAAAATGTTAGTGTCATGGGAACTGCTGAAGAGCTTTGTCGACATTGAGCCGCTCACTCTCACACCTGAAGAACTCGCTGAACGTCTCACATTCTCAGGCTCAGAAGTCGAAAGCATCACTTACACCGCCGGGAAAATGTCCGGGGTAGTCGCCGCGAAAATTGACGCTCTCGAAGCCCATCCGTCAGACCCGAAATATTCAGTCGCCCATCTCGACACAGGGAACGGGCGCAAAGTCTGCGTAACCAGCGCGCACAACATGAAGGCCGGGGATATGGTCTTCTACGCGGGTGAAGGCTCGACTCTCCCGGACGGTACTGTGATGGGTACTAGGGACTTTCACGGCGTGGACAGCTACGGAATGATGCTGTCGGCTGAGGAGCTGGGGCTTCATGACGTTGACGACCCAAGAGGCTTGTGGATTCTCACGGATGACGCGAGGCCGGGCGACATGGCCGAGTCCCTGTATCACTTGGGCGATGTTATTCTTGACGTGTCAATCACCCCCAACCGCGGCGACTTGTTGAGCCTTCTCGGAATGGCGCGTGAAATCAAGGGCTTGTACCCAAAATCAACGCTAAGGACTCCCGAATGGCTTCTGCCTCTGAGACAGGACAAGGAATGGACGGAGGACTTCGGGAAAATCTCGCTCCCCGACAAAGGATGTTACGCGTACAGATTGGGGCTCGCTACAGGCGCGAAGATAGGAGACTCCCCCCTGTCAGCAAAAGTAGACCTCGCACACCTGGGAATGCGCCCGTTAAGCAACGCCGTTGACGTAACGAACTACATCATGCTCATGTTAGGCCAGCCCCTTCACGCTTTCGACCTCAACACCCTTCCAGCCCGCGAAATCACGGTAAGGCAGGCGCACGATGGCGAGCACATGATGACGCTTGACGGCAAGGACCGGGTACTCACTGAACGCGACATGCTCATAACGTCCGGCGGTGAGGCAATAGCACTCGCGGGGGTAATGGGCGGCGAGCAGACAGGAATCAGCCCTGACACAACGACAATCGTCATAGAGAGCGCAAGTTTCTCCCCCGTCCGTGTCGGCCACACCTCACGAAGGCTCGGCATAAACTCGGAGGCCGCCTTCAGGTTCTCGCGGACTGTTGACCCGGCACTCAGCAAGTCAGCACTCATGGCCGCGTCAGCACTAATGCGCGAATGGTGCGGGGCTGAGGTAGGTTACAGGCCGTTATCCGCCGAGAACGAGATACACGCACCCAAGCCCGTAACGCTCACACGCAGGAAGTTATCCGTCTATCTCTCGTGGGACAACATGAACGAGGCCGCAAAGATTCTTGACGGTTTCGGGATTGAGCAGGTCAAGAATGAGGGTGAAGCAAGAGTCTTCATGCCTCCGTCATTCCGTCCTGACATCACAATAGAGGAAGACCTCATAGAAGAGATTGGGCGTTACAGGGGCTACAACGAGACCGAGAACAGGCTTCCCGGTGAGATGCCGCGCCGCGCTGACATAGGCCAGTCGATGAGGCTCTCAGGATTCGTGCGCAATATCCTCATGGCACGGGGCTACACTGAGGTGCTGACATACAGCTTCCTCCCGGAGGATTTCCCGGAAAAGCTCAGGATTCCCGCTGATGACGTGAGAGCGAATCCCGTAACACTCGCCAACCCAATAAGCCGCGAACAGATGGCCATGCGCACGACGTTACTGCCCGGCCTGCTGATGGGACTGCGTGTCAGCATCGCTTCAGGATGGCGCGAACCCGTGAGAATGTTCGAGCAGGGACGAGTCTTCATCAGGGACGGAGAGTCTTGCACCGAGCCGGAACACATAGCCGGGCTCATCTTCAACGGACAAGATACGCGCTCGCCTTCAGGGAATCGCAGTGAGGACTTCTACAGCGTCAAAGCAGACGTTGAGTCGCTCATCATATCGCGGGGGTATGAGGCTGAATTTGCGGCGGGACATGAGCCGTTCACTCACGCGGGACAGACGGCGGATATTCTTGTTGGCGGCGTGAAAGTTGGTTACGTTGCCAGACTCAAGCCGGCCATTGAGCAGGAGCTTGATGTTGCTGGTGTGTACGTGTTCGAGATTGATGTTACCGGGCTGACGGTGGCAAGAAAACCTGAGTTCGTCCCGGCCAGCTCATTCCCGGCGTCATTCCGGGACATATCGCTTCTTGTCGCTGACACTAAGAGCAACGATGACGTTATGCGCGACATCAGGGAGTGCGTGAGTGAGTCGGCAGTGGAAGGACTCGTGCTTGAGGGATTGAGGCTGTTCGACGTTTACGCCGGAAAGGGAATCCCGGAAGGCTTCAGGAGTCTTGCCTACAGTCTCAGCTACAGGTCAGACACAAGGACGCTCACAGTTGAGGAAGTCGAGTCAGTTCATGGCCGTGTACGTGAGAGCCTCAAGAGCAAAGGCTACGTAATACGCTAGGGCATGACCCGATGAAGTAATCGCCTCTCTGCTACAATAACAGGGAGGTGATTTTTTTATGGCCGTTAATCTCAATGACGCGGAATATTTTGCTGACACCATAATGAGCCGGGTAGAACAGATGCTGAATGAGCGCGAGATTCTCAGGCGTGAACTTTCCCGGAAGTCAGACGGAACACTCGAACAAGATAAAGCGTTCGTGAGGTCATATCAGAATAATGTTGCGGATAACGCCGCCGCCTCCGAGAAAATAGCCAGGCTTGAGCATATGCTTATGATAAGGTGATGGGACAATGAGGACTTCACGGGATGTATTCCTGACAATAGGCAAGGGAAGCTACACTATACATACTCCGCTTGAGAATGAAGAGATTGACCGGGTCAAGGCACTGATTGATGAGGCCTGCGGTGAGATCGTCAAGGGCGCGAAGCAGGAGGATCTGTTGATGCTGACTTGCCTTCGTCTTGCGTACAGTCTTGATGCTGTGAATGAGAAGCTGAGGAAGATACTTGAGAGGATTGACAGTGAGGGCTGAGAATGTGAAATATGATGAGCTGAAGTTCAAGATACCCGTTGAGTCTGC
>JAFSKV010000077.1 GCA_017448795.1 Synergistaceae bacterium | reverse complement strand
TGATGTGAGGTCATTCACCTTCACGACCACTCCGTCCGTAACATAGCCCAGTGTGTAGCGTTCGTTCTGCCAGCGGTCAACAAACTCTTTCACGCTGTCAATGTCATCACACACGCTGTATGCTTCCTGAACCGGGAGGCCATGATCCTTGAGCCACGACAAAGCACCCGCCTGTGTCATGACCCCGAAATTCCCCGCGTCAACAAGGTAGTACAGGAATATATCTAGTCCGCGCTCTGAAATGACTCTTGCGTCCTTCTGCCTGAGAGTCCCGGCGGCAGCGTTGCGAGGGTTGGCGAAGGGAGGTTCACCGCGTGATTCCCGGAGGGCGTTCACGGTGTTGAAGCGTTCCAGCGACATCAACACTTCCCCGCGGACCTCAACGGTTCCGGCCGGAGCGTCAGTGAGTCTTTTGGGGACTGCGTCAACAAGCATCAAGTTTTCGGTTACGTCCTCGCCGACTCTGCCGTTGCCGCGTGTTGCACCCCTCACAAAATTTCCGTCCTCATACGTGAGTGAGACCGCCAGCCCGTCAATCTTCATCTCGCACACGTAGCCCCCATCAATCCCGGAACGCGCAAAGAAATTCCCCAGCTCTTCAGGCGTGAAGACGTTATCGAGTGAAAGCATAGGCGTGGAATGCTCTACCTTCGCGAAAAGTGAGCTAGCCTGCCCTCCTACGGTCTGTGTCGGGGAATCACTCCGGGAATACTGGGGGTAATCCGCCTCAAGCTGCCGTAATTCGCGGACTAAGGAGTCATATTCTGCGTCAGAAATCTCCGGGCTGTCCTTGTCGTAATACAGTCCCGCATGATACTTCACCAGCCTGTACAGCTCATTCATGCGGGATTCGAATATGTCCATGTTATGCCTTGGGCTTCATGGCCGGGAAAAGTATCACGTCCCTGATTGACCTTGCGCCAGTCAGGAACATCACAATCCTGTCCATTCCGATACCCATTCCGCCAGTGGGAGGGAGTCCGGCCTCAATCGCGTTGATGAAGTCCTCGTCGAACACATGAGCCTCATCGTCGCCTTCTGCCTTCTTGCGGGCCTGATCCTCGAATCTTTCGCGCTGGTCGATTGGGTCGTTGAGTTCGCTGAATGCGTTTGCTACTTCCTTCCCGAACATGAACAGCTCGAAGCGGTGAGTGTAGTCGGGATTCTCCGGGTCTCTTTTCGACAGCGGGGAAATTTCCGTCGGGTGTCCGAGAAGGAACGTAGGCTCAACAAGTTTCTCCTCGCCGAACGCCTCAAACAGCAGGTTAAGGACAGCAAACTTGCTTTCGTGGCCTGTCATCTCATCAGCGAGTCCCTTCTGCCGGGCAATCTCTCTTGCTTCCTCGTCTGACTTCACCGCGTCAATGTCTACTCCTGCGTACTCCTTCACGGCCTCACGCATCGTGATTTTGCGGAATGGCTTATCGAGGTCGAGTTTGACTCCGTTCCATTCTATTTGTGTTGACCCGATGGACTTCGCGGCGTTGCGGATGAGTTCCTCGGCTAGGTTCATCATGTCGACATAATTCGCGTAAGGCCAGTAAACTTCCATCATCGTGAACTCAGGGTTGTGCATTGTGTCTATACCCTCGTTGCGGAAATTCCGGCCGATCTCGTACACCCGTCCCATCATTCCGACAACAAGACGCTTCAAGTACAGCTCAACAGCAATCCTCATGTACATGTCGACACCTAGGGCGTTGTGGAACGTCTTGAAGGGCCGGGCGTTCGCTCCGCCTGCTAGGACTGACAGAATGGGAGTCTCAACCTCAAGCGTCCCATGAGATTCGAGAGTCTCTCGGAATGATGAGATTATCCGGGAGCGTTTGCGGAAAACTTCGCGGACTTCCGGGTTTGCGATGAGATCCATGTAGCGTTTGCGGTAACGAATCTCCGTGTCAGTGAGGCCGTGCCACTTCTCCGGGAGAGGGCGTACTGCCTTGCTGAGGAGGGTATAGCCGGTAACCATGACCGTAAGCTCGCCTCGTCTTGTGCGGCAAGGGTGGCCGATGATGCCGAGCCAGTCCCCTGTGTCGACCCATTTCTTGAGGAAGTCGTAATCTTTCTCGCCCAAGTTGTTGACCTGGAAGTAGAGCTGAATGCGCGAGTCCTCGTCGGCAAGGTCAGCGAAGGTGGCTTTGCCCTGCTTGCGGATGGTCATGACTCTTCCGGCTGTGCTGAGTGTTACGGAGGAGTCTTCCTGTTCGGGCTGGAGGGACTCGAATCTCTCGCGGATTGATGCGATTGTGTCGCGCCTGTCCCATGTCTCGTTGACGTATGGGTTGTAGCCTTCTTCTGTGCGGAGGCGGGCGAGTTTGTCTTTGCGCTGGCGGACCACTTCATTGTCTTCCTGGCTGAAGTCGTCCTGTAAAATTTCGTCAGGCATAAAGTAAATCTCCTTTGTGAATGCGGATATGTCTGGTATATTTTACTGCACACGCAAAATCTCAGGAGGAACAACCATGACAGTAACAGAACGCAACAAGTCAGCAATACTCCGCTTCAAGACATGCATCAACACGTGCGATTACGGTTTGGCGGACGAGCTCATAGACAGCCGCGCGGAATTTGCGAGCCTCACATCGCCTGAGACACTTTACGGCGGGAAGGGCTATCTCTCTGTTGTTGAGCTGATGAGGCGTAGCTTCTCCGACATTCGCTGGGAGATTTCCGACATGGCCGCTGAGGGGGACAAAGTCGCGGTGAGCTGGGTATGCTCCGGGACACATGACGGGGAATTTATGGGGCGCAAGGCTTCGGGGAAAAAGTTTTCGTTCACCTGCATGAACTTCTACTACTTCAGCGGGGACGGGAAAATCATACGTGATGTCGCGGCCCAGGGGCTGGCTGGGCTGATTGGGGCGCTGGACGCATGATGAGGGAGGTGCTTTCACGGCTTGATGAGCTGGGGATTCAGTATGAGCTTGACGAACACGGAGCGGTCTTCACGATGGAGGAAATCTCCGCGCTTGGTCTGGACAAAAAGGGAATGATGCCCGTGAATCTGTTTCTCCGGGACTACAAGGGCAGGCGTCATTTTCTCGTGATACATGACGGCGCAAAGCACACAGACCTGACGAAGCTGCGGGAGCAGATAGGGTGCACCCGGCTGAGTTTCGGTTCAGATGAGCGGCTGATGAAACACTTAGGGCTGACTCCGGGTTCAGTCTCACCTTTCGGCCTCATCAACAACGCGAATCATGATGTGGAGCTTGTGATTGATGAGAGTATCAGGGGGCGGGACAAGCTGGGATTTCACCCGAATGTGAACACGGCTACTGTGTGGATAAGCTGGGACGGGTTCATGAAGTTTGTTGACTCTTGCGGGAATCCTGTGAGGTTTGCGGACTGCTGAAGGAAGGATGCCCCTTCCTGCTCACGCTCACGAAAGCCCGGCAATAGGCCTGACAGCTTGCGGCGAAAAACTTTCGGTGTTATCCTTACGCGCAAAATCTCAATCACAATCACAAGGAAGGTATCTCATTGCTACAGTTCAGACATGACGACAAGACCGCCACACTTCCCGGCGACCAGTCAACACTTCATGACGCGCTGAAATCTTTAGGCCTCGACAAGAAAGCCATTGCCGCAAACTTCAACGGTCAGCCCTCCGACCTATCACTCACCGTAACAGAAGGCGGCGAAATCTCCCCCATCACCCCCGACACCCCCGAAGGCCTCGAAATCATCCGCCACTCAACAGCCCACCTAATGGCACAGGCAGTACTTAGGCTCTATCCCGGCTCACATTTCGGGGTCGGCCCGGCCATAAAGGATGGCTTCTACTACGACATTGACGCGACGAGTCCCATCACTGAGGAAGACCTGCCCAAGATTGAGGCCGAAATGAGGAAGATTGCGGGCAAAGGAGAGCCTGTAACACGCGGGGAAATGACGAAAGATGACGCGCTGAAGTTCTTTGCTGATGACCCCTACAAGACCGAGCTAATTACAGCGATTGACGCGCCGACTGTCTCAGTGTACAAGCAGGGTGAATATGCTGACTTGTGCCGGGGGCCTCATGTCCCGGACGCTTCACGCCTCCACAACTTCAAGCTCCTCACGATTGCTGGGGCATATTGGCGCGGTGATGAACACAACAAGATGCTGACGAGGATTTACGGCACGGCCTTTGCTACACCTGACGAACTCAAGGAACACTTGAAGCGTCTTGAGGAAGCCAAGCTCCGCGACCACCGCAAGCTCGGCAAGGATTTAGACCTTTTCAGCCTCCACGAGGAAGGGCCAGGATTCCCGTTCTTCCACCCAAAAGGTATGGCCATCATGAACACGCTGATTGACTTCTGGCGGCGCGAACACATCCGCAGGGGTTACACTGAAATCAAGACTCCCCAGATTCTCGACCGCGAATTGTGGATACGTTCGGGGCATTGGGATCACTACAGGGAAAACATGTACTTCACCGAAATCGACGAGAAGCCCTACGCAATCAAGCCCATGAACTGCCCGGGAAGTATCCTCGTCTACAAGACACAGCTGCGAAGCTACCGTGATTTGCCGATGAGACTCGCCGAGCTTGGCTGTGTTCACCGCCACGAACGGAGCGGGGTACTTCATGGCCTGATGAGGGTGCGCTGTTTCACGCAGGATGACTCGCACACGTACATTGAGCCGTCGCAGATTAAGGACGAAGTTACGCGGATTATGGAGCTTGACCGCTATGTGTACACGGACGTTTTCGGGTTCAAGTACACGGTTGAGCTGTCGACAAGGCCGGATGACTCTATGGGGACTGATGAGCAGTGGAACGAGGCAGAAGCGGCTCTGCGTGATGCTCTGGAGTCAACCAACACGCCCTACACCATCAATCCCGGCGACGGAGCTTTCTACGGGCCGAAGATAGACTTCCACCTTGAGGACTGCATAGGCAGAACGTGGCAGTGCGGGACGATACAGCTCGACTTCCAGATGCCCGGCCGTTTCGGCGTAACCTACAGGGGAGATGACGGGGCTGAACACACGCCTGTGATGATACACCGTGTTGTGTTCGGGAGCATTGAGCGTTTCATGGGGATATTGATTGAGCATTACGCGGGGGCATTCCCTTACTGGCTCGCTCCCGTGCAGGTGAAGATAGTCCCGATTGCTGACTCACACATGGATTACGCCGGGGAACTTCAGGCCATGTTCATGGATTGGGGAGTCAGGTCAGAGGTTGACGGGAGGAACGAGAAGCTGGGGCGGAAGATTCGCGACGCTCAGATGCAGAAAGTTCCGTACATGCTGGTGGTCGGCGACAAAGAGAAGGAAGCCCGGACTGTCGGTGTCCGTGAACGCTCGAAGGGTGATCTTGGGAGCATGACGCTTGATGCGTTCCGTGAGCTTCTGGGGAAAGAGTTTAACCCGATAAGGTAGGGTAATTACAGCGAGATTTGCGCCTGCGGTTTGAGTTGAACTGCGGGCGTTTTTTTGTTGTACACTTCCTATAGATTTTCGTGAAAGGAGAAATTTTTTCCAGTGCCAATATCAAGGAAGATTGTTCCCCTACCCCTCCGCCAGTAAAGCCCGCCCGACACTTTGAGGGAACTCCGCGATGTTGTGTCATACATCCGCAACAAAGAAAAACTTTTCACAGAATGGGGAGTGTCCGAGCGTTTCAGGGACAGGGACTCTCTTGCAGTGAATCTCTACGGCGCATCAGGAACAGGCAAGACAATGGCGGCTCACGCAGTTTCACGCGAACTTGGCCTAAAGATGATTTGTGTTGATTATGCCGATATTGAGTCAAAATATGTGGGTGAGACCTCGAAGAATTTATCCTCCACTGATGTCAGCGTTAATCAGACACGTTCGGTTCTTCTTACGCTCCTCAATGATTACAGGGGAGTGATAATCTTCGCGACAAACTTCATACAGAATTTTGATGTTGCCTTCATGAGGAGGATACGGCATCACATAGAGTTTCACCTTGTGAGAAATGCCAATGCCGGGACTGTCCGCAGGAATGTACGTGAGATTTCGCACGAGGAAGCCCGCCGTGAGCTTGGCGAGGAGCAATACAGGGAGGCGATGAAGTGATAGGCTGGCTGTTGGGAGGACTGTTAGCACTTCTTGTTGTTGTTGCGGTTTGGGAGACGTTCGCGCCGTTCGTGAAAAGTATCTTGGACAGGTATGTGTACAGGTACTTCAGATGCTTCGTTAAGTGGGTGCGCGGCAAGTTTTTTGGAGAAGTTGTGCTTGACGGAGCCAAAAGATACGAGAAAGAAATCGATGAGTCAGAAGTCCCGGAGAGATACAGGCACGTTAAGTATTCCTGCACAGGAAGAGTTGATGTTACGAATGACGAGGAGCTTCAATTGCAGCTGTGAAAATATAAGGATGTCATGACATGATAGGTACGTTAATTACGATTTTCTTGGTTACAGCGGCGGCTGGTGCTGTTTTCGGAGTGTGGCATTACTTCGCCGACTTTCTCAGGGACGCAATGAGTTATGTTGCGGAAAAGGTAAAGGGATTCCTGCACATTGTCTTTGCCGGTGCTCAGGCGTTGCTGAAAAAAGTATGGGGCGGCATTAAGGAGATAGTGAAGTCCTTCACGTATGACCGTGAGCGTGACAAGTGGAAAGTAACGACTACCGAACGCGAAATTCCGCCCGGTGAAGTCGAGAATGAAGTCCCCGACTATATACGCGCAAGGGTTGAACGCGAGCAGAACCGTGAACATGACGTTACGGACGAAGTTGAACTGAAATTGAAGGAGTGTGCGTAAAATGATTGACCGCAAGAAAACCAACGAGGAGGAAATTCCTGAAAATTTGCCGGAAGAACAGGACGAGTCATTAGAGTCGGCATTGATACGTTTCATCAGAAAGCTGTTCAGCTTCTTGAAACCCTCGTGCAAATTTGAGGAGTTCCTGCAGAAGACAGGCGAATATTTCGATGAACGCATCATACAGACAGAGCGGCAGAAAGAGCTGAAATATGCCGGAGGAAAAATCACCTTCAACCTGTCGGGCAGTCAGGTCAAAATGAACGCAAAACTGTTCTTCTTCAAGAGCGGGAACGAGAAATGGACAGTCCAGGAATCGCGCAACAGCGTCGACAAATCCCGCTTCAATGACTGGGACAAGGACGAGGATTTATTGATGCTATCACGCGGCGAAACAGTGGAGATGGACATCAATCACCCGGAAGAATAGGCTGCTTAACCGGCTCTCTTCCGTGAATGGGAGGGAGCTTTTTTCTTGGGACGATATGCACTACAATTAGGCAACCCAAAACTTTCACGGAGGTGCTAATCATGTCAGCAAGAAAAATATTCGCCGCAATTCTCCTCGCAGTCATGGCCGCGTCAGGCTCATTTGCCGACGTTACCCCCAAGCAGGTCCTCAGAGATCCGCGCTTCTACCCTCATGTTGAAGCTACAAGGGAGAAAGGAGCAGACTTCTTGCCGGGACGCTACGTCTGCACTAAGGAGCTTCCTTCAAGGACAGACGGCCAGGAAATTCTAGCTCCGACAAACACAATAATTGAAATCGGAAAATTCGACAGCACGATCAACGCCTACCCTTTCATCTCTGACACGCACGGCGGGAAACAGTCTGAAGGCCGCATAACTCTTGACACTGAGTCAGAAGCCCCTGTCCTCACGTATTACACCAAGAACGACGCGGGAGAGTACGAGATTGCCGGGAAATCCTACGCAGCCCTCACGCTTTCGGAGAGTGATTACGGCTGGCTGACTGGCAGGGTGTCAGACGGGGAAATAACCTGCCTCATCCCGGCGAATGAGGTATATTACCCTGAAGGCTGGTACTTGGGCGCGTGGAAATGCAGAGACGGGACTCAATTCACGTTTGAGGGGAACAAGGCAAGTTCAGGCGGCCATGAGGTAGGCACATTCACAGTCTCAGACAACAGGATAACGGTAACGGCCTCAGACGGAAGCAGTGATACTATCTATGCGCTGTGGAATCCTTACAGGAATGTTCTTGTAATGACGTTCACGAGCGGCCCGGACGGAATGGGAATGAACGCGGGAAGTTTTGAGCGCATGGAAATATCTCCCAAGCCCGTGCCTGAAACTGAAGCCGAGCACGAACCGAAGCCCTCAGAGCCTCAGATGCCCGAAGAATTTCCGCCTATGCCTGACGTAAAGATGCCGCCCCAGGATATCAATATCGACGGTGTTTGGGGAGCGTATTATGACGGCCATCAGCTCATCACACAGTTTCAGGGGAGTAACTATTACGGATGGATTGACGGGCAGCCCTCGGAGATGGGGATAATCCGTGTCGAGGGCAGCACGATTACCGGGAGCAACAATAAGGGAGTCGATTTTACGGCAGAGCTTGAGCTTGACGGGACGGGAAAATTCCTCAGCATGAAATTTCCGAACGGCAACGTGATTCATTACCAGCGTCTGCAGTAACAGGCAGAAAATTTGTCCCTTCTGTGAAATTTTACAGGGGGGATTTTTTTTGTGTCTCGCCGGACAAGAAATGTATTGCTGACTCCGGCGGCCATGTTCCGGCAGCAAAAACCGGGCAAGGACATTCCCGCCCCCGCCCGGCAAAATCTTTACGCCTTCTCCAGGTCGTCAGCAAGCACCTTCGTCAGCGCAGGGTCAAACGTCAGCGAAACCTTCTCGCCCTCGTCATAGATTTTCTTCACGTCAGGGTTGTCTATCTGCACGAGAACATTCCCCAAGTCCGTTTTCACCCACGTCTCAACGCTGTTGCCCAGATAGATATTCGCCGTAACGACCCCGTCCTCGACACCAGCACCCGGCTCGCCAACCGCAAGCGACTCAGGCCTCGCCATCACCAATGCCTTGTCCCCGGCCTTGAGAGCTTTTGCCCATCTCGGAGCGGTGAACTTCTGCCCGCGAATCTCAACGTGGCATCCGTCATCAATCCCCTTCACCTCGCACGGGAAAAACGCAACCTTCCCCACGAAACCCGCAACGAACGTGTCCACAGGGTCGCGGTAAATGTCGCTGGGAGTCCCGATCTGGATGATGTGGCCGAGCTTCATCACGATTATGCGGTCTGACAGGCTCATTGCCTCGACTCTGTCATGAGTAACGTACATTGCCGTTATGCCGAGCGATTTCTGAAGGCGGCGGATTTCGACTCTCATTTGCTCACGCAGAAGGGCATCAAGATTCGACAGCGGCTCATCCAGTAGCAGCACTGACGGCTCAACGATGAGGCTTCTTGCGAGCGCGACTCTCTGCTGCTGACCCCCGGACAATCTCGACGGAGGACGCTTCCCCATCTGCCCCAGCCCGACCATCTCAAGGAATCTCTGCACCTTCTCGTCGATTTCCTTCTGGGGGACTTTGCGCAGTCTCAGGCCGTAGCCCACATTGTCCGCGACGTTCATGTGAGGGAACAAGCCGTAGCTCTGGAAGACCATTGCCGTGTCGCGCTTGTTGGGCGGGGTGTTGGTTACGTCGTTGTCGCCTATCATGATTTTCCCGGACGTAGGCTGTTCGAACCCTGAGAGCATACGGAGGATTGTCGACTTCCCGCACCCTGAAGGCCCGAGCAGAGTCACCAGTTCCCCCGGCTCAAGCCTGAATGACACGCCCCCTACTGCCGCAACGTCCTGGCCTGACTGTGGGTCGCGGAATATCTTCTTGATGTTGTCGAATGTTACTGATTTGCTCGCCAATTTCGTTAATCTCCTTTCTTCATCATGTTACGTTCTTGGTGAGGTTGCTGTTCTCGCGCACTATGAGCCGCATTATCCCGAACGCCCCGAACACTATTATGATTAGCACTGTCGACATTACGCTTGCCAGTCCGAAACGCAAATTCTCCGAGAAGTTGTAGATCAGCACCGTGATGTGATACCACCTTGCCGAAATCAGGAAGATTACCGCGCTTACTGCCGTCATTGACCGCACGAACGTGTACGACAAGCTAGACAGGAAAGCAGGCCTCACCAGCGGAAGAACGATCGTCCTGAACACTGTAGCCTGGTCAGCTCCGAGATCTGTTGCGGCCTCCTCAATCGACGGGTCAATCTGCCTCAATGACGCAATACCGCCCTCGATTCCCACAGGAAGCTCACGGATTACGTAGTTGATGATGATGATTGCCGCAGTCCCGACGAGGATTATAGGCGCGTGGTTGAACGCAAGAATGTAGCTGATACCGAGCAATGTCCCCGGCAAAGCAAACGGAGTCATAAGCAGCATCTCCAGTAACTTTTTGCCGTGAAATTTCCGCCTGACTATGAGCAGTGCCGCTATCATGGCCACGATTCCCGCAATAGGAGTCGCGATTGCCGCAAGTGTTACCGTGTCGAAAAGCGCATCAGTCGACCGCGTTATTGCCTCAGTGATATTCTCAAGGCTGAACGTGTAATCAATGCCCCAGTTCTTGACGAAGCATCCCGCAAAGATTGTGCCGTAAAGCATGACGAGGAAGAAAATTATCACGAAGATTATCCCCGTAAGCACACGCCTCACTCCCGGTGTCGTCAGCTCAGTGATACGCCCGGAAGGTTTGCCCGTTACTGTTACGTAGGAGCGTTTTGCCACCCAGAACCTTTGAGCGAGGAACGCCGTCAACGTAGGCAGAAGCAGGAGGATTGAGAGCGCCGCGCCGTGTCCGAGCCTGTTCATGCCCGTAACCTCAATGTAGGACTCCAGCGATAACACCTTCAGGTCGCCCGCAAGCAATAACGGGTTGGCGAAGTCAGCAAGCGATGTAGTGAACACCAACAGCCACGCGCTCAACAGTCCCGGAACTGCGAGAGGCAAGGTGATTTTGCTGAACGTCTGGAATCTTGAGGCCGACAAGTTCAATGATGCCTCCTCAAACGTCGAGTCAATCGCCTGCAATACCCCGCTCAGTGTCAGGAACGCTATCGGGAACATCCCCATCGTCTGCACAAGCACCAAGCCCGGCAAGCCGTAAATCGAGAAGTCCAGCCCCACAACACGAAGCCAGCGCGTAATCAGTCCGTTGTTCCCGAAGAGGAGAATGATTGACAGTGTCAGCGAAAACGGAGGCGAAATCACCGGAAGGACTCCCATTGTGGATATGAGCTTCTTGCACGGGGCGTTTGTCCTCGACACAACGAACGCGAAAAGGAATCCCACGAGTGTCGAGAATGTCGCCGTCCAGCATCCCAGCTTGAGACTCCCCCATAATGCCGACATGTAGCCTTCCGACTGCAGGATTGTCTTCCACGTTGCGAGGGAAAATTTTCCGTTCTCCAAGAATGACAGCCGTAACGCCTCGAACAATGGATATGCTACGAAAATCAGCGTCATCAGGAACAATCCTGCGAGCGCAAATCCCACGATAGGATCACGGCTCATCATCAGCTGCCATATCACCACAGCAAACAGTACGAACGCGCAGAAGAACAACGTGTTCATCATCCTCATGAATCCCTGCTCGCCCTCAGTGCTGAACGCGAAAACTAATGCTCCCTCTACCTCGTGGGTCTTCGTGTCTATTGCCGGGGCGAAGAACAGTGCCTGCTCCTCTTTTGCGCCGACTGTCCAGTTTTTGCCGCTCCTGTAGATTTCCTCGTAGGCGGCGTTGTCGAAGCCTTTTGCGAACTCAGGGTCTAATGCTGACTCTTCCGTGAGCCTGGCGAGCGCTGAGTCTCCTTTGGGTGCTGACGTGAGTTTTTCGCCGGGCATGGGTAATTCCGGGACGAATGCGACTGTGTAGGTGTTGGACTCTTCGGCAAGACGGTTGAGCCACGCTGTAACCTCGTCATCGCCGGAAGGGTAGCCCGCCGCTACTGTCTCGACTGTCCTTCGCTGGGACGCTCCCGTCTGCTTCATGAACTCATCGCGGACACTGGAATATATCCACCATCCCACGAGAAGAACGAAAAGCATCGTCAGCAGGAAATGTATTGCTTTCTTGTTCAAGTTACGTGCCTCCTTTGCTGTTTAATTCACGAACAATTCCTTGCGCTTGCCGTAATATATCTTGTGAAGCCAGATTCCTATTGCCGTTCCGATTAATTCACCGATGAAACTGCCCCCGGAGTGAATCTCAGTTATTGGAACTCCCGTAATAGCGGAGAGAACAAACTGATACCCCCATTCCAAAACAGGACTCAACGCCAGCAGAACCAGCAATTTTTGAGGTGCTCCCTGCCTGAAGCCCGCAAGCTGGAATCTCGTGTAAATCACATACACAGCTACACCGATAAGCACAAGGCCATAGACAATATCAACAGAACGCATAACAGGGAATGCCTGATAAACTCTGTCTCCCATTTCCCCGTATACTGTTCCGGCAATAAACGCCGCGCCGCTGAGAACAAGCATAACTGCCCCTGCCCACAGCGAGAAGTAAACTAGGAACTTGTGCCACCTCAAAGGCTTTGTGTTATCGCTCATTCTCTCACTTCCCTTCCGCAAAAAGCCCCCCGCGACTCATCATCACAGGAGGCGTTATTCATACTTGCTACTTTTCGGGAGCGGTTGAGATTTCCCTGTTCCAGCGTTCAAGCAGGCGTTCCTTGTTGGCCGCGTCCCACTGGTCGTCCTGGTTCACAAGGTTCATGCTCGCGAGCGAAAATCCCGTGTCAGTTGGTGTAGCTTTGTCGGATAACGGAATCACGTACCATCTCGCTATCGTGTCCATAGCCTTCTGTCCCAGCACCCAGTCATAGAGCTTCTTGGCGTTGAGCTGGTCGGGGCCGCCCTTGAGGATTGACATTGATGCGGTCTCAAAGCCTGTTCCGTCTGACGGTATCACGATTTCGAGCTTCGCGCCCTCACGCTGTAGCTTTATCTGGTCATGAAGGTAGCCGATCGCAATGGGAATCTCACCGAGCGCGCAGGATTTTCCCGGTGCTGAACCTGAGCGCGTGAACTGTTCGACTGACTTGGCCATGTCCTTGAAGTATGCGAAGGCTTTATCCTCATCCCCGCCGAATATGCGAATGACCGTCGTAATCATGTTGTAGGCTGTGCCTGACGTGCTGGGGTGAGCAACGCGGACTTTCTTCGCGTACTCAGGCTTGAGCAGGTCAGCCCAGCTCTTGGGCATGTCGAGTCCGAGTTCCTTTGCGCGCTCCGTGTTCATGCAGAACGCAATAGGCCCGACGTAGAGTCCCGTCCAGTAATTCTCAGGGTCTCTGTATTTCGCCGGGATGCTTCCTGCCACGCGTGAACGGTAAGGTGTCGACAGCCCGCGTAGTTTTGCCTCGATGTGCTGAGTCCCGACTCCTCCTACCCAGATTGAAGCCTGGGGGTTGGCGCGTTCAGCCTCAAGACGCGCTATTGCCTCGCCGCCTGACAGCCTCACCCATTCGACTTTGATTCCCGTATCTTTCTCGAAAGCGTCAAACAATGCCTTAGCTAACGGTTCCTCCATCGTGGTGTAAGCCTTGACGGACTCAGCTGCCGAAGCCATGACAGAAAACATCATGACCATAACGAGCGCAAACATAAATTTCTTCATGCTGCAATTCCTCCTGAATATGATTTGCGGAACGTGTGAAAATTTTTGTGTGATGTTGGATATTTTAGCCGCTCACCGCCAGAATCAACAGCGTATTTCTATCACCCCTGTGAATGCTATAATGCCCCCAATACATGCGAGGTGATACCCATTATGCCCCTTTCTGATGTCGACTTCTGCCTTCTGTGCCGCAACGGCCTCTATGATGAAATTGAACCCGCCCTCCGTGAAGG
>JAFSKV010000076.1 GCA_017448795.1 Synergistaceae bacterium | reverse complement strand
CCGGATTTCGCTCCCTCAAGGTCAACCACATGCACCCATTCCGCGCCCTCGTCCCGGAAAATCATGGCCGTGTTGACCGGGTCGGGGTCATATATGGTCATGTCGTCATAATTCCCGCGCAAGAGCCTGACCGCCTGCCCGCCGAAAATGTCGATTGCCGGAAGGATAATCATCCTCTCACCTCGCAGAATGCCCGGAGGATGCCGAGGCCGATATTGCCGCTCTTCTCCGGGTGGTACTGGACACCGTAAATATTCCCGTTCTGGACAGACGCAGTGAGGGGCGCGCCGTAATCCGTCGTGGCGGTAATGTACTTGTCCTCGCAGAATGCCGCGTAGGAGTGCACAAAGTAGACGTAGGAATTTCCGGGTGTGCGTGAATATATCGGTGAAGTGTTCGTGAAGGTCAGCGAGTTCCAGCCCATTTGTGGGATCTTGAGGCCGCCGGGAATTACATCACTTATCGGGCGGATTTCGCCGGGTATCAGATTGAGGCCGTCAAATTCGCCGAACTCGTAGCTTTTCGTGAAGAGCAACTGCATACCGAGGCAGATTCCGAGAATGGGCTTGCCTTTGTGTGCCTGGTCGACTAGAGGCCCGGCCAGCCCGGACGAGAAGAGTTTTTCCGCCGCGTCCCCGAACGCCCCGACACCCGGAAGAATTATCCGCTCAGATTCGGCCAGGTCGGAAGCTGAGGAAGTTACGAGTACTTCACGGCCTATTGCGGCAAACGAACTTTCGAGCGAGAAGAGATTACCCACGCCGTAATTTACTATTGCTATCATGTGAATGAATCCTTTGCTTGTGTGTGAGATTTTACGGGAGGAAATATACCACATCCGCGCAAAAAAAATTCCCCCCGGCCGTCATGACCAAGGGGGAAAATTCCTTCTGCCTTTAGTGTCCTGTGTTACCTGCCATGAACGCTATGAACGCTTCTTGCCGATGAAGAACGCCGCCGCTATGGCTGACACAAGCGCGCCGAGTCCTGCCGAGCATCCTCCGCTTGCTCCGCCCACGCCCCTGACATCGCCGCTCGTTGAACCCGATGTCGCTGTGATTGTCGGCTCATAGGTCTTGCCGGGCTCGAAGTATGCCGCTACGTTCACGTGCCTGTTGGCCGGGACCGCTGTAATTTCGTTCCCGCTGTCGTCAAGGAACGCCGCATTTTTCTCCGCGTCTGAAGCCTCAACGTACTCCCCTGTTGTGGTATCCGACGCGTTAGGTGTCCACGCCAGAATATAGCCGATCGGAAGATTGTCCAGAGACACGCCGAAAACGTAAATCTTCGCGGCTTCTACCACAATCGCAGGAAGGTATACCGTTGTTCCTACAGAGCTTACACTTCCGCTCGATGCCCCTTCAGGAAGCGTTGCGACTTCAGCACCTGACCGGGAAAGAGCGTTCCTCAGTCTTGACGTTACAGAGTCTGTCAGGCTGAATGAAGGCGTTGTGATCTTGCCGCCTGATGAGCTTCCTGTTACTGTGATGCTGATTGTAGCCGTCCCTGTCTTGTTGGCTGTGTCTCTCGCCGTAACCGCTACGCTGTATGTTCCTGCCGTCACGCCTGTGACCGTGTACACCATGCGCGTGTTGTACTGCGTGGCGTATTCGACATTTGTCGCAGGGGCTACCGTTACTCCTGCCGGGACAGTCCCAAGAGTCCACGTAACATTTCCGCTGTTGTTGCTGACGGTGAAGCTGGCGTTGCTTGATGAGCCTGCTGCCACGCTTACAGTTGCGGTTGACGGTGAAACAGGGAGCGTTGCTGCCGGGTCAGTTACTGTTACGCTGACTGCTGCCGTTGCCCTGCGGTTCGCCGCGTCAGTTGCCGTTACCCTCACGCTGTAGCTTCCTGCTGTGTTGCCTGTTACGGTGAAGCTGCCGCCTGAAGTGCGCGTTACTGTCAGGCCGGATGCTGTTCCGCTCACCACGTCAGCCGACCATGTCCTAACGTCTCCGCTGTTGTTCGACGCTGTGAATGTTACAGCCGCTGAGTTCCCCCTCACAATGTTCAATGATGAGGATGAAGCCGTTATCGTGAACGTTCCGGGCGTTGGACCTGCTGTTACTGTAGCATTGATTGTCGCGTGCCTTGCGCCTGTCGAGTCTTCTGCCACAACGTCGACGCTGTATGTCCCGGCTGCTGTGCCTGTTACGGTGAAGGCTGCTGTTGTGCCTGACTGTGTGGCGGGTGTCACCGTGATTCCCGAAGGAACTGTGCCGAGCGTCCAAGACACATCGCCGCTGTGAGCTGATGCCGTGAACGTAACATTGCCTGACGCGCCTGCTGCTACTGACACTGAGGCTTTATCCGGCGAAATCTCGATAACCGGCGGAATAGGAGGAGTGCCAAGCACAGACACATACACTGTAGCCGCTGCTGTCTCGTTCCTTTCATCAGTTGCCGTGATGTCAACGCTGTATGTCCCGGCTTTTACGCCTGTTACCGTGAAGAGGCCGACTGTGTTGTACTCTGTTGCGTGAGGCGTTGCGCTGGGTACTACGGTGATTCCTGCCGGCACTGTCCCAATGTCCCAAGAAACGACTCCGCTGTGGTTGGCGGCCGTGAATGATACATCCCTTGACTGGCCGACCAAAACGCGCACTGATGCTGATGCAGGCGTTACCGTCAATTCTCCCACGTCAACGCTGACATAGAGAGTCATCGAAGCAGAGTAGCCTTCAATGTCCGTAACGATCATATCCGTGCTGTATAGCTTTTCGTATGGTTTCACCGGCACAGCGTGGACTGTGATTGTTCCGCGTGGATTCTCGTAGCTTGACGGGACTTGTACCGCTGTGAGCGTTACATCCGCTGAGATGTCAGGCGAGAATGTGATTCCGCTGTCCGCAGGGAACTGGTTCTCATAGTCCACAGCAAGATCTGCGCTTGAGCCGTAAACGACGCTGATTGTGTCAATGTCATAGCTGAGTGCGATATGAGCCTTCACTATAACCGTGAACGCGTAGCTTCCTGACTTGCCGCTTGTCTCGTCCTCGACATTTACAGTCCCCGTGTAAGTTCCCAGCGCGCCCGTCTTCGGATTTACCGTGAACGCGAACAGGCTTCCGGTTCCCTCAAGGGGTGAGCTGATTATGTCAGCGATATTTTCGCCCGTGATCGTCCACTTTGCGCTGTCGCTGTCTGTCGTGAGGGTGTAGCTTGATGCGCCTCCGTAGGTTATAAGCCCGCTGTCCGGGATCTTGTCGCCTGAGAAGTTGATTGACATGCCCTCGATAACGCTGACAACGAGCCCGGCTTCAGCAGTCTTCCCGTCAGCATTTGCCGCTGTTATGTCTACTGTGTTGGTTGCAGCCGCTGCCGTTGAAGCAGCCGTTACTGTGAACTTGCCGCTGCCGTCGCTCACGACTGTTACGCCGTCAGGTGCTGTGCCTACTGTCCATGTAACACCGCTTGCAGCATCTCCGCTGGCTGTGAATGATACTGTCTTTGACGCTCCGCCTGCTGATACCTGCACGGTCTGCACTGAGGGCTCAACAAAGAATGACAACGGGACGGCTATGTACAGGTTATCCTCATCAACTCTCCCGGCATCATCTGACGCGAACACCATATTCATGACCGCAGAGCCTGTTTCTTTCAGGGCGGTTACAGTGTACACAACAACCTCATTGTACCTTGTGGCATACCCTGATCCTGTCTTAGGCTCAAACTTCAGGCTGTCATGGGAAATGATTGACCAGCTGACATTGCCCGCGAAATTTTTGGCCGTGAACACTACATCCGCTGACTCTCCGACCTTGATGACTAACGGGGTGTCCATGTGAGTATCCGGGCTTGTCTCCGCCTCGAAGGGCTCAGGAAGTCTTACCTTCACCGTGAGCTCCGCGCTTACTGCGTTGTCCTCAGAGTCGAGGAAGAAGAACGTTGCCGTGTAGTCCTTGCTGGCAGGGGTAATCGGAGTCGCCCTTACTGTGAACAGCCCCTCTATCCTGCCGCTGTTGTCGCTTGAGGTCCAGCTCACGTCAAATGACACGTCAGCTGAAATATCCTCGGAAGTGAACCAGTAATCGCCGGACTTGGGCAGGGCATCGATGAAAGCAACCGCCGCGTCCGCAGACTCGCCCCACACGACCGTGAGAGGCTTCGGGTCAAAGTCGCCGGAAATCGCGATATGAGGCTTCACCGTCCATGTGAACGTGTATTCCGCTGACCTTCCTGAGTCGTCGGTAACCGTTATCACAGTGTCGTAAGTTTCCCTGGCTGTCCCCGCGAGGGCGTTGATCCAGAAGGTGAACTCCTCTCCTGTCCCGGTCAAAGGCGTGATTGCGCCCGCGGGATAAGTGCCGCTCACTGACCAGTTCACATTGCCGTAGAAGTTCCCGATGTTGAGCGAATAGCTTGTTGTTTTGCCCTCTGTGATTACAACCTCGTCGGGCCAGATGTCGCCTGACGCGCCGAAATTCATGTCGCCTGAGACAACGCACTTGAGCGTGAGAGCTATATCCGCGGATTTCTTGTACTCATCAAGGATCGTGAGAGTCCCTGACCAGTCGCCCGAAACCATGGTACCCATCGTTATGGTTATCTCGGCATCGTCTGAGGTTATCATAAGGCCGAAATCGTCGGATATTTCCTTCGAGAGCTGCCAGCCTGTGGGCTTGGGCCCGGTGTAGGCCACTGACCTTAACGCGGGGCTGTCCCCGTATGCCGCAAGGATGCTCACAGTGTCTTCCGAAAGCTGGATTGACGGGACATCAACGCTTACCGTGAGCCTCATCGTGGCTGTCTTGCCGTTGGTGTCAGTAACGATCATGTCCGTGCTGTAGACTGCGTCGGCCAGGGTCTTGGGGGTGGCTGTGATTGTGATGATCCCGGAAGGCTCGTCGCTGTCTGCTGAGACTATGCTGACATCAAGGGACACATTGCCGCTGATGTCGGGCGTGAACGTTACGCCGTCCGTGTCAGCGGGGTGCTGGTTGGCGTAGATGACGGTGAGGTCCGCGCTTGAGCCGTATTTGACTGCGATTGCCGCGGCTTCATGGTCGAGGCTTATCCTCTTGATGGGGACAAATACGAGCTCTCCCCAGCCTACTGTCGGCTCATAGTCATATTTGCCGGTGTATTCAGGATCCTTGAAGTCAACATAGGTGGTGTCCAGTTGTCCGCCGGTTATGCGCACTGAGCCTTTCGCGCCCTCTTCAGGCTCATGATCCGACTTGTAGAACACGCGGAGCTCTTTGACGTAGGTGTTGCCGTCGTTTTCGTACTCGTCGCTGTCCTCGTTGTAAGTGATTGAGTCTTGTGAGCTTACCACTTCATAACTGAGCCACGACGGAAGGTTCACATATTCCCTGAAATACTCCGGGTCGCTGTAGTCGAGCTGAAGTATGACGTACGTGCTTCCGTCCTTGAACTCGCCTGTGGTAACCGGGTTGCCGTCATCATCATATACTATGTTGCCGTCCTCATCTCGTGAATACACAGGCACAACATCAACGCTGGTCTTGAACGTCAGAAGAACGCTGTACTCCGTCCCTACTGTGTCGATGTTCTCTACCCTCGACGAGTCATAATCTACGCTCACCATCTCAAGCGAGAACAGGCTAACCCTCGTGGTGTCTTCCTCGACTGTAAGCTCAAGGCCTGATCCCCAGCCTACATCCATAGAGATGTCGCCGGAAACGTAAATAGGGTTGCCGTCATCATCATATTCGCCCGTGTCTATGTCGCCGGAAACGTGAGCGACCGCGTGAATCGTGTAAGTATTCGCCTCGTCATCGTCCGAATAATCCGGCAGGACACCCTCGATGATAAGGCTCTTGTCATCCGACACCCACCACTTGATCCAGTCAAGCGGGGTCACGTCCCACGAGGCTGCCATGGGTATTGGATTGTTGTCATCGTCATAATCTGTGTACGCGAGAATCCTGGTCTTGTAGTTGTAGCCCTCTGTAAGCGTCTGAGAAGCGAAGTCAGAGTCCTCATCAACGTTCAAGTCATCAACGGTAAAAGAAAACGCCGAAGCCGCCGCGAAGAGAACCGCAAGCACTGAGAGCAGCAACGCTCCCAATTTCCTGTTCAAAACAGATTTCCTCCTTTCGTAATGTGAAACAATTGGCACAAAAAAACCGTCCGCAGAAATTTCACGGACAAAATCTAAGTCTCTGCCGTTATCCTTCCCTCTGTGAACGGAGCGACTTACCCCCCATACTGCGCTTTGATGCTTCTGTGAAATTCATGGCTGGCCGGCAGAACACCTCCCGCTGAAAATATTCCCGCTGTCCTCCATGACGTACCTATAATCGGCAGAAGATTTGCGGTGCTTCAGAACAGCGTTTGTCACGCAAGGTACGCCGTTGCAAGGGAAATTATACACGTGAAAACGCTTGTTTTGCAACACAGGACGGCTTGCGGCTCTGCGGTATCATTGTCCCAAAAATCAAAGGGGAAGAAGCATTGTTCACAGGAATAATTGCCGAGTTCAACCCGCTACATCTAGGCCACGAATCAATCATCAAGCGCGCCAAGTCCCTCCCGGATTCTGAGGGGGTAACCGTGCTTCTGTCATCCAATTTCACGCAGAGAGGATCGCCTTCTGTGGCTGACAAATTCGCACGGGCTTCTATGGCTGTGAGGGCTGGGGCTGATTTGGTGATTGAGCTTCCGTTCTTGTACGCGTGTTCAGCGGGGCAGGATTTCGCGCGGGGGGCTGTTGAGATTCTGGGACGCTTGGGAGTCTCACGCCTTGTGTTCGGGATGGAGAACCCGGAGTTTGACGCATGGACTCTCGCCGGGATTCTCGCCGATGAGCCGGAAAGTTACCGGGAAATTCTGAGGCTTGAGCTTGGCAGGGGGGCATCGTTCCCGAAGGCTGTATCTATTGCGCTTGAGGGGATAATTCCGGGAGCTGGTGAGTTCATGTTCCGTCCCAACAACATGCTTGCTGTATCCTACATGGCCGGGATAATACGCGGGGGATATGACATTGAGGCCGTCCCGTTCCGCCGGGTTGAGGGCGTAACAAGCCGGGAGATTCGCGCAGACATTGCTGGGAAGTCTCACATTATGCCGGAATATTCGCGTGAGATTCTCGCTGAGGCTGAAGGCTCCGGGAAACTGTCGGACGAGGGGAGATTGTGGCCGCTGCTTCAGGGGCTGTTCTTGAGGTCAACTGCTGAGGACTTGCGGGGAATATGGGGGATTGATGAGGGCATCGGGGGATTGTTCCTGAGACACTGGCGGGACTCCTGCGGGCTTGGGGACTTCATCGGGCGTTGCGTATGCGCAAGGTACACGGCCTCACACATAAGGCGGCGGCTGGTGTATATGCTTCTTGGGCTTAGGCGGGATGATGTCAGCGAGGCTATGAAGGGGGATGCGCCATACGCGAGGGTTCTTGCTTTCACGGAGAAGGGGCGGGGGATTCTGAGACGCTGCAGGAAGGCTTCACATATCCCGGTAATCACGAGGCTGAAGGATGCTGAGGGTGAGACAGGAAGATTCTTTGCTGAGACTGAGCGCAGGGCATCGCAGCTGTACGAGCTGACATTGTCCCGGCCTGACATGAGCCGTGAGGGGCATAAAGTGTTACAATTCCCCCAAATGTAAACAGGAGAGATATTACCCATAATGACAAGAAGAACATTCACAGCAATCTTCCTCGCGCTGGTATTGCTTTGTGCATGTTACGGACTGTACCCAAGAATCCGCCTAGAGTCCGCAAACAGCAAAGTGGCAATCGTGTCCGACTACCGGGAAATCACAGCACTCGCGAAAAATTCCGGGCTTGATGTCGACGAGGCAATAGCAGTCCTCAAGAGCAACGGCCTGACCGGGCTCATGGTCAGCGAGCTCATAGGCGACTCGATAATGCACGGTGTAGGCCACGCTGAAATCAAGGCCGCCGGAGACAACCCAAACAGCACCGAGGGCACAATCATCACAATAAAGCCCTTCAGCGATCACAAGATACTCCTCAACGAATGGCTGAGACTGAGATTCGGACTCTCTGACGACAAAAGAGGCCCGATACTCCTCACTATGCCGTCGAACATGATACGCAACTCAGGCATAATCCCGGACATTGACGGTCTGGAAGCCGCGAAAAAAGCCGGACTTAAACTCTATTACCGCCCCGCCCCATCACCCGGCCACCTGTCAGACAAAGCCGCCCTTATGCTACGCAAAGTCCACGAGGAATATCATGTTGATGTGTTCACGCCTTCAGGGGAATACGTCTCAGGCTACCCGGATGTGAGCGCGCTGGCAAACACGGCCATTGAGCTTGGTATCCCCCTCGCAAAAGTCGAGTTCTCCAAGCAGGTAGGAGCATCACAGCTTGACGCGAAAATCTCCCCTTACCTTCTCTCACTCCACAGCGTAACGAACGAGGAAATGACCTCACGCAGACTTTCACGCCCCGCACTCAGGGACAGGATGATACGCGCCGCCGTCGAGCGCTCCGTAAGACTCCTGCTTTACAGAACCGCCCCGATGAACACGGCCAGCTTCAAGTTCTCGGATTACGCGGAGGAAGTGAGGCTGCTTGCTGAGGCTCTCAGGTCTCACGGCTTCACACTGTCATGGCCTGAGACTGTCTACGCTGAGTACAAATTGAGTCCAAATATTTTCGCGGCTCTGGCTATGTCGGCAATGATGATGTTCTGTGTTTACAGCTGCCTTGTGAGGATGGGTGTGAAGTCGTCCCGGAAACTTGCGGGAATCTTCGGGGGACTCGGTGTTGTTCTTGCTGTGATGATGCTGAAGGTTGCAATAGTCGCGAGGATTGCGGGTGCTTTGGCGGCACCGATGATTGCGGTTGAGGCCTCACTGTTGGCGATGGACGAGGCAAGGAGCAGGCGTATCATTCCGGCGTTCCTGTTTCTGATTACCGGGGGGCTTGCGCTAGCGTCATTCTTCAGCGTAACGGACTTCATGCTTAGGCTTCGGACATTCTCCGGCGTTAAGCTCACACTCATGCTGCCTCCTGTGCTGGTGCTGTTACACGACCTCAAGACGCGTGTGCATCCTGAGTCGCTGATAGAGTTTCTCTCACGTCCTCCATTGTGGGGGGAAGTCATGCTTTACGGGGCATTGCTGGGGGCAATAGGATTCGCGGTTCTGAGGAGCGACAACGTGGCTGACATCTCACAGTTTGAGACAACGATGCGCGAGTCCCTCGAACACTTGTTGATTGCCCGGCCCCGTACGCGTGAGGTTCTCGTGGGTTACCCGTCGCTGCTGCTGTGGGGCTTCCTCGTGAGGAACGGCTATTTTGCGCGCTACCGGGAGATATTCAGGGTGGGGGCTGTGCTGGGCTTCTCGTCAGTCATCAACAGCTTCTGCCACTTCCACACACCCATGATGCTTATACTGCTGCGGGAGTTCAACGGCTTGTGGACCGGGCTTCTTGCTGGGCTGGTGATAGTGTGCGTGATTAAGTTCATCGTGATACCAGTCTTGAGGCTGATACGTCCGGTGATAAGCTGATGAGGCGTTACGCGGCGGCGTTAATCGGCTATTACGGCTTCGGGAATCTCGGCGACGAATTGTTGCTTGAGGCCTGCCTGAATCTTCTTGCTGACTGCGGAATCGGGCGCGGGCGTATTGTTGTCCTGTCGAATGCTCCTGATGACACATCGCGTGAGTTCGGCGTTGACGCTGTGGACAGGTGGAGGCTTCGTGAGGTTGCGGGGGCTTTGCGTGAGAGCGAGCGGCTGATATTCGGGGGCGGGGGAATCTTCCAGGACAGGACGAGCGTGAAGTCTTGCGCTTGGTACTGGGGGATTGCGAGGCTTGCGCGGGTCATGGGGGCTAGGGTCTATGCTGTAGGCCAGTCAGTCGGTCCGCTGAAGTCGGGGATGTCTCGGCTGTTCGCGGGGGATGCTCTGAGGAACTGCGGGCTTGTCCACGTCAGGGACGGTAAATCGCTCGCGCTCGCGGAGAGTCTGGGCTGTAAGAACGTGAGGCCGGGCGCGGACTTGGTGATGACGCTGAAGCCTGAGAGTTTTACCCGTCGCGGCCAAAGAATGCTCGTGAACCTGCGGCCATGTCCTGAGCTTGAGCGTTACGCGGAAATCCTCCGTCCCAACCTTGAGCCTGACTCTGTCGGCGTGGCAATGTCGCCGGAAGATGAGTCTGCATTGTCGCTCTTGGGACTCCGTGAAACTGTGAGGGTAAGGACGTTCAGCGAGGCGGGGGAATTGTGGCGTGATGCCGGGCGCGCTGTTGGGATGAGGCTGCATTTCGGGGTATTGTCGCGGATATTCGGGACACCGCTGGCGATGATGCCTTATGACGTGAAGGTGAGCGAGTTTGCGGGGCAGTCGGGCGTTCCTTGTGTTGCTGATGAGTGGAGGGAGCCTGTTATGCCCCGTGAGATTCCTGAAAGCGTGAATGATGTCCGGGAAGTTTTCCGGGAGATTATGAGCTGAGTTTTCCGCCGGGGGATTAAGCACGAGATTCCCCGGCCATGCTGAGGACTTTTTCCCCTCCCAGTATCACAACTTCCGGGACGAATCCCCTTCTGCCACTGCGAATATTCCCGTCAGCGTCAGAGAACTCAATAATCCCGTCGTCCATCCTGCAAATCACAATGTCAGCGTCGTAACCTTCCGCGATTCTCCCTGCCCTGTCAGAAATTCCGAGCATCCTTGCGGGCGTAACGGTTACAGCCTTCACCACGTCAGCAAGAGTCATACCAAGATTGAGGAACTTGGACATTACGCGTGGCAAGTCCCACATTATCGGGCCGTTGTGGAATGTTGCGGGCGTGGCATCACTGCTGATTATGTCGGGGAAAAAGTTTTGACGTGCGGCGGCTTCTGCTACGGGGTAAGTGAAGTTGATTCTCCCGTTGCCGACCTCGAACAAGACTCCCCGTTCCCTTGCCTCAAGAATCCCGGCTTTCACTCGTCCTTCACCGTCAAGAATCGTCGAGCCTCTTCCGTTGTAGGTGTGGCTGTAGACATCGCCCGGCCTGAGAATCCCGGCGGCCTTCGCTGCGTCTTCCGGCGGATCTGTGGGGTGTACGCAGACGGGCAGGCCAAGTTCCCCGGCCATGCTCACGGCGTTTACGAGGGGGCGTATTCCGAGCTCCTTCACGATTCCGCGGCTTATCCTGACTTTGAGGCCTCGTATCATTCCCGGGTACTCGCTCATTCTCCGGGCAATATTCTTTGTCGACATAAGCGAGTCTTCCAGCGGCTCGGAGATTCCCTTTCCCGGCTGACCGACGGGGGAAATATTGATGTAGGTTGACAGGTGAGGCTTCTTCCCGGCAATATCACAGTCATACATGGCCGGGTAATTCACCCATCCCGCGCTCCCCATGTCGACAGCGCGAGTTACTCCCGACGAAATCAGGTCATCCGCCTTCATCCCGAACGTGCTTCCGTGTGCGAAAATGTGAACGTGGAAGTCAATGAAGCCCGGCAGAACGAGCCTTCCCCCCGCGTCAATGACAGAGCGCGCCCGGAGAGACTCATTCTCCCCGGACGTGAACACTTCTGCGATCCTCTCACCTTTCACCGCGACGCTGTTATTCTCCGTGATATTCCCGGTCTCAGGGTCTAACAGTTTCGCGCCTGCAATCACAAGGTCATACATTCTTCAGCCTCACGCGTAGAACGGCCAGAACACCGGGATAATCAGCACACACGCAATCAGGAAGACTATTGCGAGGCCGATGTTGCTCTTGAAGTAGTCGTTGAACTTGTAGCCGCCGTATGAGTATATGAGGTTGGCGGGCGGGCAGGCTATGGGCGACAGTATCGACATTGTTGACCCGATGCCCAGCACCATAATCATTGCGTTGGGGACGACTCCGATTGTGTTCGCTACAGCTATGACTATCGGCATGAGCAGTGTAACAGTTACGACGTTGGACATGAACTGAGTCATTACTGTAGTCAGCAGGAAGATTACTATCGTGATGAAGTACACGTTTGTTGACCCGCCTATTATCCGTATCAGCAAGTCCGCGATTGCCTGAGCTGCTCCCGTGTTCTTGAGAGCCGTAGACATAGGCACCATTCCTCCGAGAAGGATTACCGTCTTGATGCTGACCATCTGGTAGGCCTGGCGTTCCGTGAAGATTCCGCACAATACTTCAGCCACAGCTCCGGCAAGGGCGATGAAGTACGCGGGGATTCCCACCTGTTTCTCGAAGACCATTCCCAGGAACACGAGGAAGAATATTGCGAGGGCGACTCTTTGCTTCCACTTGGGTACGTCTTTGGGCGCGCCTGAAGTGTACAGGGCATCATCGCTTGAGTCCCCCATAGGAATATCAGGAAGGAACCTGTAACCTATGAAGTAGATGTAGACCAGCATAATCAGGGTCAGGGGGAGTCCTATTTTGCCGATCTCGAAGAACGGGAAGGGGTAACCGAGTGCCTTAATCTGGTCGCCTATAAGAACGTTGATTGCCGCGTCCCCGACAAGAGTCAGCCTTCCTCCGCACATTGACCCCAAGAACGAGGCCATGAGCAATTTTGAGTGGCTGAAGCCCGTTTTCGTGCATACTCCCATGATGATGGGGATGAAGACTGCCACAGTCCCGGAGTTGCTGAGGCCAGCGGAAAGTATCGACGACAGTATCATTATCGCCATTATCATCATCCGCTCGGTCTTAGCGAAACGGGTAACGCTTTGGGCTATCATGTCGCAAATCCCGGTCTCGAACAGCGCGCCGCCAACAATAACCAGTCCGATAAGCATCAAGATTGTGTTGCTCGCGAACCCGGATACGGCCGTCTTTGCATCAACAATCCCGAACGCAACTAGCGCGACCATTGACAGCATGATTGTGAGGTTGACGGGGATTTTCTCAAGCAGGAAGGAGATTACCGCCAGAACGAGAATAGCCAGCGTGATTGTCATGGGTGAGAACATATCGCGTTATCCTTCCTTATGCGTCGTAAACCTCGTCGAGAATCTCGAACTCTTTTGCCTCAAGGGACTTGAATACCCAGTCGCGATTGATTGTGCCTTTGCGTGTCTTCTCCAGCTTGCCCTCGTCAGCGGCCTGGAATTTCTTTGCGTCTTCGAGGACTTTTGCGGCATCCTTGCGGGGGATTACGATAACGCCGTCCGGGTCAGCAAGAATGATGTCGCCGGGGTTGACGCTGATTCCTCCGCATGAGATGGGCACGTTGATTTCGCCGGGGCCTTCCTTGTAGGGGCCGCCTGGGGTTGTGCCTGTGCAGTAGACGGGGAAGTCCCATTTTCCTATCTCGTCGATGTCGCGGATTGGGCCGTCAAGGATGATGCCCGCGATTTTCTTCTGGAGGTAGAGATACGCCATCATGACTTCGCCCATGAGCGCGCGGGTTGAGTCTTCCTCGTTTGAGACTACGAGAACGTCGCCTTCGTTGCAGTAGTTGAGGGCGGCATGAAGAGCGAGGTTGTCGCCTGCCCTGCACTTGACCGTGAACGCCGGGCCCGCCATCATCTGGGCTTTGGGGCTGGAGACGAGGTGAATGCGGGGGTTCATGGCGCAGCTTCTGCCCATAACGTCAGCTGTGTTGGAGGCGGGGATTTTCTTGAACTCTTCGACGATTGCGGGGTCCGGGAGATTGCGCTTGAGGTATATTCTTTTTCCGACTGACATGGATAATCAGCTCTCCTTTGTGTGATTGTTTTGTGGATGAGCGAATATTACCGCAGGGACTTCACCAGCGCAAACAGTGATAGTTTTCACGTTGGACAAAGTTACTTTGTGGATGCTGCGCGGCAAAAAAAGGAGGCAAGATTTCTCCTGCCCCCCGAATGCCTGCGTGTAACGGTTACATTGATGCCTGGCTGATCTGGATGTCTTTGCTCTCAGTGTGGCCGTTGTAGTCCATCTCGAAGATGATGTGTCCCCCCCTCATGCCGCCGGGATTCTTGACAACCTCGAACCTGTACAGGTACTTGTTCGCGCCTGTAGCTTTCCCGCTCGTTGATGACAGATGAATCCAGTCCCGGTTATTGGGGTCGTCATACTTGGTGGAAACCTTCCAGTCATATTCGGCGAGAACTTCCAGCGTCTCACTCCCTCCTGACT
>JAFSKV010000075.1 GCA_017448795.1 Synergistaceae bacterium | reverse complement strand
CGCTGACCTCTACGACGAGCGCACGATGCCCCCTGAGCTGAGGAAAGCCCACAACGAGAACGACGAGGCAGTCATGGCCGCGTATGGATTTTCCCGGCACTACGAGGATGACAGGATGCACGACGAGGACATAACGATTGCCCTCATGTACAGGTATCAGGAATTGACCGGGTGCGATGAGCCGGGGAGGAAGGACTACCCTAACCGTGCTTTGTGGGTGAGGTATTGCCCGGAGGATGCGGATGATGACGAGCTGGAGAATCTTGAGCTTTACCGCAGGATGTGGCCGGGGAATCCGGGGCTTGACGGCGTGGAGTGGGAATAGGGCGCGGGGATTTCCGGGGGTGTGCGTGTTCTATGCGCGTCCGCTGCCTGCGTGTAGAGTGCCATGTGTCGGCAATGAGGCTTCCTGTAACAGCGCGGGGATTTCCGGGGGTGCGTGTGTTCTATGCGCGTCCGTTGTCTGCGTGTAGAGCGCCATGTGCTGGCGTTGAGGCTTCCTGTAACAGCGCGGGGATTGGAAAAATTAGAATTTTCTGCTAACCTTACGTGAAATTTCCGCACAATGAAAGGAGTTACTCATCATGTACGAATTAGTGTTGATACGGCACGGCGAGTCGGCATGGAACAAGGAGAACAGGTTCACGGGCTGGACCGATGTACCGCTGTCGGAGAAGGGAATCGAGGAAGCCCGCTCGGCAGGAAGGCTGCTGAAGGCTGAGGGGTTCGCGTTCGATTATGCGTTCACGTCAGTGCTGAAGAGGGCAATCAAGACCCTGTGGCTCGTCCTTGAGGAGATGGACAGGATGTGGATACCCGTCCAGCACTCATGGAAGCTCAACGAGAGGCACTACGGCGCATTGCAGGGACTCAACAAGGCTGACACCGCCGCGAAATACGGGGACGCGCAGGTCAAAATCTGGCGCAGGAGCTACGACATTCAGCCCCCGGTCCTCACGAAGGATGACGCGCGTTATCCCGGCCATGACCCAAGATATACCGGCCTCACTGAAGCGGAGCTGCCCCTCACGGAATGCCTCGCTGACACGGTGGCTAGGGTCGTGCCTTACTGGCAGGAGTCAATCGTCCCGGCGATAAAGTCAGGCAAGAAGATAATCATCGCCGCTCACGGAAACTCACTCCGCGCGCTGGTGAAGTACCTCGACAACATTTCGGAGAAGGACATTCTGGAGCTGAACATTCCGACTGGAGTCCCGCTGGTGTACGAGCTTGACGCTGACATGAAGCCGACATCACACCGCTATCTTGGGGACGCTGAGGCGATCGCGAAGGCACAGGCGGCGGTTGCGTCCCAGGGAAGCGCGAAGAAGTAGGAGCGTGGGAAGTCATGCATCTTTCTGACAGGATAAAGGCTCTCAAGATCTCACCAATACGGCGGCTGATACCCTATGCTGACGCGGCGAAGGCCAAGGGCAAGAAGGTCTACCACCTCAACATAGGCCAGCCCGACATAATCACGCCCGATGAGTATTTCGAGGCCATCAGGAACTTCCATCCCCACACGATAGCCTACCAGCCTTCACAGGGCATCAAGGAACTGCGCGAGGCAGTGTCAGGCTACTACAAGGCGATGGGAGTCCCTTATGAGCCGGATGAAATCTACATCACTTGCGGGGGAAGCGAGGCGTTGCAGTTCGCGGTGATGATACTGTGCGACCCTGGCGACGAGATTCTTGTGCCTCAGCCTTTCTACGCCAACTACAACACGTTCGCGAAACTTGCGCTGGCGAAACTCACACCGATTCCCACGACAGCGGAGACAGGCTTCCACCTTCCTCCCGAAAACGTCATAGAGAGCCTCATCAACAGCAGGACACGCGCATTCTGGATCTCTCACCCCTGCAACCCCACGGGAGTCAGCTACACTCCTGACGAGATTCACATGCTGTGCAGACTGGCCAAGAAGCACGATATATTCATCATTGCCGACGAGGTTTACCGTGAGTTCATCTATGAGGCTGGGGATTTCCTGAGCTTCGGTGCTGTTGAGGACGCAAGAGACCGGGTTATCATGGTCGACTCGGTGTCAAAGAGATTCAGCGCGTGCGGAATCAGAATCGGCTGCATTGCCATCAAGAACAAGGAATTTCTCGCTGAGGTCATGAAACTTTGTCAGGGAAGACTGAGCGTGTCAGCAATCGAGCAGGTTGGGGCGGCGGCACTGTACAAGACTCCCAAGAGCTACCTTCAGGAAGTCAACGCTGAGTACAAGATGAGGCGTGATGTCCTGTATCATGGCCTGAAGGAGATTGACGGCGTTGTGTGCCACGAGCCCAAGGGGGCGTTCTACACGATGGTGAAGCTGCCTGTCGACGACTCGGAGAAGTTCATAATCTGGATGCTGGAGAATTTCGACATTGACGGCGAGACAACGATGGCGGCTCCGGGCTCCGGGTTCTATGCTGATGCTGGCTTGGGGATGGACGAGGTGAGGATGGCTTATGTCCTCAAGAAGGAAGACTTGCAGAAGGCGTTGAACATCCTCAAGAATGCGCTGGCAGTGTATCCCGGCCGGGCTGAGGCGATAAGGGCGTAACACGGAAATATCTTGTCCCCGTCTGGAACTTGGGCGGGGATTTTTCTTGCACTAAGGAGGCTGGAAACTTGGCGGAAAATATACTGAAGTTCGTTGCGTTCTCACTGATTATTGCGGCTGTGTATCATGTTGTCCCGCGCTCACTCAGGAAGTGTGTGCTTTTAGTTGCAAATGCTGTGTTCTATGTCAGTATTTCTACTCTTGCGGGGGGGGGGGGTAGCGTTTTTTGCTGATATATTCCTGTCGTGGTTACTGGCAAAACTCCTCGCGCGCAACAGGAACAGAATCGCCCTCACCGTCTGCATAACCCTCGCCGTCCTCCCTCTAGTCCTCACGAAATACGCCCCCTTCATCCCGTCAACACTCTTCGCGCCCGAAAGCCTCGCCCTCGTGGCAATGGCCGGAATATCCTTCTACACCCTGCGGATAGTCTCGTGCTACGCTGACATTTACGCCGGGAAAATCGATGACGCTCCCGGATTCGCGGATTACGCGCTCTATGTCTCACTCTTCACTCAGATATTGAGCGGGCCAATCATGAGGGTGAAGGATTTCACCGGGCAGGTTGACTCGGCGGGCTTTGACTCAGGCCGTGCATCACAGGGGGCATTCCTGATACTTTCCGGGCTGGTGAAGAAGCTCGTTGTCGCAAACATGGCCGCAAGCTACGTTGACTCAGTCCACGCAAGAATCTCAACCCTTCCTGCACTGTGCTTGTGGATGGGAGCTTTCCTGTATGCTGTGCAGATTTACGCTGACTTCTCCGGCTACTCTGACATCTCCAACGGCGTAATGCTGCTTCTGGGCTTCAGGTCAACCGAAAACTTCAGCACTCCATATTTCGCACAAGGCTTCGGGGATTTCTGGAGACGCTGGCACATTTCGCTGTCGTCATGGCTGAGGGATTACGTGTACATTCCGCTTGGTGGGAGCCGCTGTTCGGGGGTGCGGCATTTCGTGAACCTGCTGGCTACGTTCGCGGTGTCCGGCTTGTGGCACGGGACGGGGGGGAATTTCCTGTTCTGGGGGCTGTGTCATGGCCTGCTCGTGTGGCTGTCGTCAAAGCTCAAGCTCATCCGAAATCCGGCAATCACGTTCCTTCTGGTTATGCTCTTATGGATACCGTTCCGGGCTTCTGGGATGTCCCAAGCTCTCACGTATTACGCCCGGATGTTCGCGGGACTCAGCCTGTCCACGTCAGCAATTACATCAATGATTGTGCTGTTCACGGGGGACAACACATGCGTGCTTTATGCATGCGTGCTTTTCGCCGGGATACTCGCTATGTTCCTGCACGACATGGCCGCGTTCATGGGTAAGGACTGCCCGTTTGCGTTCACGATGTTGTTCACGGTGATGGTGATACTGTTCGGGCGGATGGGCGAGTCGGCGTTCATTTACGCGAGATTCTGAGGTGATGACAATGAAATTCAGCGTGAAAGCGTTCGTGCTGGGCGTGATAATTTCGGCGGTGTTCGTGTCGGTCAAGAACGTGTATTCCTGTGACCTAAGCGCGCAGATCGATAAGGGGATTTACCGGGCCATGAAGAAAGGGAGCATTGAGAATCTCTACATAGGCTCGTCAATGTTCAGGAAGGGTATAACGCTCTATGATGACCCGTCAGACTCTTTCCTCATTTACTACAACGGACTTGACCCGGTAGCAGAGAGCCTCATTCTTGAGTACATGTTCAGCAATGGCCTAAAGGTGAAGAATCTGTATGTTGACTTGTTCCCGAGCACGGCGGCCAAAGTCTCGTGGCTATACGACAAGCGGATGATGTTCGACGCTCCTCTGGGGCTGAAGCTGTCTGTGCTGTGTCAGGCCCTGAGGAACCCGGAGGCTGAAGTCATCCCGGCTGTGTGGGAGCTTCTCATTCATTCGGGAAATGACATGTTCATACTGTGGCCGCTGTATTCTAGGCTGGCGGGCGGCAGGTATTATCGCGGGGGGTATTCAAGGGACACGTACAACCGCGGAAGGACTCGCGGGGAGCTGGCGGCGATGCCCGGTCAGCAGTCAGAGTCAGCATCCTTGAACCCTGAGCAGAAGCGGGCAATCACTAGAATCGCGGAGCTTTGCGGGGAATATGGGGTGAATGTTGTGTTTCTTGAGACCCCGAAATACTCGGCCATGTTTGAGGGCGGGAAATACCGCGAGATGATGGGGGAATATCTTGGGCTGCTTGAGGGTTCTGGGGCTGAGGCTGTCGTGTCAGAGGCGGCGGCAGGGGGGAACGTCAGGCTGGGAGTCAGTGTGTATGATTTCCCGAATGATGACCCGGCATTGTACGAGGACTATATTCACCTGTCGACAGAAGGCAGCCGGAAGTTCATGGAAGTCTTGAGAGGGATGGAGGGCGAATAGTCAGCAAGAAGAGCCGGGGGCGGTGTCGTGATTCCCTGCTCCCGGAGTCCTGTGTTATGGGACTGGGGCAACAATGCCGGTTCACTGGATTATTACTTCTGGCAAGACTTGTGGGCGGCAAGAAAAGTTTACCGCGCAAAGCCCCCGGAACATTTCGGGCTTGGACGCTACGGAGACCCTGTAGACCCGGAGGACTGTAGGACTGTTCGAGTTCGTGAGAGGGTAAAGGAATTCCCCGGCCTTCTGCTGACCGGGGATCGTTTTTCCTGTTTGCGCTCACGCCAGCTTCTTGCCGAATTCCTTGCAGTCAGCAATTGCCTCGTCATCCGGCTCAAGATGCGCCTTCACCGTCGCGATTACGTCCGCCCCCGCTTCCTTGCACCTGTCCTCCCATGTCCTGAGCCACTCACCGTCGCCCCAGTCATACGACCCGAAAAGGGCGACCTTCTTCCCGCCCAGGCTTCCTGCCGCCTCCGAGAAGAACGGCTCCATTTCCGCCTCCTCGATGACTTCCGCGCCCATTGCAGGAGACCCGAACGCCACAACGTCATACCCTGCAAGCTCACTCACTGACGCTTCGCCGACTGTCTTGCATGTCACGTCAGCCCCCGCCGCTTTTGCCGACTCGGAGATGATGCCCGCCATCTTTTCGGTGTTGCCTGTTGTTGTTACGTAGACGATTAACACTTTTGCCATTGTTTTAGCCTCCAGAATTTATGTTTGCTGACCGCCCGGCCATGATTAGCAGAGCGGCTTCACACTCAGCCTTCCTGTACTCACTGAAAGTTTTTCTTGCCTCGTCAGGATTCCCGTAGACCTTCCAGTAGCCGGGACAAGCGAGACTCTTTGCGCACCTTCCCTCAATAAATCCCCTCACGTCTTCCGGCGGGTAATCCAAGAACAGCCCGATTTCATGAGGAAAGCCGGGACATCTCTTCACGCGCCCCCGAAGACACTCAAGGCACGCGTCAACATCATGAAGGGGGTAGCCGTGTTCCCTGAGAATGTCGCAGGCATCATCACAGCCAAGAGCCTCAGCCAGCAAATCACGCCTGTATATCAGGACAAGGGCATTGTCTCCAGATGAATGTTCGTTCAGCAAAATCCACTCAAGCCCCAAAGGGTCAAGCCATTCATCCGCATGAAGCCTCCATATTCCGCGCATGTTCTCGCCTTTGCCGCGGCGGAAATTTATCAGACACCCGGCCTTCAGCCCCTTGATAGTTGGTGCTGAGAAACAATAAAGTATGCTCCTCATGAAATCCTCAGTGCTGGCATCCTTTATGTGCGTCATGAAATCCCTGATTATCTTTGCGTTCTCCACCGTCATGATATTTCCGCCGTGATTGTGATTTTGTTTGACGCAATAAACTTATCTCACATCCGCAGTTTTGTCAAGCAGGCAGATTCCGGGCGGACGCTGAAGGCTGGTTATTGCTGCGCGGCAAAATCAATCATCCTGCAGCCGCAGACGTTCAGTATCGCAGTGCCTGACTGGTGGACGTGCTCCTTCCTGATTCTCCCGTAGGAGCTGTGAACATGGCCGTGAAGCATCAATTTCGGCCTGTATCTGGCAAGTATCCCGTTGAATGTCCCGAAGCCCCTGTGCGCAAGGTCGTCCAAGTCCCCGAAGCCTCTTGCAGGAGCGTGGGTGACAAGAACATCAATTCCCCCGTGAAGCAAAATCCCCGGCCATGCCCGCAGGAAACGCAGCCTCATTTCGCCCTCGCTGTACATGTTGCTGCCCGGCCTGTAGCGCATTGACCCGCCGAGTCCCAAGAACCTAACGCCCCCAGCCTCATAGATTTTCCCGTCAATACAAATGCCCCCCTCCGGCCCGGTCTCGTCATGATTCCCGAAAACGTACAGCAAGGGAGCATTTATCATCGTCAGCAAAAACTCTAGGTATTCATTCTTCAGGTCGCCGCACGAGATTATGAGGTCGACTCCGTCAGCAATTTCCTTCACTCTCTCAGACCATAGGGCCTCGCTTTCCTCATCGCTGACAGCTAGAAGCCGCAAAACTTCTTCAGCCTCTCAAGGAGTCCCACATGTCCCGGCCATATCTGCCCCAGCTTCCCCCGTATCTCATCGTCCGAGTCATCAAGCAGGCTTCCGGGCGTGAATGTCCCGGCGTAAATCATGAACGCGTCCCCGTAAGTCAGCGCAGAGTTCCCCCCGCAGTGCTCGGCGTAGAGCCGCGAGAACGTGAAGAACTCAGACTTGAGCGACAAGACGGCATCATCAGGCCAGCGTTCACCCAGAGTCATCCCGAAGAGCCCGGCAAGTTTGGCGTAATACCCCTCGCCGGAAAAATATATCCCGTAAATCCCGGTGCACTCAAAGAACGCCAGGAACTCACGGTATATCTTGGCTTCCTTTGAGGAGTTGTCATCAGGAAGAAGAATGCGTGTTACGTCGGCGGGAATGTCGGGCTGCTCAAGATATTTCAGGACACTCACGCGCTTGTTGCCCTCCTGGATGTAGAAGCGTCCCATGAACTCGCAGGCTGTGACGGGGTCGCTTATTCCCTCGCTCTGCTGGTAGCCGAGAAGGTGAATCCATTTCGCCGCGAACTCTGAGTCCTCCGGGAGGATGGGCATGTAGTTTTTCGCGAAGGCCTCCTGCCGCCCCTTAGTGAGAGTCCCGCAGACAAGATATATCGGAATCTCGCAGACACCTACAGCTTCTTCCTTCATGGCCGGGAGTCCGCTCACCATTTCCTCGAGTGCCGGCAAGTAGGGATACCTTCCCCGCGTAACTTCGTGCCTGTATGACTGGAGGCCGAGCTTCCTTGCGCGTTCGTAGTCTGAGACGCTCATACTCTCTCAAGCCTCAGCGTGAAGGACTCGCAGTCGCTCTTGGGCATGTCGAGAGGGAAGCCTGAGTCCATGAGCGCGTCGGCAGGGTAGGTTTCCCCCGTCTGAATGTCCCTGTAGAACGCTCCGTGAGTGAGTCCCCGCGGCGTGATGTAGATCACCGGCATGTTCCCGTGATTCTGGGGGATTACTGCATTGATGAGCGCCTTGCTGCCGTCTTGTGAGACGTATTCCCACGCGCAATAACGGTTGATGTCCTCAGGCCTGCTAAGGCGGTAATAGAGTCCGCTGGTGATGATTTCGCGGTCAACCTTGTACTGCTGAATCTGCCGGGAGATTTCGCGCCTCTCGTCATCAGTCAGCTTCAAGGGGTCAAGCTCGTAGCCGAATGCTCCAGTCATTGAGACCGTGTAGCGTGTGCTGAGGGGGGTAATTCTCCCGGTCTGGTGATTGGGGCATGTCGAGACGTGTGCAGCAACCGCGCTCATTGGGAAGCCGAATGATGTACCGTAATGAATGCTCAGGCGGTCGACTGCGTCCGTGTTGTCAGAACACCAAATCTGAGGAGTGTAGTACAGCATACCCGCGTCAAATCTTCCTCCTCCTCCTGCACAGCCCTCGATGAGAACACCGGGATATTCTGACGTTATGCGTTCGAGAATCTCATACAGTCCGAGAATGTACTTGTACGCGAGCTTTCCGTTGCTCCCCTCGTGGGAATAAAGCTCGGCTATTGAGCGGTTGTAGTCCCACTTGAGATAGGTTACTCCCTCATTGAGGATGCCGCGCATTGACTGGATGATGTACTCCCTAACGTCCCTGCGTGAGAGGTCAAGCACTAACTGATTGCGGGCTAACACGGGCTTCTCGCCGGGTATAACCATGGCCCAGTCTCTATGTCCGCGGTAAAGTTCGCTGTCCTCGCTTATCATCTCAGGCTCAACCCATATCCCGAAATCCAGCCCAATGGATTTGACTTTGTTCACCAGCTCGCTGAGCGTACAGCCTAGTTTTGCCTCGTCAGCCTTCCAGTCGCCCAGAGCCCGGAAGTCATCGTTCCTGTTCATGAACCAGCCGTCATCAAGCACCAGCATATCAACGCCGAGAGCCTTCGCGCTTTCCGCCACGTCAAGAATCTTCCGGCCGTCAAAGTCGAAATAGAGTGCCTCCCAAGTGTTGAGGATGACGGGGCGGGGAGAGTCCCGGAATTTTCCCCGGCAGATGTTCTCACGTATACAGGCGTGGAAGCTGTGTGAGAGTTTTCCGAGTCCCTCACTGCTGAACGTCATAATCACTTCCGGCCCGGTTATCTCTTCACCCGGCTCAAGCTCATACGAAAATTTATCCTGCGCAAGACCCATGATTAGCCGCGTCTGTCTGTACTGGTCGTGTTCGGCCTCAGCGCAGAATCCCCCGCTGTAGACGAAATGCATTCCCCAGCAGCGGCCATGTGATTCCGTCGCGTCATGCCCGGCGAGGATGATGAACGGGCTGTATTGGTGGGAGGACATACCGCGCCTGCTTCCGACAGAGAATATCCCGTGCTTCAGGTTGTGGCGCTGGTACTGGCGCTCGAAGGCGTGCCTGCCGTAAAACGTTATGAGGTCAAAATCCCCGTGGGTGAAGTCGAGGCATGAGCTGTACAGTTTCTGCACCGTGAAGGCTTTTTCCCCGTTGTTGCTGACGATGACACTTCTTGTGATTATGTCCTTGTCCGGGATAACGCCGTATAACAGTCTCACGTTCAGCCCTAAGCGTTCATTCCTGAGAGTGATTGCGAGAGTCTGGGCTTCCTCGCCGGGATTCGCATAGACAGCCGGGAGCCCCGGGAGCGAGTATTTGCCCTCCGTGATTTCGTGGCTGACGTAATGCAGATCCGCCCCGCATGTCCCTTCCGAGTCCCTCACGACAAGCATCGGACTCCTGTAATCACCCGTGCCTTGTGTCGGGAACTCCTGCGGCAATGCGTCAAGCGAATACGTCCTGTCCCTGCCCAATTCGTAGGGAGACCCGGAAAATCCCCGGTCAGCAAACGTAAGCCCCCAGTCGGTGAAGCCCGCTGTTTTTGCCCCGTAATAAAGGTGAAGCAGATAACCGAAGCTATCTGCCATCATCTGGTACGTTGTGTTCCTTGTGGTGAGGGTGAATATTCCGCGCCCCACGTCAAATGTTGCCGCCATGAATCCCCGTCCCCGGCTATTTCACCGCGCCGTTGATTACGCCGTTGATGATCTGCTTCTGCGCGACAACGTAGAATATCAGCATAGGCAGAAGAGCCAGCAGGTATGACGCGAACGCGAGGTTGTAGTTGGTTCCGAACTGAGTCTGGAACGTCAGCTGTGCGAGCGGTAACGTTGTCATCCCTGAGCCTGACATGATAACGAGCGGGGTCATCACGTCATTCCACGTCCCCAGAGCCGTCAATACCGCAACAGTCGCGTGCATCGGCCACATAAGCGGAAAGATTATCTTCCAGTAAGTCGTCCACGTCGAAGCCCCGTCAACATGAGCCGCCTCCTCAAGAGCAATCGGAATATTCTTCAGGTAGCCCGCGTAGAGAAGCACGTTCATCGGCATGTAGAAGACAACGTAGAGGATGATTACCCCGAACATGTTGTCGATATGGAGCTGCGCTGTCTGCTTGACCAGGGGCATCATCAGAATCGCGAAAGGCACGAACATTCCGCTGACTATGTAGAAGTAGCTGAAGCGGTAGAACTTGCTCCTGCCCATGTTGCGGGCTACGGCATATCCCATGAGCGAGTGAATGATGATTGAGACCGCCACAGTGAAGCCGGTGATGAGGAAGCTGTTGAATAGCGACCGCCAGAAGTCAGTTACCCTCATGGCCTCGCGGAAGTTGTCGAAGCTCCATTCTTTGGGGAAAGACAGGAGCCCCATCACGCTGTTTGTCATCTCGCTGGGCTGCTTGAAGGCGATAATCACCGTCATGTAGAGCGGGAAAAGCACCGTGAACAGTCCGAGCAGAAGCAATATTGTTACTGGCCAGTTGAAGCGTTCGGTGGCCTTGATTTCCTGGGCTGGCATTATAGCTGTTCCTCCTTCTTGTTGAGATACTTGAGCTGAAGCACTGAGATTATCACGATGACGATGAAGAATATCACCGCGTTCGCGCTCTGGAAGCCGAACTGACCGCCGCCCATTCCGTTGTTGTAGATGAGGAAGGAGATTGACTCGGTGCTCTGGGCAGGGCCGCCCTTCGTCAGCGCCATAATCTGGTCAAACACCATCAGGTTATTCTTCATGCAAAGCACCATGTTGATGGTGAAGAACGGCATAATCAGCGGGAAGGTTATGTAGCGGAAACGATTCCAGCCTGTCGCCCCGTCAAGCGAGGCCGCCTCGTAGACATCCTCCGGGACAGTCTGCAGCCCTGAAATGTATATCAGCGTGTTCATTGCGATTGACTGCCACGCGCACACTATCACGATTGCAATCCAGGCAAGATTCTTGTTCGCGAGCATACTTGCCGTGCTTGTGATGGCCGGAAGAATGTACGTGAATATGTAGCTGAAGATATAGCCGACAACCAACGCACCGAGAATGTTCGGGATGAAGTACATTCCCCGCAGGAAACTCTTGAAGCGTATCTTTGCGTTGAGTGCGAGCGCCATAACAAGGCTGAGAATGTTGATGAGTATCGTTGCGACTAGTGCCAGCTTGAACGTGAACCAGTAGGAATTTCCGACGCGTGAGTCCGTGAACAGGTCGATGTAGTTCCGCCAGCCTACCCAGTCAAATTTTGTGCCGTAGCCCCGGAAGTTCGTGAAGCTGTACATGAAGCCCTTGATGAGCGGCAGCGTGTTGAACGCGAAGAACAGAAGCAGTATCGGAATCGAAATCATCAGGAACGTGCGCGCTCTCTCATTCTGACTCTTCATGAATATTCCCCCTCTCCTTAGTGTGAAGCGTTGTACTTCTTGACCTTGCTGATGAGATCCCTGTTGTAGCGCACCCAGTCAGTGTCAAACCGTGAAAGGAACGCGTTAATGTCCCCGTTCAGCAGGTAAGTCTGAATCTGAGCGTCAACGGCCATTTCTGACGGATAATGATGGTCGTGGTAGTCCGCCATTTTCCCCGCGTCAATGTACTTCTTCATCCCGTCAAGCATCGGAGCTAGCTTGAACGTTCCTTTTGCGCATGGGACTCCGTTCTGAGCGTCAACGTACATCTGTATATTCTCAGGCTCAAGAAGGAAGTCTATTACCTTGTAGGCGGCCTGCTTGTTGGGGCATTCCTCAAGGACGCAGAACATGAGGTCGACTCCGCTGTTGAGGGTCTGAGCACCGGGCTCGTCCCTTGCCGGAAAGACGAAAGAGTCAATGTTCATTGTTGGGTTGACCGAGCGAATCTGAGGAACCGCGTAGCTTCCTATTGTGTACATGGCCGACTCTCCCCGTGCAAATGCCGTGCAGGCGTCGTTGTAGCTGTATGCGAATGGGCCTTCCTCGCCGTACTTCAGGAGGGCGTAAATCTTCTCGGCAACTTCCCTGTATTCCTTCGTGAACGTCGTCTTTCCCTCGTTGACCTGCTGTGTTACGTCAGCGGGGGCAATTCCGACAGCGAGGGCGTTCCACGGGGCCAAAGTCGTCCATGTGTCCCTGAAGCCGAAGTATAGCGGGCGGATTCCTGCGGCCTTTATGTCGTCGCACAGCCTGATGAACTCCGGCCATGAGTCAGGAATCTTCCAGCCGTGCTCGTTGAACATGTCCCTGTTGTAGAGGATGCCTGCGGCGTTGGCCATGAAGGGGACTCCGTATGTACCCGGCTCAGGAAGGAACTTAAGGCCGTTGATGATGTCGATGTAGGCGGGCTTGATTTTCGCGAGGCCCGGATAGTCCGACACGTCAGCAAGAAGCCCTGCGTCCTGGAAGTTGGAGAAGTCCATATCCCCGCCGATGCCGATAATGTCCGGGTAATTCTCGCGGATGAACCGGGTCTTCATGATGGTTACAGCGTCAGCAGGCGACAGGAAGCGGACGTGTATATCCGTGTGCGTGGCGTTGAATTTCTCCTCAAGCTGCTTGAAGATTTCGTAGGCCTCCTGCTTGTAGTGAACCAGCTCAATCTCAACAGGCGCGGCGAATGCTGACACACTGAGGCACAGCACTAACGCCAGTCCCAATAATAAGCGTCTCATTTTCCCGCCTCCTAGTGAACGATTGCCTGCTCTGTCTCTTTGTCGAACACGTGAATCTTGTCCACGTCAAACGCAAAGCTCATCGTGTCGCCCACAGCAGCCTTGCTCGTCTGTCCTACTTTCGCCGACATTGAAGCCCCCGCAAAGTCGAAGTAGAGCTGTACTTCCGACCCCAGAAGCTCGAACACTGTAATCTTGGACTCGAACGGGGCTGTGAGCTTGCAGAGTGCTTCCTCCTTAGCGTCATAGACATTCTCAGGCCTGACTCCCATGACAACGGTCTTGCCCGCGTAACCCTTCTCCTTGAGGACAGCCGCCTTCTCCGCTGGAATCTCGAACTTCACGCCCCCTGCTGCAAGATTCGTCCCGTCAAATTCCGCGTCAATGAAGTTCATCTGAGGCGACCCAATGAATCCCGCGACAAAAAGATTGTTGGGCTTGTTGTAGAGCTCTGTGGGGCTGGCCACCTGCTGGACTATTCCGTCCTTCATGACGACGATGCGCGTTCCGAGAGTCATTGCCTCTGTCTGGTCGTGGGTGACGTAGATTATCGTCGCTCCGAGTCTGTCGTGCAATTTCGCGATTTCCGCCCTCATCTGAACACGGAGCTTCGCGTCGAGGTTGCTCAGAGGCTCGTCCATGAGGAAGACCTGGGGGTTGCGGACGATAGCCCGGCCCATCGCGACTCTCTGGCGCTGTCCTCCTGAGAGCTGGGAGGGCCTGCGGTCAAGCACTTTCTCAAGCTCAAGGATTCTCGCGGCCTCACGTACTGCCTTGTCGATCTCGTCCTTGGGCGTCTTCTTGAGCATGAGGGCAAAGGCCATGTTGTCATACACCGTCATGTGAGGATAGAGCGCGTAGTTCTGGAACACCATCGCAATATCCCTGTCCTTCGACTCAACGTCATTCACGACCCTGTCGCCTATCTTGAGAACGCCTGACGATATGTCCTCAAGGCCTGCGATCATGCGTAGAGTTGTTGACTTCCCGCAGCCTGATGGACCGACAAAGATGATGAACTCTCTGTCGGCGATTTCAAGGTTGAAGTCCTTAACTGCCTCGTAGCCGTTGGGGTACTTCTTCCAGATGTGCTGAAGCGATAATCCTGCCATGTGTATGCAGACTCCTTCACGTTTGAATTTTTTTTTGTGTTTGGGATTTTTGAGTAATTATTATTTTACGGCGTGCTGATGTTTTCACTAATGGCACAATTTTTGTTATTATATGCCCCAATGCTTACATAACACTTGGCATCCTGTATATATACGGAGTGATTGCAGTGCGTAAAGTAAAGTTTTCCGTGTTCCCCAACCAAACCTTCATTGACTTGGGGCTTTACCAGTTCGGGCGCGAAGCCTGTGAGTCCGGACACTCTTTCGGCCCTGCGAGAAGGAATCATTATCTCTTCCACTACGTAATCAACGGACGCGGCACACTCTATTCAGACGACGCAGAAGGAAACACAAAGGTCTTCAAGATTCATGCGGGAGAAGGCTTCATGATATACCCTGAGCAGGTCAACCTTTACGTCGCCGATGCCAATAACCCGTGGGAATATACCTGGCTTGAGTTTGACGGCCTCAGAGTGAAGCAGGCTCTTGAAGCCGCGGGACTGACACAGGAAGAGCCTGTATACAGGACTCATTTCCCGGAGCTTAGGGAGAAGCTGAGGGATGAAATGCTTTGCATTGTGGACAACAGCGAGGCTTCACAGTTTGAGCTTATAGGGCATCTGTATATGTTCATGGACTGCCTGACACGTTCGGCCGAAAACGCAGGGAGGGTAATCACAAACCGCCTGAGAGAGTCATACATACGCGAGGCAATATCCTACATAGAGAGCAACTACCACAGGAACATAACCGTTGAGGAAATAGCAGAGGCACTCAGGATCAACAGGAGCTATTTCGGAAAAATCTTCAGGCTGTCGACGGGGAAATCACCACAGAGATTCATCATGAACTACAGGATGACAAAGGCTGCCGATATGCTGATGATGACAAGGAAGCCTATAAACGAAATCGGAGCGTCAGTAGGCTATGAGAACCAGATGCATTTTTCCCGCGCCTTCAGGAATGTCTACGGAGTCTCGCCGCGTGAATGGAGAAGCCGCCACAAGGACAAGGCAGGTTCAGCCCGCAAACCCCTGTGAACATCAGTGCAATCACTCAGAGAACCGCCAATCTTCAAGTCAGTTGTAGTACAATTATCACAAATCCCATCACAAGGAGGAACATCACAATGCGTGTAGTACAGACCAGCGTAATCACCAACACCGCAGGAAATGCCACACGAATCGAGCGGGGTCCGGCTCAGCGGAGGGTAGAGACACAATATATCCATGTGCAGGAACCTGTTTACGTTCAGCGTCCGCAGGTTGAGGATTTCAACAACTTGGTTGTGATTCATGACCAGGTCGAGCAGTATGTATAGGAGGAAAATTATTTTGCGCAAAATTTTTGTGTCAGCGTTAGTGTTAGTGTGTCTCATGGCCGTATCAGCCTCAGCGTTCAGCGGACATGAAGCATGGAAGCTCAAGCTCGACAGCCCGTTAACCAGCGGAATAGCAGTATCAGAAGGCGCGCTGTTCTTCGGGTTGGAATCCGGGACTGCCTGCGCGGTGAACGTCAACACAGGCCGGATTATCTGGGAGGTTGCCGGGGATAATTCTGTGTACGGAATGCCCTCAGTTGTCCGGGACATGGTCATATTTGCGAGGGGAGACGGCGAGGTGATCGCGCTCAAAGCGTCGGACGGCTCTTTTGTGTGGGCAACAGGCGGACTGGGCGGAAGAGACATACGGGGGCGTGCGGTCAACGACGGCCTGAGCGACGGGACTTCAGCGGGCGGCGGAATGGTCTACGTCTCGAAGGCAGACAGCAAGGTTCACGCTTACCGGGATTCTGACGGAAGGACAGCCTGGACTTACACCACAAGCGACCAGGGAGTCAGGTCTGCACCCACGTATTCTGACGGACTCGTTTTCGTCGGTGAGTATGACGGGATATTCAGCATCATTGACGCGAAAACAGGAAGGCGGCTCAACGGCGGAGGAGCAGGCGGAGCAGTCAACACACCCGCAGCGGCAAACGGAAATGTATACTTCTCTTCGTGGGACGGCTCAGTGAACGCGGTGAAAATCAAGGGCGTTATCCCCCTCTGGAACGCAAACGTACGCGACGCAATCACAACACAGCCCGAAGTGTCAGGCGGGAAAATCGTAGTAGGTACAGGACGGGGAACAATCGTCGCGCTTGACGAGAAAACAGGGCGTATACTCTGGCGTTTCAACACGAACGGAGGCAACATTTCCGCAAAGCCTGTAATTGCTGACGGACTCGTTTTCGCGGGAGCTGAGTCGGGAGCTGTCTACGCTCTTGACCTCGCTACAGGAAGACCGGCGGGGACTCTCTCTGACGCTAACGGCCTGAACTCAACACCTGCATATTCCGGCGGTCTTCTCTTTTTCGGAAGCGGAAACAATCTCTATGCTGTCCGTTAATCCGCAAGAATGACTTTAGGCTCTCCTGGCTGCGAAATCTGCCGGGGGAGCTTTCTTCTTACCTCATAAGGAGGAATGAATCAATGCTGAAAATTTTTCTCGCCCTCACAGCCTCATGCATCATAGCAGCGCAGTCACAAGCGGCGGCGCAAACACAATCACCCTGGCTCAACACAAACGTAATCGGAGCAATGAAGGCCGCGAAATATTCACCAGCCCTAAAAGATGACTTCTACGCGAATGTTAATGCTGAATGGCTCACTGCTGCCACGCTCAAGCCCGGCTACCCAAGAACAGGCGCATTCATGGAACTTCAGGATGAGATTGACGCGAGGCTTAAGGGTCTCATGACTGACACAGGCATTCCCGGCCATGACGCGGAATTAGTCAGGCGGCTCTATTCTATGTGGCTGGACTGGGACTCACGCAACGCAGAAGGACTCGCCGACCTAGACAAGCAGGCCTCACGTATCACAGGGATAAAGACACTCGCAGAACTCAGCGCGTACTTCATGGAAGAGGAGACTCTTTACAGCGGTGAGATGCTCGCGGATTTCGGGATTGGCCGGGACAACAAAGACTCAGAGTCCTACAACCTCGAACTGTCAGCAACAGGCCTGTCCCTCGGAGACTCGGCGGAATACACCAGACGCACAGCAAACGGCGGCAGGGTCAAGAAAATGCATGACGGTATAGTGAGATACATGCTGAGACGGCTGGGCTATGATGAAACTTTCGCGGGGGAAATGCTGGAACGCTCTTACCGTTTCGAGGAAAAGATAGCGGCCAGTGAGATGACTCTTGCGGAACTCTATGACCCTTCAGCAGTCGACAAAATGTATAACCCCCTCACAATGGACGAGCTGAGGGAGAAATCACCCGCCTTCCCTTTCGCTGACATTCTCGTTGCTCATAATGCAGTGTCTGACCTCATTAACCTTCAGGAACCCGGCTGGCTCAAGGCACTCAACGGGCTTTACACAGAGTCAAACCTTGAGGACATGAAGGCATATCTCCTGTGCAATCTCGTGAAGGGCTACATCACTTTGACGGATGAGGCAGCTTACAGGGAGTATCAGAGATTATCACGTGAACGTCTCGGCATCACCGCAAGCAAGCCTGATGATGAGCTGGCGGTTGATTTCGTTCATGACAGGCTGCCCGTGTGCGTGTCAAGAATCTACGTCGGCCGTTACGTCCCGGAGGAAGCAAAGAATGAAGTTTCTGACATTATCCGCCGGACAGTGAAATATTACCGGTCAATGCTTGAGGCTGAAGACTGGCTGTCAGAGCCGACAAGAAGGAAGGCCGTTGAGAAACTTGACGCTATGAGGCTGAACTCAGCTTATCCGGAAAAATGGGTAGACTATTCGGAGTATGAGATTGCTGACGGAATGAGCCTGTTCGACGCTGTGAAGGCACTAAGGAAGTACAACGTGCAGAAATATTTTTATGACCGCCTGAACCAGAAGGTAGACCACGATTTATGGATACAGGATGTTATTGTAGTGAACGCGTACTATCAGCCGTCGGAAAACTCAATCAACATAATAGCCGGGATAATGGGCGGGGATTTCTACAGCCCTGAAATGTCCTACGAGGAGAAGCTCGGCGGCATCGGAATGGTCATCGGCCATGAGGTTTCCCACGCATTCGACACCAGCGGGGCGCAGTTCGGCAAAACCGGGAATGTTGAATCCTGGTGGACGGATGAAGACAAGGCCAGCTTCAAAGCGCGCGCTGACAGGCTCATAAAGTACCTAGACACGTTCAGGGTTGATGATTCTGGTGAACACTACAGCGGCTCGCTTGTCCAGACGGAGACAATTGCTGACATGGCCGGAGTGAAGGCTATGTTAGGGATAGCGGAGGGCAGGAAGGATTTTGACTATGATAAATTCTTCAGGTCTTACGCGAAAATCTGGAAGGTGGTACAGACGCGTGAACTGAATGATGCGCGTATCAGGACAGACGTACACGCCCTTCCGTATATCCGTGTGAATGCGATAGTCCAGCAGTACGCGGATTTCTACAGGACGTACGGAATTTCTGACGGCGACGGGATGTATCTTGCGCCGGAAAACAGGGTAGCAGTGTGGTAGAAGGAGGAATAATCACAATGAGCAGGATAATCACAATAGGCCGCGAGTTCGGCTCAGGCGGCAGGGAGCTTGCCCGCCGTATAGCTGACATACTCGGCATCGCATACTATGACCGCGAAATCATCACAGAGATCTCAAAGCGCACATCACTATCTGAGAAGTACATACAGAACGTAGCAGAACAGAAGCCCGTTATCCCCTTCCCGATTCACACGGGTCGGACATTCTGGGCAGTGATTCCCGACTACGGCCAGGACGTTCAGAAGCAGCAGCACGACGTAATCCGCGAGATTGCCGGGAAGTCTGACTGCGTTATCGTGGGGCGCGGGGCGGACTACATTCTCAGGGACTCGAAGCCCTACAGGATTTTCGTGTACTCTGACGACGAGGCCAAACTGAGGCGGTGCAGGGAGAACAGCTCAAGCGATTACGGCAAGGGCGCGGAAATGTCGGACAAGGAACTTGCCAAACGAATCAGCCAGATCAACAAGGCAAGGGCTGACTACTACGAGTTCTACACCGGGCAGAAATGGGGCGACAAAGCCAACTATGACTTGTGCGTGAACACTTCATGCGTTTCTGACTTGGGAAAACTTGCGCGGGCTGTAGCGTCAATGTGCTGACAAAACAAACAGGACGGCTCTTTGCGGGTCATCCTGTTTTTCTTGTCCCTCCTACATTTCGTAGCGCATTATGTACTTTGTGTAGACAGGGATTTTCGTGATGGTCTTGTCGAGGCGGGGATTTCGGTTCCACATCCTGAAGTTCCGTATCTCGCTCTCTGACCTTCCTCCCTCGAAGAAATCATATACTCCCTTGCTGTATTTCTGTACGAAGAGGAAGAAGCGTCTCTTGCCGACATGAAGATAGAACGTTATCATGTCGTTGGCTTTGCTGACCGTGATTTTGTTCTTCATGGGGTTCTTGCCTCCGCGTTAATTTGGGATTCGTTCCCTATTATATTATCATCAACCGCCCCTAAACATGGTAAAATTTCTTATCACCTTTTTTCACACTATAACTTGAGGAGGATTCATCATGCGCAACTATCTCGACGTTCTCAAGAAAATAGAGGAGACCGGGGCAAAGGCCTGGCTTGTCGGCGACACCGTCAGGATGATGCAGATGGGAATACAGCCTGAGACAATCACACTCGCAATCGACTCTGATGACATGTACGCGGTATCGCAGGCTATCGGGACAGGAACGGTTGACGCTAGAGGCCCTTACCCCGCGCTGAGGGGCGAGCTTCTGGGGACATCATTCCGGGCGTTCGGACTCAGGGGCGCGACAATCGAGGACGATTTAGCCTGCCGGGACCTGAGCATTGAGGCAATCGCTGTAAGGTCTGACGGCGGAATCGTTGACCCTTTCGGCGGAAGGTTCGACATACGCAACAGGGTGATACGTCTCACCGGCGACGACGTGGGGCTGATCAAGGCTGACCCCTTGAGGATTCTGCGGATGCTGAGATTTGCGGCTGAGTTCGAGATGGATATTTTCTGGAAGACTGAGGCGGACGTGCGCAGATTCCTCGAAGTCCACGCTGACAGGATGAAGGATATTCCGGCGGAAAGATGGGGGCGCGAGATCATGAAGGGGATACGCAGGAGGCCTTGCAGGTTCATTGAGCTTTGCGACGACTACGACCTTCTTCCGTTCTTCCTGAAGGAGCTTGAGGATCTGAAGGATGTCCCGGACGGAAAGGGCGGCACGATCTACGGCCATGTCCTGGAGATTCTGCGCGTTATTGAGGAGAGGCTCGACGTGAACAAGATAATCCAGAATGACGCGTTCGTCCTCGCGGGGCTTTTCGGCCATGTCGGCACAAGAACCCTCAATCTGAGCGACCGCGACAAGTACACTGACCGCATAATCACCGAGTACCTGACGCGCTGGAACATCACCTCCGGGACAATCGATGAGATACTCGCCATCGTCAACAACTATCACCGCTTCTACTCCCCGATGTCCGAGGAGATATTCTGCCGTGAAGTCCTGAAGCATTCACGCGAGGCACTGGTAGTCGCTTTGCAGTTTGCACGTTGCGCGGCAATCGCTGAGGGACACCTTGAGGATTACCGGGAAGTCCTCGACAACAACCGCTGGAATCTCAAGCAGGTGCTGCGCAGGTTCAACACAGTAGAGCTCCAGACGGAGGGGGCATCACGCTATCTTACGGGGCGCGAGGTCATGAGCCTTCTCCAGATGAAGCCGGGAAAGAGAGTCGGCGAGCTTCTTGAAGGCCTCGATTTCGCGGTCGGGACGGGGAAAGTCTCCTCACGTCAGGCGGCGGAAGAGTGGCTGAAGTCCCAGGTTGCATGATACGCAACGCGGAGGCGCAAGCCACGGACACAATAGCGGCAATATCGACGGCATTGGGCGAGGGGGCAATCGCGATAGTGAGAATCTCCGGGTCTGATGCCGTTTCTGTCGCCCGGAAGATTCTTGCCCGGCAGGATTTCCCGGAGCATGGCCGGATGTACCTGACGACTCTTCTTGCTGACGGTGAAATTGTCGACCGGGTTATGTGCGTCTGCTTCAGGAGTCCCAAGAGCTACACGGGCGAGGATGTCATAGAGATTCACACTCACGGCGGAATCTTGGCGGCCCGGACGTGCCTTGAGCTTGTCTTATCGAACGGCGCGAGGATTGCGGAGCCTGGGGAGTTCACGCGGCGGGCGTTCGTCAGCGGGCATATCGACCTGTCGCAGGCGGAAGGAGTCCTGTCAGCCATAACTTCACGGAGCAATGAGGCTCTGAGGGCGGCGGCAAGGACTCTCACGGGCGAGCTGTCGCGGGCTGTCATGATGATTCACGATGACATTCTCAGCTTGCAGGGAGGGATTGAGATTCAGCTTGACTTCCCTGAAGGCGAGACTGTAACAGGGCTTGACGTGGCAGGCGGAATCGGCGGGATAATCTCACAGCTTGAGGCGTTAATCCCAAGATGCTCGGCGGGAATGCTCCTGTCCCACGGCGTGAACGTGGTAATCGCTGGCCGTCCCAACGCCGGGAAGTCGTCCCTCATGAACGCGTTAGTCGGCAGGAAGCGCGCAATAGTAACCGAAATTCCCGGAACAACACGCGACATCATCAGCGAGTCAATCATCATAGGCGGAGTCCCTGTGAGGCTGTCTGACACTGCGGGGCTCCGTGAGGCGGGGGACATTGTCGAGGCTGAGGGAGTGAGGCTCGCTTTTGAGGCCATGAACGGGAGCGATATTTGCGTGTATGTCGCTGACGGCTCGCGGGAACTGGCGGATGATGACCGTGAATATATCCGGGGGCTTGAGGGAAGGCGGGCAATAGTTGCGGTGAACAAGTCAGACCTCCAAGACATGGCCGGGGATATCGGGACTTCATGCCCTGTGCTTCACCTGTCAGCAAAAACAGGGGCGGGCATCGATGACTTGAGGCGGGAAATTTACAGCATGGCCGTGAAGGACTGCGCTGTGAGTTCGGGGCTTAACGTGTCGGCGTTCCAGCTTGGGGAATTGCGGGGGGCGTTGTCTGACGTGAGGGAGGCAGGAGAGTCCGCCGTGAGTTTTGCGGGCGAGGATGTTACGGCGGGACTCCTGGGTTCGGCTAGGATGAGGCTGCTGCGAGTTCTTGGGACTGATGCGGGGGATGAGCTGTTAGACTCAATGTTCAGCCGCTTCTGTGTCGGGAAGTGAGGCCATTGCTTCAACGACTGCCCGGACTGCCTCGCCCCGTGTCATTCCCTCGCGGTATTGGGCGGTTATGCTCCTGTACGCGGAGGGGGGCTGTGTTTCTGCCGGGGAGTCCGCATTGTCGCTGCTTGTTGTCGCCACCGTGGAGGGGAGTCGTGTTCCTTCCGCCGCGCCTGCGTTGTCGCCGTTCATTGCCGCTTCAGCACGTCTTACCATCTCTGCAAATTCCTTGTCCGTAATCTTCTTGTCTACACCGAATTTTCCCGGCTTTCTTTTGTTCTTTGATGGAGTGCTTATTCTCTGCTTGGGGTAAACCGGGTATCTTTCCGGCTCAACCAGCCTGTACAGCGTCGCAATCTGAACAGCCCCGTAATACTCGCTCCCTTCCGGGACATCAACATATTCCGCAAGCGACATCATCACCCCGAAATCCGCAAGCACCTTCTGCACGTACACAGGGTGAACATCGCGGGGCCTCATGTGATTCTCTACCGACAGTGCCGCCAATGTCCCCACAGCCTGACCCGTCATCATGCACACGGGCTGTAGCCTCAGCGCGCTAGTCGCAAGCCGGGACATGGAGAGATTCTTTTCCGCCGCAAGAAAACTGTCATCACTCGCGGGAATAAATATCCTCATCGGCACCTGAAACGCCCCCGACGGCTCATGTGTCCTCATCGCTGACTGCCTTTCACCTAACTCATGCTCGAAATCATCATCATCATCACCCGTGTGAAGGTCAAGAATGTAGCCCCCTATTGCGATTGAGTCCGTGAGTTCCTGATTCTTTTTCCCGTTGCGGTAACTCTCGGAGTTCGTGTAGATTTCGTGCGAGTTGTACGTGTAATCTCCGACAATCCTCCGAGACTCCCTCACGTAAGGAATCGGGGGCATGTGGCGGGCAATGTTCTGCCATTCTTCCGGCAAATCACGGGCGGCCTCCGGGAGATCGTCATATTCATTCTCATCAACAGACCACGACTCCTCCAGCTCGTGCTGAATGTACCAGATGAAATGTAGCGTCTTGATGAGTGCCTCGCGGTTGATGTCGGCGCGGAAGTCCGGGCTCTCAAGGTAGGCGATAGGCAGGCCGTATTTCTCATCCCAGCCGTATTGTCCCGGGTAATCGTTGCCCCAGTTCACGCCGGTCTTGGTGATTCGCTTCCAGTCCTTGCGCGCTCCTGTGTAGCTTCCGGGTGATTGCGAGTCCGGGATTGCCCTGTAGCCGTTGTGCGCGGAAAATTCTGCCGGGAGCTTGAAGGGTGATCTGTTGCCTGCCCCGAACGTGTTGCGTGAGACGTAGGCAAGATAATTTTTCCGAGCCTTGTCGTAACCGGGAAGGGGTGATTTCGGCCTGAGATTGTCGGGGACTCCTTGCGGGTATTTGCGGATGACGGCTGTCCATGTGATGTCCTGAATCATTGAGGCCGGGTTCATGTCGGGTGATATTGAGTTGCCGGAACGGTAGCGCAGTCCTGCCAGCGGGATTATGTCGCCGTATTCCGTAGCGTCGATGAGGATTGTACACGTGAAATCCTTTGTGCCTCCGGGAGATTTTACGGTTACTGAGCGTCCTTTGTCTGCTGACCTGACCGCCACAATCTCCGAGTGATACATGATGTCCACGCTTGCGGCCATGACCTTGAGGATGTCGCTTCCGACTTTGGGCTCGAAGGCTTTTCCGTCAGTCTTCCAGTATGACGTGGCAATAGACTTCCTTAGTCCCGCGTAATGCTGCCTGACCTTGTCCATGAACTCCCGGTAAATTCCGCTCTCACGAAGCCGGGTCATGTCGTCCATCGTTGAGACACCCGCGGCGGTTGCCTGTCCTCCGAGCATGTTTGTTGGCTCGACTACGAGGACTGACGCGCCGAGCCTTGTGGCCTGGATTGCGGCAGAGATTCCCGACATTCCTCCGCCTGCTATGATTATGTCGTGGGCAAATGAAGCTGACGGTGTGAGAACGAGACACAAGAATAATGCTGAAAACTTTTTGTACATTGATGAAGCCTCCGTGTGGAAATGCCAATATTCTACATGACTGTGCTACAATTCAGGGAAAATTTTTTCCACAGAGGGGAATCATGGACAAGACAACAAGAAATCTCAACGGCTCAGAGATATTGATACAGTGCCTTCTTGAGCAGGGAGTCGATACGATATTCGGCTATCCCGGCGGGGCAATCCTGAACGTTTACGACAAATTATACGAGCATCCCGAAATCCGCCACATCCTCACCGCACACGAGCAGGGAGCTTCCCACGCCGCCGACGGTTACGCCCGCTCAACAGGAAGAGTCGGGGTATGCTTCGCCACTTCCGGGCCCGGCTCAACCAACCTTGCCACAGGAGTCGCAACAGCATACATGGACTCATCGCCCGTAGTCTTCATCACCTGCAACGTAAATTCCGACCTCATAGGCCGCGACTCGTTCCAGGAAGTCGACATCACAGGCGTAACCCTCCCGATCACGAAATGCTCCTACATAGTCAGCAGCGTGAAGAATCTCGCTGACACAGTCCGTGAGGCTTTTGCAGTCGCAAGGTCAGGCAGACCCGGCCCGGTCTTGATTGACATCCAGAAGAACGCAACGGCTGACACGTGCGATTATTTCCCCGTAACACCCGAAGAGTTCATGTCAGGCGAGAATACCCGGATGGCACGGCTAAGGTCGACGCATCACCCCGCAATAGGCTGCCCTGAAATCGACATGAAGGACGTTGAGACTCTCGCGGAAATGATTGACCGTTCAGAGAAGCCGCTGATGATTTGCGGAGGAGGCGTAGTGCGTTCGGGGGCGTCGGAGGAATTTCGGACTCTCGCGAGGAAAATCGACTCCCCAATCGCAATAACCGTAATGGGAGGCGGGGCGGTCATGGGGCGTGATCCTCTTGCTACCGGGATGATTGGTATGCACGGCTCTCAGGCCTCGAACATGGCGTGTGATGCGTGTGATCTGCTTATCGCTGTAGGCTGCCGCTTCTCAGACAGAGTTACGCTCAACCCCGCGGGATTCGCCAAGAACGCCAAGATAGTCCACATAGATATTGACCCGTCAGAAATCGACAAGAACATCAAGACTGACCTTCACATAATCGGGGACGCAAAGGAAGTGCTGACTCTCCTCCTATCCAAGCTGAAGGGCGAGAAGCACAACGAGGGCTGGAAGAATTACGTGTTCTCATTCCGGCGTGAGACTGAGTATGACGACCCCGAGAACGGAACGCTGACCCCCAAGCAGATACTCTCGGCGGCGGCGGAAATCCTCCCGCAGGACACAATGGTTACGACCGACGTAGGCCAGCATCAGATGTGGGCGATTCAGCACTTCAAGTTCGACTACCCCGGCCAGCTCATCACGTCAGGCGGCTTCGGGACAATGGGCTTCGG
>JAFSKV010000012.1 GCA_017448795.1 Synergistaceae bacterium | reverse complement strand
CGAAGCCGGTTGCTCAGAGCGCAGTGTGCAGAACTCACTGAAAAAGCTCGAAGGACTCGGCATCATTGAGCGCAAGGCCAGGTTCGAGAACAACAAGCAGATTTCTTCGCTGTACAGAATCATCGGAGACAAAGCCCCCTGTTACGCAACGCAAGGGGAAGCCCCCGAAGACAGGGGTGCAGGAGATGCACCAGGGGGGTGCACCACGTGCACACAGAACGAGAGTCACTTGAACGATATAAAAGATTCCCTTACGGGGGAAGCCCCACTCCCCAGTCAGCCAGAGCCTGAAATCCCGGAAAGCCCGGAGGAAACCTACACCCCCGAAGACGCACCAGACATCATGAGGCCGACAGCGGAGTTGTTCCTGCACAAGACCGGGCATAAGGGACTCACGTGGGACGACATATCGGCGTTGCGTGAATTGGCGGCATCACAGTACCCTTCCCGCGTCCAGAAAGAGATTGACACAGCCGTGAAGAGATTCCTCAAGCGCGGCCAGCCTTTGAGCGTCCTGACCTTGAGCTACATTGCCGGGTCTCTGAAACACCAGCCCAGCCGTAACAAGCCCAAGAAGCCCAAGCCCGACCAGACTCCCCAGTACACAGACGCGGAAATTGATGCAGTGATGGCGGAGAATGAGGCGTTGCAGGCGGAACTTGAGGGGGAGGCGATGAACAGGTGAACGTTGACGTTGAAGCAATCGCGGGCAGGATCACACCCAGCGCAACCCCTGAAGAGTTCGCGAAGCAGGAAGCCTCAATCCGCGCAAGAGCCTTAAGCTATCTCCGGGCGAAATTTCCCGGCACTGACGAGCAGGCATTCTTCACGGACTACACCGGGCAGGTTCACGGGGACGTGATACAGTTTTGGGCAGTCGCACAGGCGGCGGAAATTGACGGACTCTGCGAGGCTTGCGGAAATGGTATATGCATTCTCCCCGACAGTCTCAAGGCTCGTAACAGCAGACCCGTCATCAGCATAGCTCACAGTCCCAGAGGATTCAGTTTTCTCGAAGTGCGGTGGACGTGCGGGCTGTCCTGCAAGCACCAGCCGTTGAGCGGGGATTTCGGGCGCATGTTCAGGAAGAGCGGCATTAAGACTTCATGCCTGAATATGACGTTCAAGACGTACCAGTGCGAGAAGTCGACACCCGAAGTGAACCGCGCCAAGAACGAAGCCATGAAAGCCTCGAAAGCCGGAACATGCTTAATCCTCGCGGGCAAGCCCGGAACAGGCAAGACTCATCTGGCAGTAGCGACAGCACTTCAAGCGATGGAGCAGGGGCGGCAGGCGATATTCCGTCTTGTGAGCGCGATGCTTGACGAGATACAGGCGGCAATCAGCGACAACGGGGACTATGACGGCCTCATGCGGCAGTTCAAGACCGTACCGTGCTTAGTGCTTGATGACTTAGGCCACGAGAACATGACGGCGGCGCGGGCAAGCTACCTGCACCAGATAATCGATTACCGTTACGGCGAGAAATTGCAGACAGTAATCACGACCAATGCGAAGAATGTTGCGGAGTTATGCGCTTGGGACGGGGAAGCGTACATTATGCCGATAGTCTCACGGATTCTTGGTAATGGCACGTGGGTAACAATCACGAACGCACCAGACAGGAGGCGCAACGATGGCAAATAGCATTCCGCAGAACTTGCAGGCAGAACGCGCTGTAATCGGGGCATGTCTGGTTTCATCGGACGCTCTCGGAATCGTGTCTGAACTCCTGAAGCCCGAAGATTTCTACGACCCCAGCAACAAGGCCGTGTACGAGATATGCCTCAGCATGTACCAGTCGAGCAAGCCCATAGACCTTGTAACGTTCCAGAACGAGGCCATGAGCCGGAATATCTTTGAGCGCATCGGAGGCCAGCCTTTTCTTGCCGAGCTTGTGGGAGATGACATGCTCCCCGCGAACGCTGGCTATTATGCTGAGATTGTGCGCGATACAGCGACACGCAGGCGAGTGATTTCGGCGGGTCAGAAGATTATGACGCTCGGAGCGAAGACTGACATTGAGGCGAGTGAAATCGTGAGTGAGGCCGAGAAGATAATCCTTGACGCATCAGCCGGGAAGGACACATCCGGGCCTGTGTCGTTGCAGTCAGTAACACAGTCAGCACTTGCCAGAATCAACGAGCTTAAATCCGGCGCGAGGAAGAACGCGGGATTTATGACGAAATTCACGGACTTGGACAGAATCATAGCGGGATTCCAGCCCGGAACGCTGAACATCATAGCCGCCCGCCCGTCAATGGGGAAGACCGCCCTAGCCCTGAACATAGCGCAGTTTGGCGGGAATGTTGAGGCGAATAATCACGTGTTGTTCTTCAGCCTCGAAATGTCATCGGAACAGCTCATACACCGAATGTTTTCTGCACAGACGCTAGAATTTGGCACGGGCGTTGAAGTGTCAGCGATAAGTTCGGGACTGTTGTCTGACTATGACTCATACGCCCTCGACCGAGCCGCTCAGACTCTCCAGCGTCGCAACATATTCATCTACGACAGCTCGGAGCTTACAGCGATGGATTTCCGCGCCAAGTGCCGTAGGTTCAAGACCCGCCACCCGGATTTGTCGCTGGTTGTTGTGGACTACCTTCAGCTGATGAGTTCCGGGAGCAGGCGCAACGATAACAGGCAGTATGAGGTTGCTGAAATTTCGCGTGTGATGAAGTCGGTTGCGGTTGAGCTTGAATGCCCGGTGATCGCGCTGTCTCAGTTGTCGCGTGAGACCGAGAGACGCACCGAGAAGAAGCCCCAGCTTTCGGACTTGCGGGATTCAGGGGCGATTGAGCAGGATGCTGACACGGTGATAATGCTTTATCGTGAGGATTATTACTCTGAGACCGAGAACAACGACTTGCAGGACAGCCGTGCGGATTTGCGCGTTGCGAAGAACCGTAACGGCACGACCGGGCTTTGCCACCTGACATTTCAGCGCAAGTACACGAGGTTCATGAATTATGGCGGCTAGTGAGACCATTGAACAGGTACGTGATGCGCTTGACATAGCTGACATAATCGGCGAGCGGGTGAGGTTGCGCCCGGCCAGCAGGGGTTACAGCGGTTTATGCCCGTTCCACGAGGAACACACGCCCTCGTTCCATGTTTACACAGACACACAGAGCTATTACTGTTTCGGTTGCCATGAGGCGGGAAATATCTTCACGTTCCTGATGAAGGCTGACAACATGAGTTTTCCTGAAGCGTTGAAGACTCTTGCGTACCGTGCGGGAATCGAGCTTCCCCAGCATGAACATAAACCCGGCGAACGCACGGCCTATGAGATTATGGAGCTTGCGGCGAAATTCTACGCTGACAGCCTTATGCGTGGCGCGAGGGGCTACCTTGAGCGGCGCAAGATTGACAGCGCGGACATTTCGAGATTCTCACTTGGTTACGCGCATAACTCATGGAATTCACTGGTGAGATATTTGCGTGGCCTGAATGTGTCGGACAAGCAAATGCTGGACTTAGGGCTGGCGTTGACTGGCAAGCACGGGCTTTACGACAAGTTCAGGGGGCGCGTTATATTCCCCATCAGGGACATTGCCGGAAGGGTGATAGCGTTCGGGGGTCGTCTGATTGACGGCGAAGGCGCGAAGTACATCAACAGCCCCGACAGCGAGATATACCGCAAGCGCAAGAATCTGTACCTTCTTGACCGTGCGAAGGGCGCAATCCGTGAGAAGAAGCGTTCGATTCTTGTTGAGGGCTACATGGATGCGATTCGTCTGCACAAGTGCGGTTTCACGGAGGCAGTTGCGTCATTGGGAACGTCATTAACGCCGGAGCAGGCCGGGACGTTGTCGCGATTTGCTGACAGGTGCTATATCTGCTACGACTCTGACAATGCCGGGCAGAAGGCAATGTTACGGAGCATGTTTGTGTTGCAGAAGCACGGTCTGGACGTGTACGTCATCAACATATCCGGCAGTAAAGACCCCGATGAATATCTGATAGAGCATAGCCCGCAGGATTTCGAGGACGCTGTGAGGAATGCCCGCCCGCTTGTTGTGCAGTACGTGGAGTCATTGAGGGTCTCGCTGTCCGACCCAATGACGCGGAAGTCAGCGATGAGGGAGTTGTTCATGACGTTGTCGGAGCTGGATGCTTACGAGGTATTGCAGTACAAGGCACAACTCAGTGAGGCAACGGGAGTTCCGCCGAGCAAAATCGAGGAATGGTTTTTGTCGAAGTCAAAGCGTTCATTGCCCGAAGAAGCCCCCGCGCCTGTAGAAGTTCGTGGTGCTGAGAATCCCTGTGAGGCGGCGTTGTGTTCACTGTTGCTCCGTAATGCCGAGTGCCGAATGAGCCTCAAGCCGGAGGAAGCCATGAAGTTCTTGCGCAACCCGATAGCCCGAAATGTGGCCTCAGCAATATTCTATGACAGTCCCGAAAATCTTGTGTTGTTGTGGACACAGCTCGGAGAGACAGAGACTCTTGCCCTGATAGCGCGGGGAGATGAGATATGCGCCCGGATGAAGGGGCTTAGTCTTGCGGAGAAATGGCGGAGTACCTACGGTGCGCTGAGGGAGAAGTATATTTCGCGGCGAGTTCGTGAACTTGTCGGGAAGCTGAAGAAATCGCAGGCGACAGCGGAGGAATTATCGGAGCTTAGGCGGCTGAAAGGAGAAACACATGGACGCTGACAGGGAGAAGATAGTATCGTGGGGCGAATTTCTCGTGGCGGTAATGCTTGCAGGCTCGTCATCGCTTGACCTTCAGGACGTTTTTGCTGACGATGAGTCCACGCTCAAGACTGTATACGCTCTCTCGGAGACGATAGGGCGTGTGCAGGAAAAAGCCCTGAAGATGCTTGCGCGGTTAATGTACGGTAAGAAGGCAGGGATGTTCACGCTTGATGAGGTATTCGGCGATTATGTCTCGAATTACCGTTTTGACGCTGAGGCGGACGAGGCGAGGAAAGCCCATGCGCTGGACATGTACAACCTGCTGTTTGACGTGATGAATGCTCTTGACGGCCACGAGGAACACGCGGAGCTTCTCAGTGAGATACGCAAGGTGATGGACGGGATAAACAGTGAGGAGTCCAGAAGGTTGCGCGTCCGATGATATACGCGAGGGAGTGGTGAAAATGCGGAGGGTACGCAAAGGATTCTGGGAGACACTGAACCGTGTAACTGACTTAGTGGAGCT
>JAFSKV010000074.1 GCA_017448795.1 Synergistaceae bacterium | reverse complement strand
GATGTATTTTGTCTTGAGGAGGCTGACTCTTATGGTTTCCTCAGCGTTTCCCCTGAAGAGGACTCCGTGGGGAAGAACGATTCCAGCCTTGCCGTTTGGCGCGAGTGATTTGACGACGTGGAGGAGCCAAGCGTAGTCGCCATTTTTCGCCGGGGGAGTGCCGAAACCCTCGAAGCGGTGATAGGTGTCTGACTCGGTGCTGATGCCGTCGGACCAGGATTTATCCGAGAATGGAGGATTCATCACGATGAAGTCGAAGCGTTCGAGCTGTCCGAACCTGTCGAGAAATTTGGGGTCGGATAACGTGTTGCCTTTCTGGATTTCGCCTGTACCTCTCTGGTGGAGGATGAAGTTCATCTTTGCGAGTCCTGCTGTTGATATGTCGATTTCCTGCCCGTATATGGACGCGAGGGGGAAACCTGACGAGTTTACCGGGGCTTCATCTGCTGCCCTTATGAGGAGGCTTCCGCTGCCTGCCGCCGGGTCATAGACGGTTACCTTCTCTGTTACGCTGCCGATTCCGATTAGCCTTGCTATTATTCGTGAGACTTCTGCGGGGGTGTAGAACTGTCCTTTGCTCTTGCCTGACTCTTGAGCAAACTTCATCATGAAGTACTCGTAAGCGTCGCCGATAATGTCATCACCGCTTGCCCTGTTTGAGCGGAAATCGAGGGCTGGGTTCTGGAACACGCCGATGAGTCCCGAAACTCTGTCGACTAGTTCCCTGCCTGTGCCGAGCTCGCTGGCGTTCTCAAAGCTGACTTCAGGGAGCGCGCCGCGTAATTTATTGGCCTCAAGGAAAGCCTGAAGAGTTTTGTTGACTGTCTCGCCCACGTCCTTTTTCCCTTTTGCGCTGATCAGGACATCAAAGGACGCTCCTTCCGGGACGGTGAACTCGGAGAAAGGATCATTGTTGTACTTGTCGGATATGTACTTGAAGAACAGGAGGACGAGGACATAATCTTTATAGCGGGCAGGCTCAACACCGCCGCGGAGTTTGTTGCAGGCCTCCCACAGTGCTGAATAGAGTTCGGATTTTTTCACGGGCATGATATTTTCTCCGATAGTAAGTTTTTCTTCTCTTTTTCCAGATGCGATGAGGTTAATTCTATATCATCTTGCTTTTGTGTTCCAACACTTTTACCGTTATTCATCAAGATATGTTCCGCTTTCGTGTTGAGGAGGATTTTCACATTGTACTTGCGAAGAAGCCCCTCAAGCTGTTTGGCAAAAGCCGCGCCCGTCCTGTCATTAGGTGAGCCGAAATCCTTAACCAGCCAGTTCACAACACGCCCTGTTTCCGGCAGCATCAGTGTCAATGTCCTCTGCGGCAGGTCTCTCATGTGCTACCGGGACTGCCTTTAATGCCGCAATAACATCCTCATTGCTCGCCTGGGTCAAAGCGTCAGTAACAACGGCTAAGAACCCGTTGCTTGACATTGTTGCACCTGACACAGCATCAACGCCTAATGACTGGCTGGCGATGATTTTCCCGGTCAGGCCGACAAATGCGAGGTTCCTCACTCCTACTGTCTCCCTGTTTGCTCCGATTTCGATTCGTTCGATACGGCCGGAAGTTACGGTAACTTTGACTTCAATATCTCCGGCTTTACCCTGCCAGTGTCCTGTGTAAGTCCCGGGCTTGAACTCAATCTTTGTGCCTGAAGTGTCCTTCTTGCCGCCCGCTAATGCCTCATTCACGACGGCTATAACGGCTTTGCATGTTGAGGTTGCCCCACTCGCAGCGTCGACTCCTTCAGTTGTTCCGGCAGAAAGAATATCACGTTTGAGTCGTCAACATTCAGGCCGACAACCTTGCCGTTCTCAAGCTGAGAGACGTTACGCAGGAGTCAGCCACAAGAACATTCTCGGCTATGGGGAGTCGAAAGGCGCGGTTCTTGTGAGGCAGAATTTCATTACAAGGTTACACAGGAACTTGACGGCCTGCTAATTATTTGATAGCGTCCATGAAGTCAATTATAATCCCAGCAAAAATCCCAAAAAGCAGAGGCAAGCATGGACACGCAAAATCACAGCTCAATCGCAAATTTCATATGGCAGACAGCGGATGACTGCCTCAGAGACGTGTACGTCCGCGGGAAATACCGGGATGTTATCCTCCCGATGACAGTAATCCGCCGCCTTGACTCACTCCTCGAAGGCACAAAGGATAAAGTCCTCGCCATGAAAGCCCGGCTCGAACAGGCAAATATCACTGAGACATGGCCGGCCTTGTGCGCGGTAACAGGTTACGCCTTCTGCAACGCCTCACCGTTCACCCTCCGGGACATCGCGGGCAGAACACAAAGCCAGAAGCTGGCCTCAGACTTCACGGACTACCTTGACGGTTTCTCGCCGGAAGTTCAGGACATCCTGACACAGTTCAAGTTCAGGGATCAGATACCCACAATGACAAGGGCAGACATTCTCGGAGCTGTCATCGCAAAATTCATGTCGCCGGAAATTAATCTGTCGCCCAATCCTGTATGTGATGATGACGGAAACATATTGCTTCCCGGCCTCGACAATCACGGAATGGGAATGATATTCGAGGAGCTAATACGCCGCTTCAACGAGGAGAACAACGAGGAAGCCGGAGAACACTGGACACCCCGCGACGTTGTCGAATTAATGTCGGATTTAGTGTTTGTTCCCGTCGCCGACAAGATACAGGACACAATCTACATGATATATGACGGGGCTTGCGGCACTGGGGGTATGCTCACTCTTGCGGAGGAAAAACTGGCAGCCCTTGCCGGTGAGCGCGGAAAATCCGTGTCAGTTCACGTTTTCGGGCAGGAGATTAACGCCGAAACTTACGCCATAGCCAAAGCAGATTTGCTCCTCAAAGGCAGCGAGGAATCCAGACGCATAAAGTTAGGCTCAACCCTCACAGAAGACCAGTACAAGACTGACGATTACGGCGAACCATGGACATTTGATTTCATGCTGTCGAACCCTCCCTACGGCAAAAGCTGGAAGAATGACGCGGACAAACTCGGCAGCAAAAACGGCATCACTGATTCCCGCTTCACCGTAACACACAAAGGCCAGTCCCTCAGCATGATTCCCAGAACAAGCGACGGTCAATTACTCTTCCTCCTCAACAACATAGCCAAGATGAAGCCAACAACGCCCCTAGGCAGCCGAATAGCAGAAGTGCACAACGGCTCATCAATCTTCACGGGCGACGCAGGATCAGGCGAGAGCAACGCAAGACGCTACATCATCGAGAATGATTTGCTCGAAGCGGTAATAGCCGTCCCGGAAAATATGTTCTACAATACAGGCATCGGAACATTCATCTGGATATTGTCGAACAAAAAGGAAGCCCGGCGCAAAGGGAAAATCCAGCTCATCGACGCGACGGCCATGAAGTCCCTCCTGCGCAAGAACCTCGGCAGCAAAAACTGTGAGTTCTCGCCGGAAATCAGGGCGGAAATCCTCCGGGTGTTCATGAGCATGGAGGAAAGCGACATCAGCCGGGTATTCAGCAATGATGAGTTCGGTTACTGGTCAATCACGGTGCTGCGGCCTCAGTATGACAGTGAGGGGGAAATTCTCCGCGACAAGAAGGGCCGTCCAGTCGCCGACAAGGATTTGACTGACACAGAGATTGTGCCGTTCACGTACCCGGGCGGTATTGATGCGTTCATGCGGGATGAGGTGCTGAGGTTCGCTCCTGACGCGTATATTGACCGGGGGAAGACGCAGATCGGCTATGAGATTCCGTTCACGAAGTACTTTTACCGGGCAGGGGGAACCCGGAGCGTTGGGGAAATTCTCGCGGACTTGAGGGAGCTTGAGGAGCATGGCCGGGGGATAATGAGTGAGATTGAGGGGGATGTGTTGTGAGGGGATATGAGGAGTACCGGGAGTCGGGGGTTATGTGGCTTGGGAGGATTCCGGCGCATTGGGAAACAGGTAAAATCGGTTCTCTGTTCGCAGAGAGAAAAACAAAGGTATCTGACAAGGTTTATCAGCCGCTATCAGTAACAAAACAAGGCATATTGCCACAGCTGGAAAACGCAGCAAAGAGTAATGATTCAGACAACCGCAAATTAGTTTGTGCCGGGGATTTCGTCATCAATAGCCGCTCTGACAGAAAGGGATCTTGCGGGCTTTCTGATTTTACGGGCTCGGTATCTCTGATTAACATTGTGCTGACTCCTAGAGATTCGTTGCATGGAAGGTACGTACACTATCTGCTCGGCTGTCATTCGTTTTCTGAGGAATATTACAGACACGGCAAAGGCATTGTTGATGACTTATGGACGACAAGATACAGTGAGATGAAATCAATATATATCCCCCTCCCGCCCATCCACGAACAGCACCAGATAGCCCGCTGGCTCGACTGGAAGACCTCCCTAATCGACCGCATGATCGGGGTCCGCCGCAGGGAGCTCGAAGGCCTCGAGGAACTCAGGAAGGCCGCAATCACACGGGAAGTTATGCGGGGAGACTGGGAGAGGGTGAGGCTGAAGAGAGTTGCGAGGATTAACCCTCCGTGCGATTCTCATGGGCTGAAATCTGAAGATGAGGTAACCTTTGCGCCGATGGAATGTATCAGGACAGACAGACGAATACCGAAGGACGCGTCTTTATCCCTGTGTAACAGCTCGTACACGGTCTTCAACAACGGAGATATAGCACTGGCAAAAGTAACGCCATGTTTCGAGAACGGTAATGTTTGCGTCATGGAGAACCTGACAAACGGCTATGCTTTCGGTAGCTCGGAGCTGTTCAACGTCAGGCCGTTCAACGTAGACACAAGATTTCTGCTGTATTACTTCATGAGCCATGACTTCAAGAGCGGAGGTGTTGCCAGCATGACAGGTGCTGTAGGCTTGAAGAGAGTATCACCGAAATATTTGCGCAATGCTCTGCTTCCCCTTCCCCCCGCCCACGAACAACACCAAATCGCCGACCGCCTCGACAAAGTATGTTCCCACATCGATAGCCTTACCGCCAACTACACCCGGCAGATTGAGCTTCTCCGCGAACTCAAAGCCTCCCTCATCACAGAAGCAGTAATAGGCCGCATAGATCTCCGAAACATCACGATACCATCACAGGAGGACAAATCATGACCGACACCAGCGAGCGCGGATTAGAGTCCCTCATAGTGAGGTGGCTGGTTGAGCGCAATCACTACGAGCAGGGCAGCAATGACAGCTACAGCCGGGAATTTGCCGTTGACGAAGTGAGATTGCTGCGGTTCCTGAATGACACCCAGAAAGACGAGCTGATGAAGTCCCGTATCACTGAGAGCGAACACAGGAAGCGTGAGTTTTTCGCCCGGCTACAGTCCGAGATTGCCCGGCGGGGGATTGTCGACGTTCTCAGGAATGGCGTTGACTTTTACCCGTCATCGTTCGTGATGTTCTGGCTTACTCCCAGCGGCAGGAACACAAAGGCACGCGAGCTTCACGGGAAAAATATATTCAGCGTAACACGTCAGCTTCGTTTCTTGCGGCACAAGAATGACTCTGTCGACCTGTGCATATTCATCAACGGCCTTCCTGTGGTTACTGTCGAGCTGAAGAACCGTCTGACGGGCCAGAATGTTGATGACGCAGTTGCGCAGTACATGAAGCGGGATTGCCGGGAGCTGTTATTCTCGCCGGGCAGGTGCGCTGTTCACTTTGCTGCGGACGATATGAGCGTGAAATTCTGCGCAAACCTTGCGGGTAAAGAGAGCGCGTTTCTTCCGTTCGACAAGGGATATAACGGCGGGGCGGGCAACCCTCCCAACCCTGACGGGATAATGACGGCGTATTTGTGGCAGGACATCCTGACGCGGGAGAAGCTGACTCTTATTGTCGAGAATTTCGCGGCTGTCGTTGGCGGCAGGATGATATTTCCGCGTTACCACCAGTTAGACGCAGTAACGAGGCTTCTTGCTGACGTGAGGAAGAACGGTGTCGGCAGAAGATACCTGATACAGCACAGCGCGGGAAGCGGGAAGTCCAACTCTATAGCGTGGCTTGCGCATCAGCTTGCGGCTCTTGAGGCTGGCGGGCGGAATGTGTTTGACTCTGTGCTTGTTGTTACTGACAGGAAGATTCTTGACCGCCAGATACGGGACACGGTGAAGGGTTTTGCGCAGGTCGGAAGCGCGGTGATACACGCGGAGCATTCGGGGGACTTGAGGGCGGCAATACAGGAGGGCAGGCGGATAATCACAACGACGGTGCAGAAGTTCCCGTATATTGCCGGGGAAATCGGAAGCCATCACAGAGGCCGGAATTTTGCGGTGATAATAGATGAGGCGCATTCGAGTCAGGGCGGGGAATATTCGGCTGACATGAACCGGGCTTTGTCCGCTGAGGATGAGTATGACGACGCTGTGAGGTCTCTTGCTGACGGCCGGATGATGCAGGAGAATGCGAGCTGGTTTGCGTTCACTGCGACCCCAAGGAATACGACGCTGGAAATTTTCGGGACTCCCTACGATGAAGACGGCACAATCAAGCGGAGGCCTTTCCATGTCTACACGATGAAGCAGGCTATAGATGAGGGATTTATTCTCGATGTCCTGCAATATTACACGCCGGTTGAGAGCTATTACAGCCTGGTGAAAATTGTCGCGGATGACAAGAGATTTGACCGCAAGAAGGCCATGAGGAGACTGAAGAATTTTGCTGACAGCAACCCAAGAACGATAGCCGGGAAAGCCGCGGTGATGGTTCAGCATTTTCACGAACATGTGTTCCTTAAGGGGAAAATCGGAGGCCGTGCGCGGGCAATGATAGTAACGCCGAGTATACATAACTGCATAGAGTACTACAACGCGGTGAATGAATGCCTCGCTGAAATCGGGAGTCCCTACAAGGCAATAATAGCGTTCTCCGGGACAAACGGGGATTTCGGCCATGAGCTGACCTCGTCGGGGCTTAACGGCTTTCCTGACTCACAGATACCCGCTAAGTTCCGTGAGGATGAATACAGGCTGCTTGTTGTTGCGGACATGTTCCAGACTGGATTTGATGAGCCACTGCTTCACACGATGTACATAGACAAGGAGCTTCGCGGCGTGAAAGCTGTGCAGACATTATCGCGGCTTAATCGTACATGGCCGGGCAAGAGCGAGACATTCATACTGGACTTCGCGAATGACGCCGGGACAATCACGGATGCTTTCTCGCGCTACTACAGGACGGCGGTGCTTTCAGGGGAGACTGACCCGGACGAATTGCGCGGGCTTGAAGCGGCTGTGATGGACTGCGGTGTTTTCACGCGGGATGAAGTAAGGAAATTTGTTGAGCTTTATACGGGCGGTGCGTCTCAGGAGGAATTGTATTCTCTGCTGGACAAACACGCGGTGATTTTCGCCGGTCTTGACACTGAGTCGCAGATGAAATTCAAGAAGTCGGCAAAAAGATTCGTGAAGCTGTATAACTTTCTGGGAGCAATCCTGCCGTGCAGTAATCCTGACTGGGAGAGGCTGTGCATATTCCTGACGCTGTTACTGCCCAAACTGCCCGCGGTGAGGGATGATGAGCTTCCTGCCGGGCTATATGACTCAGTTGACTTGGAGAGCTACAGAATCGAGGCAAAAGAAACGATGTCCCTTGCTATTGATGACGAGGACAAAGAAATATCACCCGGCCATGTCGAGAACCCCCCGGAAGTCCAAGAGCCGGAAAAAGATTTGCTGTCAGAAATAGTGTATGACTTCAACAGGATGTTTAGTGATGCCAGCGCGGAAGAATGCCGGCAGATATGGAGGCTTGCAGAAATAATCTCGGCGGATGGCAAGTGCTGTAATGCGTTGAGCAACTCAGGCGGTCAGGCGGCAAGGGTAGAGATAGAAGAGGCTTTGCGCCGTGCGGTGAACGTAATAGCGTCAGACAGTGTAGAATTTTACGGGCGGTATCAGAGCAGTGGCAGCTTCAAGAAATGGCTGACAGATACAATAATGAAAGCTGTGAAAGCAAACCGCATGAAGAGCCAAAGATGAGAAGCAATGCAAAAGTTTTCTGCTGTGATTGTGAAACTCTCTATCCAGAGCTTTGGAGGTTTTGTTGAGGTATCGTTACCGTTACCGCAGTTCCTCCTTTCTCACGCGCCGTAATCATCATCTCCCCATCGCACATAATCTTCAATCGTTGCCGTATGTTCTTGAGCGCAATATGCGGCTCGCTGTCCTCGTCCGTGTCAAAGCCCTTCCCGTTATCCTCAACAACAATCTCACTGCCTGCGTAAGTCCTCCGCGTCCTGATGGAAATCCTGAACGGCCCGGCGTAAGGGTCTCTTCCGTGCTTTATGGCGTTCTCGACGATTGGCTGCAACGTCAGCGGCGGAACTCGGAACATTGTATGCTGTATGTCGTAGTCAACAAACAAACTGTCCTCATATTGCGCCTGCTCGACGGCAAGATAGGCGCGCGTGTGTTCCAGCTCCGACGAAAACGGAATCGGCGTTGCGCTCGCTATGGCGGTGAAGTTCTTGCGCAGGTACGTCGTGAAATCCATGATGACCTGCCGGGCAAGCTGGGGATTCTGTCCGCACAGGCAATAGATGCTCGTCATCGTGTTGTAGATGAAGTGAGGCCGCATTTGCAGTACCATGATGTTCGCGCGCTGGTTGGCGATTTCACGCTGGCGGTTCAAGTCCTGCTCTATCTGGTCGGACAGGATAAGGCCGTACATTGACAGGGCAGAGAGGACGATGCTGATGTCGATTAGCGGGTAAAGTTCTACGAACATATCCACGACCAACACGCATGTTATCGGCAAAAAGGCAATCAGAAAACTCAGGAAGGCTTTGTGCGTGAGGCGTTCCCTGTAGCGTATCATTCCGGCGATATTGAGCAGCATGGCTACAATCATTGGCAGTAGCAAAACAGGATACCAAGCTCCGCGCCAATACCTTCCGTCAGGCGTGAAGTAGTACAAGGCTTCAGTGAACGGTGAGATTAGGAGCATGACAATGAAGACCGCCCACAGTCCCAGCACGGAATGAAACAGCCTGCTTGAGCGCACGTTTTCCCCGTAGCAGTGAAGAAGGTAAGCCGTCATCATCAGGGGTGCAAGAGAGAGTAATACTGTCTCCAGAATAATCATGAGGTACATTATCCACATAGGAACCGGGCAGCTGTATATTATCGTGTCCATGAAGCCGATGATGTTCAGCAGTATGAAGAGTGTGAATAGTGTTCGGAAGAATCGTTTGTTCCAGCGGTCAATTCCGGGCATCATGGCGATGAACCATAATCCCGTCAAACTCAACAGCAGAGTCGCGCCAACTATAAAGTAGATGAAGTAGGAATCGAACCAGAAGATCAATTTTCCGCGCCTCCCGTCAAAAATGGATAGCGCAACTTCCTGAGCTGTTCCCTCACGTTCTCCGCAGTCAGGGGCTTGAGCATGAAACCGCTTGCCTCTGTCTTCCACGCGTCGAGGGAGTAATCCGGGTAGGCAGTCAGGAACACAACGTTAGTCTGCGGATTGATGTCGAGGAGAGTCCGTGAAAGGTCGAGTCCGCTTGACGTTCCCAGCTCAATATCCAGTACAGCCAATGCCACCTGGTTGTTCTTCGCGTACTCCACCGCCTCCATCGGCCAGATGAAGCCCGTGATTGTTGCGTTCGGGATGACCTCGCCCAGAATATCCACGCCTTCAGTGAGGATTACCTTGCTGTCGTCCACTAGTATGACGTTGGGGCTTTCTTCACTCTGAGCCGCGAGCTGGAACAAGTCGTTTAAGTCAGCCCCCAAACATTGGGCAATGCGCAGAATCATCATAGCGTCGGGAAGCCTGTTAGCGTTTTCCCAGCGCGCAACGGTAGAAGGGTTGACGTACAATTTCTGTCCGAGCTGTCTCTGGGAAAGCCCCCTTTCCTCCCGGAGCTTCCGAAGCGTACTGCCAAACAAAACCTTCACTCAGAATCCCTCCTGTTTCATGTGTGAATTATACAGGCTTGACGATACGGAAACCATCTTACGGCGGCGGGGAAAAGCTAGTAGAATGTCATGCGAATATCCCAAAGGAGGAATCAATCCGTATGAACAAAATCGGCGTGAAGTTTTTGCTGATGGCACTCGTGCTGTCGGCTGTGTGCAGAGGGATTGCCGAGTCCGCGCAGACAATCAACGGCAAAGCTCTCGGAAGCGTTGACGACGTTGTCAAGGAAGTCAGCAGGGGGGATCTCTCACTCCCGAAGAAGGGACTAATCACCCTCAGGGGCGGAGACAAAATCGGCGACGTTGATATATTCGCAACAACGTTCGGCGCAGACGCTTCATCATCGACAAGGCGGATTTATCACAATTCAAATGCTACCCAACGACTTAATTGGACTGCAAATTCGCCTTACTAT
>JAFSKV010000073.1 GCA_017448795.1 Synergistaceae bacterium | reverse complement strand
CGCTGACCTCTACGACGAGCGCACGATGCCCCCTGAGCTGAGGAAAGCCCACAACGAGAACGACGAGGCAGTCATGGCCGCGTATGGATTTTCCCGGCACTACGAGGATGACAGGATGCACGACGAGGACATAACGATTGCGCTGATGTACAGGTATCAGGAGCTGACCTGGTGCGATGAGCCGGGGCGCAAGAACTACCCTAACCGTCCGCTGTGGGTGCGATATTGCCCGGAGGACGCGGACGATGACGAGCTGGAGAATCTGGAGCTTTACCGGGAAATGTGGCCGGGAAATCCGGGGCTTGACGGCGTGGAGTGGGAATAGGCAGGAATGCATGACGAAATCATCAACGGCGACTCCCTCTCCGAACTCCCAAAGCTCCCGGCCGAGTCCGTCGACCTGATTTTTGCCGACCCCCCTTACTGGATGCGCACAGAAGGAGTCCTTCACCGCACCGAAGGCACAGAGTTTCAGGGCTGCAATGACTCGTGGGACAAGTTCGACTCCCTCAGCGACTACGAGGACTTCACACTTCGCTGGCTCACGGAATGCCGCCGGGTTCTCAAGCCTTCCGGGTCAATCTGGGTCATAGGCTCAATGCAGTGCGTCTACACCATCGGCGCAATCATGCAGCGTCTGGGCTACTGGCTCATCAACGACGTAATCTGGCACAAGACCAACCCAACCCCCAACTTCACCGGCTCCCGTCTCAACAACAGCCACGAGACTCTAATCTGGGCAGTGAGAGACCGCCGCGCAAAATTCACGTTCCACTACAAGACCGCAAAAGCCCTCAACTCAGACTCACCCGGAAAACAGCTCGGCTCAGTCTGGCACTTCCCGGTGTGTTCAGGCCGCGAACGCCTCAAGGACTCACATGGCCGCAAGCTCCATTCCACGCAGAAGCCCCTTGCCTTGCTCGAACGTATAATAGCAATCTCGTCTGACATTGGGGACACTGTGCTTGACCCTTTCGCCGGGACAATGACAACAGCCGCCGCCGCCAAGAAACTTGGACGCAGGTACATCATGATTGAGCGCGACGGGGATTATTGCCGGCATGGACGGGCCAGGGTTGAGGCTGTGAGTTTTGCTGACGGAGAGATTGCGCGGGCAGGTTTTGACGTTAAGCCCCTGCGTGTAACTATGACGGAGATGATAGCGGCGGGATATTTCACGGTGGGGGAAAAATTCTTCCTCTCAGACGGCCATGAAGGAGGGGAGCTGCTTGCTGACGGGAAACTGTTGCATGACGGTGAAATTCTTGACATTCACACCTGCGCGGCAAGGGCAAAGAATCTCCGGGCAAAACGAGTCAACGGCTTCGACCACTGGCGCGTCATGCGGGAAAATCATCTTGTCAGCATCCGTGAAATCCGCGAAAATTACCGGGACAGTCTCAAACACTGAAGGAGGAATGTTCACCATGAGGAAAATTTTTGCGGCAGCCATCGTGCTGCTAGTGTCAGCTCCGGCCATGTGCGCGGAAAAGTTCGAGGTTTTCCCAACAGTCGGCGTATGCACAGGAAGCTACGTGCGTTACCGGGCTGAACCAAGCACTGACTCTGACATATGGGGGCGGCTCAGTGAGGGCGAGAGGGTGATTGTTGACGGCCAGACAGCGGTAGACGGGGAAGTATGGTATGAGATTCTGCCGAAAAACGCTCAGGACTCGGCGTTCGTTTTCGGGAAGTACCTTGTGCCGTTCTATGACGGGGAAGTCCAGCAGTCCCCCGCCGGAAGAATGATAGTCAGCGTGTTGCAGACATATTGCCCCAACAAGGACAACGATTATTGGGGCGAGTATGATGGCGAGTTCGATTACCCGGAGATCAAGCGCAGGTACAACAGGCAGGGCTGGCTGTCGAGGGTTGAGCTGTGGAATCCCAGCAAGGATTTCGGCTTCGGGGATATCCGTATCGGCGACAGTGTCAGCAAGCTCACGGACATTCTCGGAGAGCCTGATGATGAGAGCGGCTCAGAACTGCACTACATGGCCGGGAGTTACGCTACGTTCACGTTCAGGGTAAGAGACGGGAAAATCACGCGGATGATATACGAGGAGGAGTAACCGCAAAAAAATCCCCGGAGACCGCTCTGGCCTTCGGGGACTATTTAGTGCCTAGTGTTAAGTGCTTTTCTGACCACTTACCACTTGCTACTACCCACTAATCTTTAGTACATTCCGTCCATTCCGCCCATACCGCCGGGCATTGCGGGGGCAGCGTCCTTCTTTTCGGGCTTGTCGGCAACAATTCCCTCAGTCGTGAGAACCATAGCCGCGATTGAACCCGCGTTCTGTAGCGCCGAGCGTGTTACCTTCACGGGGTCAATGATTCCTGCCGCCACCATGTCGGTGTACTCGCCTGTTGCCGCGTTGAGGCCGTGCCCGATCTTCTCGCTTCTCACTCTCTCGACCACAACATCGCCCTGATAGCCTGCGTTTGTGGCGATGAGGTAGAGAGGTGCTTTGAGCGCGTCAAGCACGATTCTTGCGCCCGTCTTGACATCGCCGGAAAGTTTCTCGATGAAAGGCTCAAGGGCTGTTGCGCAGTTGAGTGCTGCTACTCCGCCGCCTGCTACGATGCCTTCCTCGACAGCCGCGCGTGTTGCGTTGAGAGCGTCCTCGATGCGGTGCTTGAGTTCCTTCTGCTCGGTCTCTGTCGCTGAACCTACCTGAATTACTGCCACGCCTCCGACAAGTTTCGCGAGTCTCTCATGAAGTTTCTCCTTGTCGTAATCTGACGTTGAGTCCTCGATCTCCTTGCGTATCTGGCCTGCCCTGTGGCGGATCTCTTCGGGGTTGCCCGCGCCCTGTGTGATGGTCGTGTCTTCCTTAGTGATGCGGACTTTCTTGGCACGTCCAAGCATGGAAAGCTCGGTGTTCTCGAACTTCATTCCGCGCTCCTCGCTGATGACCTCGCCGCCCGTAACAATCGCGATGTCCTGGAGCATGGCCTTCCTTCTGTCGCCGAAACCGGGTGCCTTTACCGCCGCAACCTGCATAACTCCGCGCAGTTTGTTGACGACAAGGGTAGCAAGTGCCTCACCTTCTACGTCCTCAGCGATGATGACTAACGGCTTGCCTGTCTGCACAACTTTTTCCAGAACGGGGAGAAGGTCTTTGATGTTGCTGATTTTCGCGTCATGAATGAGGATATAAGCGTCGTCAAAGCTGGCTTCCATCCTGTCAGAGTCCGTAACCATGTAGGGGCTGATGTAACCCTTGTCGAACTGGAGGCCCTCGACCATCTCAAGAGTCGTGCCTACTGTCTGGCTGTCCTCGATTGTGATTACTCCGTCCTCGCCTACTTTGGCCATTGCCTCAGAGATGAGCGCGCCTACTGCTGAGTCGTTCGCGGAAATTGATGCTACCTGAGCGATTTTCTCTTTCTCTTTGACGGGTGTAGACTGCTTCTTGAGTTCCTCGACCACGAAATCAATAGCCTTCTCGATGCCCTGGCGCATTAACATTCCGTTTGCCCCGGCGGCTACGTTCTTCATGCCCTCGCGGATGATTGCGCGTGAGAATATCGTCGCTGTTGTCGTTCCGTCGCCTGCTATATCGTTGGTCTTGCTGGCTACTTCCTTGAGGAGCTGTGCGCCTGCATTCTCGAACGGGTCTTCAAGCTCGATTTCCTTCGCGATGGTTACGCCGTCATTGGTGATCATGGGCGAGCCGAATTTCTTTTCGAGGACTACATTGCGACCCTTGGGGCCGAGTGTTACGCCTACTGTGTCTGCTACTTTGTCGATGCCGCGGAGCATAGCCCTGCGCGCTTCTTCACCGAATGCGAGTATCTTAGCCATTGTTCTATTCTCTCCTTATTTCTCCACGATTGCGAGCACGTCTCTCTCACTGAATATCACGAGCTCTTCGCCGTCAAGTTTCACTTCTGTCCCCGCGTACTTGCTGAATATTATCCTGTCGCCTACTTTGACCTCTACGGGCTGCTTCTGGCCGTTGTCGAGAATTTTCCCGGTTCCCACCGCGATTACTTCCCCTTCTGTCGGCTTCTCTTTGGCTGTGTCGGGAAGGAAGAGTCCGCTCTTTGTCTTCTCTTCGCGCTCAAGGACTTTCACAACTATCCTGTCGCCTAACGGTTTAAGTTTCATGATTCCCATTTGCCTCCTTAGTGGTTAATGGCACTCAATCTGAAAGAGTGCTAACTGAACAACGCGGGGAATATTACTCCATAAGCCCGGAAAATGCAAGAGTCAATTTTACGGAGGGGGTGAAAGTGAGGCACTTATCACGGAAAATCCGCGCGGGAAGTAAGGCATCTCGTGTCATGATTCGCGAATTATAGATAGAATTACTCACACTTCAAGCATGGTGCAGGCCTGTATAATTTTGGTCATCCACAAAACTTTTCACACGGAGGGATAAATCATGCCCGTAATCACAGTAGAGGCCGGGAAGCTCACGACAGAGCAGAAATCCCAGCTAGCCCGCGAGCTCACCGAGTCAGCCTCAAGGATTATGAACGTACCAGCCCAAGCCTTCATCGCACTCATCAAGGAGAACGAACCCGACAATGTTGGAGTCGGCGGAGTCCTTCTGTCAGAAAGGAGGAATCAGGCATGAGGCCGAAAATAGCGTTAGGTGCTTGGGCTTGGGGCAATGACGGCACATTCGGGACTGACTTCACGGAGGATGAGCTGCGCCCCGTCTTCGAGGCAGGACAGAGGGCAGGCCTGAACTTGTGGGACACCGCTTATGTCTACGGCATGGGAAGGTCAGAGGAAGTTCTCGGAAAATTCCTCCGCACAGTTCCACGTGAAAGCTACCTTATCTCAACGAAGTTTACGCCGCAGTGCGCAGACCTTGAGGCCGCCAACCCCGTAACAGCAATGTATGAGGACAGCGCAGAACGTCTAGGCACTGACTTCATCGACTACTTCTGGATTCACAACCCTGTAGGCGCGCCTGAATGGACACGGAAACTGATACCGCTGGCAAAGAGCGGACACGTCGGCAAAATCGGACTCTCGAATCACAACCTCGCCGAACTGCGGGAAGCGGCGGAAATTCTCGGTGCTGAAGGCCTGAAGGTGAATGCCGTACAGAATCACTACAGCCTCCTCAACCGTTCTTCGGAATATTCCGGGATTCTCGGCTGGTGCAGGGAGAATGACGCGGAGTTTTTCGCGTACATGGTTCTCGAACAGGGCGCATTGTCCGGGAAATACGACACATCCCACCCTTTCCCGGAAGGAAGCGCAAGAGGGCAGGTCTACAATCCTGTTCTTCCTCAGCTCGAAAAGCTCAACTCAGCGATGAAGGATATTGCTGACTCCCATAATGTCGGAGTAGCCCAGCTTCCTGTTGCTTGGGCAATCGCTAAGGGTACCGTTCCGATTCTGGGGGTTACGAAAGTCCGTCATGTTGAGGACGCAGTCAAGGCCGCTACTCTTGTTCTCTCAGCTGATGAAGTGAAGGCTCTTGAGGCACTCGCTGAGGATGCAGACATTAACACGGTAAGAGTATGGGAAAAGGAGATGAAGTAACGTTGAAGGCATTTATCCTTGCAGCAGTCGCAGTGCTGTGCGCGTCTCAGGCGTTCGCGTATTCTGTTTTCGCGCCAGAAGGCCACACCCTCAAAGTACACTGGGCAGTCCTCAAGTCAGCACCCGGAAAAATGTCCGACATGGCCGCGATAAGTTCCCGGACTGTCGCCAAGTTCACCCCAAATGAGCCGGGAAGTTACGCGCTTTATGGGGCTGTTGACCGCCAGAATCCCGACATCATGAGGATACTTGAGGTCTACGAAGACGAGGAGGCCTACGAGATTCACCAGGCAAGCGAGGGCTTCAAGGCATTCATCGAGGAACGCAAGCCCATTCTAGACAATCTCACGATACTTCCTGTTGACCCTGTTGTTCTTGAGCAGAAGAAAGAAGGTAAAGGCAAGTCCGTATTGATGAGGCTGATTACGGTCAAGCCGGGAAATCTGGACGAGTTCAAGGCGGCAATCACGCGGGAATATTCGCGGGCTGTCGCTGAAGTTCCGGGAGTGATGGCGATGTTCGCGACAAGTGAGAAGGGTGAAAGAAGCAACGTCATCCACACTCTTGAAGTTTACGCGGACGATGAGGCCATGAGGGAATATACACAGTCAGAAGGCTACAAATCTTACAGGAAGAAGGCAGATACTATGACAGAGTCAAGCAAGGAAGTAACGAACAATCCCGCCAACGTAACACTCAGCGCAAAGGGGCTTCATCTTTCACCGGACGGCCAAGAACTCAGCGTGTTTCCTCTCGGCAACCCCAACACGGCATACGCGCAATATTTTGACGGACAGAGCTACCTTGCTCCAATCTCAACGGAACAAGTAGGGATCTTCAACGTAACGTTTGAGCCTGGCTGCCGGAATCACTGGCACATCCATCACGCGACAAAGGGCGGCGGGCAAATACTGATTGCTGTTGCCGGGCGGGGATGGTATCAGGAATGGGGGAAGCCTGCGCAGGAGCTGAAGCCGGGGGACTGCGTGAACATTCCGGCGGGTGTGAAGCACTGGCACGGGGCGGCAAAAGACTCGTGGTTCCAGCATCTTGCGGTTGAGGTCGCCGGCGAAGGAACGTCAAACGAGTGGTGCGAGGCCGTCGACCCGGCAGAATACGCGCTGTTGAAGTGATGAAGTGCGTGCTGTACGTTCACGGAATGGGCGGGAGTCCCAGCGAGGCCGAAAATTTCAGGAAGGACTGTCCCGGCTTTGAGGTTGTCGGCGTGGAGTATGACGGCTCTTTTCCCGCGAAGGCTAGGGACGGCATACGCTCGGCATATGACACTGTGAGGGCGGAATATGACTCAGTCCCCGTTATCGCCAACAGCATTGGAGCGTACTTCACGATGCTCGCGCTTCATGGCCGTGATGTCGCAAAGGCTCTCTTCATCTCGCCAATTCTCGACATGGAGCGGGTGATATTGGACATGATGAGGCGGGCGGGAGTCTCTGAGGATGAATTACGCAGGAAGGGCGAAATCGTAACAGCGTCAGGCGAAATTTTGTCGTGGGAATATCTCTGTTTCGTCCGCGAAAACCCGGTAACATGGAGCGTCCCTACAGAGATACTTTACGCCGGCCATGACAGCATAACTTCGCGTGAGACGGTCAATGAGTTCGTCAGCAGACATGACGCAAGATTGACGGTGTTGGAGGACGGGGAGCATTGGTTTCACACGGAAGAGCAGGTTGCTTTTCTGGACGGATGGATTAGGGGCAACATCTTTAGAGATTGAATGAGTGTAATAACATACTCTAACCCGCAAGATAGGTGATGAAATTCATGATGGAGGAGGATAAACTCTGCTACATGTGGGTTAGAGGGTGGGAAGTGCAAGCCGATAGCACTATAACAACCGAAATTCGATAACCGTAACAGGTGAATCGCTACCGTGGGCTACACGGGAAGTCAAGCCTCCGGACTGCCGGGCAAACTCCAGTAGCTTTTGCGAAAGAGGGCAGGGAGAACGAGGAACATTCATAGAAGTGTATTCTCACACACTATTACACTTTTTATGTAGCAGGGTAATATCATGAGGAAAATATTGTTGGGAGTGATTGCAGTTATGGTGATGGGCGCAGGAGCATTCGCGAGCGTTGAGGAGTTCAGGACGACAGACCCGGAATTTGCGGAGTTCTTTTCCCGGTTCGCGGGCGTTGAGGTCCCGGCACAGTCGAAACTTGACCCCCGCACAAGGTACATGGCCATTGTCGCGGCACTGATGGGCTGCCAGGGAGCCGATGAGTTCCGGGCAATCCTGCCTGAAGCATTGGAGGCCGGACTCACTCCGTCAGAGGTCAAAGAAGTCATCTATCAGGGTACGGCATATCTCGGCATCGGAAGAACCCGCCCGTTCCTCAAGGCCGCAAACGAGATTTTCGCCGACAAGGGAGTCAGCCTTCCGCTTCCGCCAGCGTCAACAACAACCCCGGAGACCCGCGTGAAGGCCGGGAATGACACGCAGATTGAAATATTCGGCGACGGCATGAAGGGATTCGTCGAGAACGCCCCGGAAGACAGACGGGTGATTAACGTGTTCCTCGCCGGAAACTGCTTCGGGGACTACTACACTCGCAAGGGACTCACTCTCAGGGAGCGCGAGATGATCACTTTCTGCTACATCGCCGCTCAGGGAGGGTGCGAGCCACAGCTCATTGGCCACGCAAAGGGCAACTTCAACATGGGCAACGACCGTGCGTTTCTCCTTGACGTTGTCGCTCAGTGCGTACCGTACATCGGCTACCCCAGAAGCCTCAACGCAATATCCTGCATCAACAAGGCGGCGGAATAATGAGAGTGCTAATCATACTCGCAATTCTGGCCATGACTGCCGGGAATGCTCTTGCGGGCGACATGGTGAGCGTCAAAGGCGGCTCGTTCCTCATGGGCAGCCCTGAGTCTGAGAACTGGAGGAGCGATGACGAGTTACAGCACGAAGTTACAGTGTCAGACTTCATGATTTCCCCGCGCGAGGTTACACAGGGCGAGTACATGGCCTTCGTGAACGGCAACCCCTCGACATTCATCGGCGACAATCTCCCGGTCGAGAATGTTACGTGGCTTGAAGCTGTCATGTTCTGCAACATGAAGAGCGAGGCTGAAGGGCTGACTCCGGCGTATAAGGTCGACGAAGCAAAAGTAACGTGGGACTTGTCGGCTGACGGTTACAGGCTTCCGACCGAAGCAGAATGGGAATATGCCTGCCGGGCCGGGACGCTGACCCCCTTCAACCTTGAACACTCAATCGGGGCAGATGAGGCTAACTTCTACGGTCATTACCCCTACGAGATCGAGGAAAATTATTTCAGCCAGCACAAGCTAACGACCAAGCCGGGAATTTACCGGGCAACGACGGTTGAGCCGGGGCAGTTCACGCCGAACAAGCTCGGACTCTACGACATGCACGGGAACGTCGGCGAATGGTGCTGGGACATCTACGCGCCCTATGACCCGTCAGCAAAAGTCAACCCGACCGGCCCGGAGACAGGGACTCGCAGGGTCAACCGCGGAGGAGGCTGGAATGATTTCGCCAAGAACATGCGGAGTGCTTACCGTGCTGCGGCTCCCCAAGAAGGCAGGCTCTACAACGTGGGCTTCAGGCTTGCCCGCGGCGCAATCGGGACGGGAGTTGTTTCGTCTCAGGCCATACAGGAGACTTCACGAACAGGCCGCAAGATTCTCATCGCCTATTTCACGTGGAGCGGGAACACTCAGGGTGTGGCCTACGAGATTCAGAAGCAGACGGGCGCGGAGATATTCGAGATCGTCCCGGAGAAGCCCTATTCTGAGAGCTACAACACTGTGTTGCGTGAGGCACAGCGAGACCAGCACAGGCGGGCGCGTCCCAAGCTGAAGAATCACGTGAAGGATTTTGCCGGGTATGACGTGATTATGCTGGGCTACCCGAACTGGTGGGCTAGCATTCCCGCTCCTGTTGCCACGTTCCTTGAGGAGTATGACTTCAGCGGGAAAACGATAATGCCTTTCTGCTCACACGGGGGAGGACGTTTCGGGCAGAGCCTCACAGCAATAGCCAAGCTCGCGCCGAATGCCGTAATCACTGAAGGGTTGTCGGTGCATTATTCGGGGGGCGGGAGGCTCAAGGATGACATTGCGGACTGGCTTGCGAAATTGAGATAGCGTGTCAGCAACAACAATGTAGAATCATGGCCGTGCTTGCGGGAAACTGCGGGCGCGGTCAAATTTTTGTCGGGAGTGATACACATGGTAAGCGGAATATTCAGATTCATGTACTCATCGGGAGCGTTGAAGTTCCTGGGGGCGTTCTTGTGGGGAATGGCGAGCGTGATACTCAGTCCGTGCGGAATAAGCCTCGTCCCTCTTGTCGTTGGGTATGTCGCAAATACTGACAGCCCATCACACTGGCGGGCGTTCAAGATTTCGTGTGCTTTCTGTCTGGGAATAATCATCAACATATCGCTTGTGGCCTTCATCACGTCTGGAATGGGCGCGGTGCTTGGGGGATATGAACGTTTCCTGACTCTCATCACGGCGGCTGTGTTTGTCGTTATGGGCTTGCAGATTATGGGAGTGTTATGGCTGAGACTGTTTGCTTTTGGTTCGCGGATTAAGGGTACTGAGTCTCAGGACATGAAGGGGGCTGTCATACTCGGAATATTGTCGGGGCTTGCTGTCGGGCCGGGCAATATTGGACACGTCAGGCCTATATTGTCGCTGGCAATGTCTGAGGATGCCGGGGGAATCGCGGGGTCTGTGATGCTGGTGGTGTGCTATGCGCTGGGGTATTGCGCTGTTCTTGTTGGGGCGGGGACGTTCGCGCAGGTGTTCTCGGAGTTCCTTCACAGCGGTGAAGACAGTGTGCTTACGTGGATGGTAAAGGCGGTCAATATTCTTTGCGGTATTGTGCTGGTTATTGGGGGGATATATCTTGTGTCTGAGGTGAGGTTCTAGGGAGGCGGGAAAATAATTCCTCACAAAAAAATTCAAGGACAAGAATTTATGCTATAATCATACTCACCATAAGAATGAAAGCACATGACTTTTGGCATGTGTGCCGTTAGTCTTATCTTGTCCTGCGTTCATTATAACACAGTACAGCGTAAGATGAAGAATAGTTATGTGCTTGCAATTTTCTGGACATGGATTCATCACAGGAAGGAGGCGATTTTCATGGCGTACAGCAAACCGAAGGTGAAAGCAAGAAGCGCAAGGCGAATGTCGTTTGCGGCAGGTTGCAAGGTGGAGGATCACGGCTACTGCTACAGTTGCGAGATGGCGAACCATTAGTGAACCAAAGTTGTCCCGGAGTGAGTATTTCCTCCGGGTATTTTCTGCTCAGAGGGGGGAATAATATTGTTAGTTTGCTTGGCAAAGGACTCATTTGTCCGTACATTCTCGGATATTGGTTACATCATCAGCCAGCTCACGAAGCAGGACAGAGTCTATGACGAAAACGGGAAAATCTTTCTTCAGCAACTCACGCGCAAGCCACAGGACTTAAACGAAATCGTCAACAGTCTCATGAAGATTTACACAGGTGCTGACCGCGAGGAGATTGCCGGAGATTTCGCGGACTTCGTGAATGAGCTTGAGGCTGAAAGTTTCGTTGTCTCCGGGATGACTGAGGACGAAATCACTGCCAAGATGCCCCGCTTCACCTATGCACGGCATGACAGGAAGACCGCTCCATTGACCGCGCTCGACGTATCACCAGACGCTCAAGCCACAACAGAATTTCTCGGAAGATACTTCAGGGATGACCCTCATCTTTTCGCGTTTCAGTTCGAGCTGACCAGCAGGTGCAACGAGAAGTGTCGGCACTGCTACCTTCCCGGCGCAAGGGACTTCCACGACATGGAGACCGGGCTTGTTATGAGCATACTCGACCAGCTCGCGGAAATGGGGACGCTCAAGGTTACGTTCTCCGGCGGTGAGTGCCTCCTTCATCCCGACTTCATCCCAATACTGAGACATGCGCGGGAAAATGACCTGTCAGTCTCAATACTGAGCAACCTTACGCTTCTCACAGACGAGATGATTTCAGCCATCAAGGACGCAAATATAGACTTCCTGCAAGCCTCAGTTTACAGCATGAACCCGGAGGAACACGACTACATCACCCGTCTTCCCGGCTCTCACGCAAAGACAATCGCAGGACTCGAAAGCCTCATTGCCGCGAATGTCCCAGTGATGATAAGCTGCCCGACAATGAGGAAGACTTACTCATCGTACAAGGCTGTGCTTGACTGGGCATATTCTCACGGGATTAAAGGCTACACCGACTACATCATGATGGCGAGGACTGACGGCACAACGGATAATCTCTGCAACAGGCTGACGCTCGGCGAGACGGAGTCGCTCCTGCGGGACATAATCGGCTACGATATACAGTACAGGACGATTCTTGACGCGGGCATTGCGCCTTCACCGTTAGACCCGAACGAGCATTTTTGCGGGGCGGGGATCGATATGATGTGCGTTGCGGCAAACGGTGAGTTCTATCCCTGTCCTGGCTTCCAGGGCTGGCCGCTGGGGAACGCGCATTCCCAGAGCGTGGCGGATGTCTGGAACAGCTCGGAGGCTTTGAGGAAATTGCGGGCGGTTAAGTGGCGGGATTTCCCGAAGTGCATGAAGTGTGAGGCAAAACCTTACTGCGCTATGTGCATGGTGAGGAATCTCAATGAGACAGGCTCAATCTTTGAGGTCAGCAAGCATTTCTGTGATGTTGCGTTCATCAATAAGAGGCTTGTCGAGGAGTACAGGAAGGAGCAAGGATAACATGCAGGATTTCCACGTACACACAGGACACTTCAAGGGCAAGTTATATTTTTCCCCCGAAGAAGTCGCAGAAGGAATGAAGGCTCTCAGCGTTGAGCGTTACTATTTCTCGTCAACATCAACAGGCAGTGTCCCGTTCAGCGAGGTGAGGCACGAAATAGAGGAGTTAATCTCACTGAGCGAGGGCAGGGCTGTACCGTTTCTATGGGTAACACCTGACATGCTGGAGGATTCGCCGGACTTGAGCGCGTATTTCTTCCGGGATTTTGTAGGGATAAAGATTCACGGCTATCATCATGACTGGGATCCTTACGGCGAGCCTTTGAGGAGAGTGCTTGCGATTGCGAGGGACAAGAATCTTCCTGTCATGTTCCACACAGGAGGATGTGAACGCTCTGACGCGGGAGTCTACATGAACATTTGCCGCGAATTTCCCGATGTCAGAATAATCCTAGCGCATGGCCGACCGATTGATGAGTGTGTAGCCGTCATGAAGGAATGCCCCAACGCTTGGGCTGATATCGCGTTCATGGGCGTGAAGAATATCGTAAGGTTGAGGGATGAAGGATTGATTGGGCGCGTGTTGTGGGGGAGTGATTTCCCGGTGATGAGATGCTTCTACGACATTCCGCCGGATGAGTATTACCGCAAGAGAGTCGAGGAAGTCAGGGAGGCTTTAGGCGGGGAAGATTTTTCTAGGATAACTCAGGACAACTTCACGCTGTAACCTGAGCGTCCCCGGCCTTCCTGCCCTCTATCCCGTCCCATATCCTCCTCACAGCGTCCGCAAACACAAGCTCCTTCCCCGTCCACCCGTAAAGCACCGCTGACCTGTAAGCGTATTCAGGCACAAGAACATTCGTATATCCCGCCGTCTGAATGCAGTATACGTTGACCTTGGGGTTGACCTTCTCCCGGTAAATCTCAACGAGCCTGTTCACGTCAATGTAAGGATACCTGCCCTCATCAATGCAGCAGCCCAAAGCCCTGTATTCCTCCGGGTCTCTGCCGTAAAGTCCTCCGTGTCCTGCCTGCATGTCGGAATATATGAACACGTTATCCCAGTGCTGACGCTCACGGATTGCCGCCCGGAAGAACAGCCACACTCCGTTTTCTGTAGCCCTTCCGCATGACCTGCCGAGACTGCTCACAGCTTCCGACTGCTCCAATATCCCACGGCTCTTGCTGACCTTGAACGCCTCCAGCCTGTCGCCGAACGGGAAAACGACTCCCTCATTCGCGCACATCGCCCCGATGACACTGCTCAGGTTGCCGATTTCAGCGACGTGCATTGTGCCGTACTCAGACGTGCAAGCCCCCCACGCCGACCCTGAATTGTCCGTGAGAAACGCGCACCGTCCCGGCATCTCAGGAAGATTCCCGCGGGATATATTCATGCATTCTTCGAGCACCGCCCTGATCTTCTCTTTCTGGGACCGGTTCAGGCCTCCCGCGTTGTTGGTTGCCCTCAGTGCCGACAAATAACGGAACGGAAACTGCCTGCCCTTGAGGACTCCCGCCTTGAGCGTATCCAGAACGTCAGCAAGAACACGCTCATCCTTCACTTCCGAGAATATACCCCGCAAGTTCCGTAACAGTGCCATGTGGGGGACGCGTATAGCCCGGAGGATTTCGAGCCAGCTTTTCCCGGAAGCCCTAAGCCTCTCCCAAGTGTCCTGCCCCTCAGGCATCGGGACTCTTCCGTCCTTCATGAGCGTGTCGACCAGCGGGCCTTTGGCGTGGCATATCCTGACAGCGTCGACGAGCCCGACTCCTGCATGGCCGTATTTCGACAGGGAATATGCGCTCATGGCCCCGATATTTTTTGCCCACGAGCGTTTGAGGACTGCGGGTATCCCGTTCTTTGACCCGCGCGTGAACAGCCAGTACTGAAGCTGATTGATTACGTCATCCCCGCGGAACATGACCTTCTGCGCAATCTCCGAGAACTTGCCGGGGTTTGCTGACGTGAAAGCCGCCCGGTCCGGATGAATTGCCGCTCTCACCATGATAATTTGCGGGTTCAGCCTCATCATGTAGCGGTTTCTCAGCTCAACAGCCCACTCAAGGACTCCGCCGAAATCCGCGGCCAGCGCGTCATCTATGGCCTTCTCCATGACCTGGGACGTGTTCATTCCGCTGAACTTGTCCATGGCTCTCAGGCTGTACTTCATGAATGCCCGATCGATTCCGTAAACACCATCAAGAATAGTTGCCTCCGAGTTCTCCCCGTCCCTGTAATACTGAGGCTCACCGAAAACTGAGCTGGCACTAACCATCTTGAGTGTGTCGAGCGGATTGACCTCGTAGGAAATCCCGGCCATGAAGTTCCTTACGCCGGAGTCTTCTGCTGATGCCTTGTGCTTGAGGCGTGATTGTTTCCTGCACTTTTTGCCCTGATATGTCATCGTCGCACCTCCTTGTGTATTTATGTATCATATCCCGGACGAATCCCGCGCGCAATAAACTCACGGTTTAATGACAGGATGATTGACGGCTGGTAGAATCTCTCACGTATTCACGGGGAAGCCTAAAGCAGACTCAGGGGTACACGGTATCGCAGCGGTTTTCATGACTGCATCTAATATAACACATTACGCGGAAGAAACACCGTTGCCGGTTCGGTCATATCGGCAAACGTTCCCGGGAGCGTTACAATCCCGGCGGCCTGACGCTTCAGGTGTCATGGGAGATATTCGCGGTGCCAGCGTCTGAATTTGGGAGCAAAATCCCGGGTTCAGGCGTTTTTTTGTGCGCTTAAGGAACGTAAGGACAAGGAAAATTTCAGGCGGGCTTAAAGGTTTTGGCCGGGCGGATTCTGGGCGTTAAGGAAAGGAATTATGCTGCAGAATAAGAGGAGGCTTCCTGATCCTCGTAGACTAGGAGAGCCTCCATTGATACCCCCAGCAGGAGGGACAGCGCAAGAAGGTTGTCCACAGCAGGGAGGCATTCACCGTGCTGCCACTTGTAGATTGCCTGCGGGTACTCAAACCCGAAGTATTCCTGCAAGTCCCTTACTGTGAGGCCGGAATCTTTGCGGCATTTCTCGATGTTGCGGCCTGTCCTCTGCATATCAATAACCGGAAAAGTCGACCTGAGAGTCATTCCTGCTCCTCCTGATTTTGACGCTGTTAGTAGTTTGTCGGGATAACGTGATTTATGTGTGAGATACAAATTTTGCAACGGAAGATGAATTTTATCACCAAGAGACTCAATCCGCAACAGAAATTCTTGCGCTGGCGGGAAAAAGTGAAGCCTGAGAAGTCCGGCTAGTCCTCCTCGCGGCTTCTGCCCTCTATTTCGTCCCAAATCCTGCGCATTGCGTCGGCGAAAATTAATTCCTTCCCCGTCCAGCCGTAAAGCACAGCAACCCTGTAGCCGTATTCCGGGACAACAGTGTTCGCGTAGCCCGCTGTCTGTATGCTGTAGACGTTGACCTTCGGGTTCACCATCCTGCGGTAAACGCTCAGTATGGCGTTCAGGTCAAACACGCCACGGAAAGCACTGCCCTCACGGTAAAACCCGCAAGCCTCAGCTTCAGGCCCGTAATCTCTCCACATATACATCCAGTCATGTCCCAGCTGCATATCTGAGTAGATGAATATGTTGTCCCAGTGCTGGTTCTGGAGTATTGCGTCCCTGAAGAAAGGCCACGCTCCGTCAGACGCTCCGCCGAGAGTAACGCCAACTTTGCCCATATGCCTGGCCTGCTCAAGTATTCCCCTGCTCCTGTCCACGGGAATCGCCGCTACCTTGTGAGCAAACGGGAACACAACGCCCTCGTCAGACCTCATCGCGCCTATTACGCTGCTCAGGTTGTCGATGTCGGCTATGTTGATGCTGCCGTATTCTGACGTGAAAGCCGACCATGCTGACCCGGAATTGTCCGACAAGAAAGCGTTTCTGCCCGGGAGCTTCGGCAAGTTGGCGCAGGCTATGTTCATGCACTCCTCAAGAGCTTTCTGCACATGCCCTGTCCATTCGGCTTTGACTTCCTGGACGGCATACCACGCGGCAAGATAGCGGAACGGGAACTGTTTTCCCTTCAGAACACCGGCCTTGAGCTGGGCGAGAATCTGCGAGCGTGTTTCAGCGTCCTCAATTTCCGAGAATATGCCGCGAAGATTCCGAAGCAGTGCCATGTGAGGAAGCCTGATTGTTCCGAGTATCTCACTCCAGCTTTTCCCCGACGACCTGAGACGCTCCCAAGTGTCCTGGCCTTCCGGCATGGAAACCCGGCCTTTCCTCATGAGCTGGTCGACAAGAGCCCCCTTAGCGTGCGAGATTCTCACAGCGTCAACAAGGCCGATGCCAGCATGTCCGTACTTGGACATTGAGTAGGCGTTCATCGTGCTGATTCTCTTCGCCCATGAGCGTTTGAGGATTCCGGGAATGCCGCGCTTTGACCCCTTAGAGTACAGCCAGTATTGTATCTGGTTTATCACGTCATCGCCGCGGGTCATCACCTTCTGCGCAATTTCCGCGAACTTTCCGGGGTTGGCTTTGGTGAAGGCTTCCCTGCCGGGATGCTTTGAGGCTCTCACCATGATAACTTGAGGATTAAGGCGCATCATGTAGCGCTCGCGCAGCTCAACAGCCCAGTCGAGGACAGCCCCGAAATCTGCGGACAAAGCATCATCTATTGCCTTCTCCATCACTTGGGACGTTGTCATCCCCTCAAACGGATCCATGGCACGCAGGCTGTATTTCACGAAGTCCTGCTCGATTCCGTAAACCCCGTCAAGGCACGTGGCCTTTGCGCTCTCACCGTTCCTGTAGTACTGAGGCTCGCCGAAAATGGAACTTGCGCTAATCATCTTGAGGGTATCGAGAGGGCTGACGCTGTACGACGCTCCGCCCGTGAAGGTCAGGCCTTTCTCACGAATCTTTTCCCCTAGAGTCTTAACTTCTGCTGAGACTACTTCAAGAATCGCAGGCTTCACGGCAGGAATCGCAGGCATCTCCGCTTCAGGGTAGTACACGTAGAGATAATCCTTAGCGTCCCCAAGCCGGAACTTCCTCCTGTCAGCAAGCATCCTCTCAATCTCACTGGAACGGGGCGAACTGCCCGACATTTCCCGGACAACAGCCGACAGCTTCCGCAGCCTTTCCGCTTCTTCCGGCGACCATGCGTCATACAAGCTGGCCGTGCTGTCAATCTCATCACAGAGCGCGAACAGGTCATACTTTGCCTGCCTGTCTGCTTCTGCCGCCCACATACGCCGCTTCATGTAGAGCCTGTTCCAGCGTCTGTAGCCCTGCCCGCCCCTTCCGCGCCTGTGGTGTTTGGCGAGCATGTCCTCGTCGATGACGTTCCTCTTCTGCATTAGCCGTGTCTGCTCGGTGAATTTTCTGCCCTGATATGTCATTATGTTTTCACCTCCTTCCTGTTTGACGCAGAGAGCCTTGACGGCTCGCGCTCCTCAGAATGCATCATCGCGTCCGGAACTTCCCTATCATTTCAGGCTCCGTAAAGACTCCCGGCGAGGTAGGCCTTCAGGTGGTCTCAACGCAACATGCTGTTCTGACTCGTTTGTGCCAGCTCAATGTGTCGTGGGTAAATCGTGAGTGGAATAATACCCCCTAAAATCCGAACGGGCAATAAACTGCTGGTTTAATGACAGACTGGGGTAAGGCTGGTAGAATTTCACGCGTACTCGATGAGGGACACAGAGAAACGAACTCAAAGGGAACAAGTACCGTAGCGGTTTTTCATGACTGCATCTAACAAAAAAAACAAACACACACATTTCGAATTAGACGCAGAGGCTTTCCGACCCGGTGAAGCATTGCCGGTATACGTTTTCCGGGAACGTACAACCCGGACGGCCTGACAGATTCAGGAACGGCGGACGCACCAACACTGTATACGCCAAACTGTCATGAATGGTATTCGCGGTACAAGCGTCCGAATCTCAAGGAGAACAATCCGGGAGGTTCGGGCGTTTTTTTGCGTACCAAGCACAGGAATCAAGGCACAAAAATAAAACCTGAGCAGGTCTCCTTCACCCTCTCAGGCTCAATCAAGCGTATGGACTCCGCAGATGCGTTCTAGAATCCGCAGAAGTTCACTTTCTCCTTGTCCAAGTCCCATATTACGAAGTTGCTTCCCCTGCGTCTCTCTATGTCGTCCCAGAATCTCCGAACTTCGTCAGCAAAAACAAGCTCTTTCCCGGTCCAGCCGCAAAGTATCGATGACCTGTAGCTGTACTCAGGCATTACTGCGTTGGTGTAGCCTGCTGTCTGTACGCATACCACGTTCAGCCAGGGGTTGACCCTCTCGCGGTATTCCCTCACGACTTCGTTGATGTCGATGCGGTCTCTTCCTCTCCATGCCCCCATCTTCTTGAAGGCCGCGGGGCCTATGCCGAATGTCCGGCTCGAGCTTGTCTGCATGTCAGAGTATATGAAGATGTTATCCCAATGCTGCCCCTGACACACAGCGTCCCTGAAGAATGCGTATAATCCGCTCTCTGTCGACATCCCGCACTCCTGGCCTATCCTGTTGACGAGGCCGGCCTGCTCAAGGACTCCAGCTTCACGGCTTATAGGTACAGACCTCAGTTTGTCGCCGAAAGTGTAAACCGTGCCTTTTTCCGCCCGGATTGCTCCGATGACGCTGCTTAGGTTGCCGATTTCGGCCATGCTCACGCTTCCATGCTCTGATGTGTGAGTGTCCCAAGCCGAGCCGGAGTTGTCGGTGAGGAACGCGCTGCGCCCGGGAACTTCCGGGAGGTTCTCGCAGGATATGGTGATGCATTCCTCAAGGGCGGCCTGCACTCTTTCGTGCCACGGGAACAGCCTTGCTATTGCGTCCCAACACCACGAGTCTTTGTCGTCCTCAAAAATTTTCCACGCCCTGTAGTAACGGAACGGGAACTGTTTTCCGCCTCTCACGCCGCGTTTGAGGAGTTCGAGAGCTTCAGACAATGTTTCTTCGTCCTTGACCTCGTGGAATATTCCCCTGAGATTCCTCAGCAGGGCCATGTGAGGCATCTTTATCGTGTGAAGGATTTCCTGCCAGCCCATCCCTGAAGCCCTGAGACGCTCCCATGTGTCTTCGCCTTCTGGCATAGGGAGTTTCCCGGTCCTCATGAGGGTGTCAACGAGGGGGCTTTTTGCGTGGCAGATTCTTACGGTGTCAATGAGACCTGTCCCGGCGTTCGCGTATTTCGACATTGCATATGCGCTCATAGCCTCGATATTTTTTGCCCATGAGCGTTTGAGGACAGGAGGGATTCCCTTCTTCGTTCCCTTGCGTGAGAGCCAGTACTCCAGCTGATGGATGACATCATCGCCACGTGTCATGACTTTCTGCGCGTAATCCTGGAATTTTCCCGGGTTGCGGCGCGTGAAGTCCGGCCTGTTTTTGTGGACAGAAGCCCTCACTATGATTACTTGGGGATTGAGCCTCATGAGGAATTTTTCACGGAGCTCGACAGCCCACTTCAGAGTCCCCTCAAAGTCGAACTCAAGCGAGTCATCAATGACCTTCTCCATGACCTGCGAGGCCGTGAGCCTGCTGAAATACAGCGCCATCCTCTGCAGGTACTCATCCTCAGCCCGTGAATGCTGCTTCTCGCGCCTGGTGTGGTCGTAATACATTATGCGGGCATCGTTCTCCCAGCCTATGCCGTAGATCGAGTCGAAATTATCGTGGGCTTCATTGTCGCCCTCACGGTAATACATAGGTTCGCCGAATATTGACCCCGCGCTTATGAGCTTGAGTGTGTCCAGAGGGGTAACCATCCTGTAGGAGACTCCGCCCATGAAGTTATTTTCCCGCGTACGGTCAGCAACACTCCAGCTGTAATAGCTGTACTCCCAAATGGGCTTCCATGCCGTGCTGTAATTCCATGCCGTGCTGTAATCCCAAGCAGGCCTGATGTCGTATTTGCTATATCTGTCATATCCCCAGAGAACCGGAGGGAAAGAAAGATGCTGTGCCTTGCGCTGAGGAGGCATGAACGGGACACCACTGGGAGATATGGCTTGAGAACAAAACCATCTCCAATGAGAGTTGCGGTTCATGCGACGCTCCCGCCAATTCCTGCGCCTGCGGCTGATGGTGTCTTCACGTTCCCATGCCACCAGCTCAGCGGCCTCTTTCTTGAGGTCTTCCGCCTGAGTCCTGAAATATTCTGCCGTCTCAGGGCTGTAACTCTCACAGTAAGCTGCCTGCCTGAGCATCTCCTCAGCCTCAGCTTTGAGCTCCGCGGGTTCTTCGCCTGTGTAGTCGCAGTAGTATTCGCCGGGAGTCTTGACCCTAGTCCGCCATCCTCCGCCGCCCCTGTGCCTCTGAGGCCTAGCATCGCGCTCATCAAGCAGGGATTTCTTTCTCATCTGTCTGTTCAGTTCGTCTAATTTCCTGCCTCTATGTGCCATTTTTGTTTTCACCTCCTCCCGTTTTGACGCATAGAGCCTTGACGGCAACCCGTCATCAGAACCCCGTATGCCCGTCCGTAGAATCCCTATCATTTCAGGTTCCGCAAAGATGCCCGGCGAGGTAGGCCTTCAGGCAGTCTCAACGTGCAACGCTATTCTGACTCAGTGATGCCAGCTCTGTGTGTCTTGTGGGGAAATGTTGTGCGAGGAATGATAGCCCGCAACACGCAAGCCCGCAATAAACTTCTGATTTAATGACAAGGGGGGAATGAGCGTGTAAAATTCTCAGCGTTTCAGCCGGAAAGCAACAATCCGGCGGGAATAGATGCCGATGCGGATTTCATGACTGCATCTGACTTTACAGTTAATCATTCGAATTTTTCGCGCTCCTTCGGGAGTTGTCATGAAAAAATTTCACGGCATCTTCATTTCTTTCCTGACGGGAGGAGGCGGCGGCAACATTATGACTGATTTTGTGCTGGATTTCAGGTTTGACCGGGAAGAAGAAGAGAATCTTGGCTGCATCAACCGGGCATTGTCGGGGCTTCCGCTGTCTAAGATTTCTTTCAGGGAGTCGGAAGGGTATCTGAACGTGTCATTTCCGCGGGCCGACTGCAGCAATTACGAGGAGTACGAGGAGGCTATCCGCAATAATTCGCCGTCATACAGCTACAGGTTCAGCAGCGTATCCCTGAACTGCACTTTGCCAGGCAACGGTGAGGCTCACTGCTTCCAGATAGATGCCAGCATCCGCAAGCTGGACGACGCAAGCAAAATGCGTGATGAATGGCAGGAGGAACACCCCGGCCTCCAGCCCGCGGACGGCATGAGGATTGATTTCGGACACAACCTGTATGCGGAAGATATATGCGTGTTCATCGTACTCTACAGCAACAAGACAAACAGCGATAATTAGCTGGTGAAACTATTTTTGATGGGAGGAAGATTTTAGTCATGGAGACAAAATTTGCATTGACCCTAGATTTCGGCAAAGGCATGAAGGGAAGCGTAGGCTACATCAATCAGGCACTGGCAGGTATTGCGCTGGCTGATATTGACATTGAGGAGTCAAACGGCCATCTTACAGTGACATTCGCAGAAAATATCGGCGGTGAAGTCCGCACACTCGACACGCCGCTATACAGTTACGACTTCAACAAGATTTCCTTCTCATGCACTCCGGCCAGTGAGGAAGAGAGTCATTATTTCCAGATGTATGCAACAGTCCGCGAAAAAATAGAGTTCAAGGACTTCCTTGATGAATGGAATAATGAGCATCCCGGCTGCCAGAATGGATGCGGCTTGATGATAGCGTTCGAGCAATATCCTGACGTGAAGAATTTGTGCGCTTATATCATAATGTACCGCAAGAAAACAAACAGCGAGTAATCCCGCCCGGTCAGCAAAAAAAAGCAGGCCCGTCAAAATCCCGCGAGCCTGCGCGAAAATTTCGCTCTTAACGGTTCATGACGTAAACCGCCACAAGAATCGCGAACCCTCCAAGCGTTACCATCGGCCACACCATCAGGCACATCACGCCCGACACCGCAAGCAGCAGCCTCATCACGAGATTCAGCGGCTTGTTGATGTACCCCATCCACATATACGCGAACGCAAACACCGCGCTTATCCCGCTCAGTAACGCCCAGCCTATTTGCGCCCACGAACCCTGCATGAGCAGCCCAGGATCGTAGCAGAACGCAAACGGCACAACATACGCCAGAAATCCAAGCTGCATGGCCTGGAAGCCCGTCTTGTTGGGGTTGGAGTCAGCGATTGAGCTTGCCGCGTATGCCGCCAGCGCAACAGGAGGCGTTATGTTCGAGATTATCGCGTAGTAGAACACGAACATGTGAGCCGCTATCGGAGGAAATCCCAGCTTCACGAGGATAGGTGCTCCCAGTGCCGCCGCAAGAATGTACGCCCCCGTAGTAGGCAGTCCCATTCCCAGAAGAGTCGCAATCAGCATCACCAGCACCAGCGCAAGAAGCCTCATGTCCCCAGCAAACGAAATCACGAAGCCCACGAGCTTCCCGCCGATTCCTGTGAGTGAGACTGCCCCGAGCACTATTCCCGCCGTAGCGCAAGCCACGCACACAAGCGGGATACCCTGCGCGCCCTTCTCGATTGCGTCAATGAACTCGCGTGTGTTCATGCCCGGGTTGAACCACGAGGCTATCAGCATGTACGCTCCGATTATCACGAACTGGACACCGGGCTTTATGCCGCTCGCGATTTCAGGGTAGAGGGTGATGATGACACCGAGAGCTAGCGATATTCCCGCCACGATGAACGCCATAACTTTTTGGGACGGCGTGGTCTCAGGCTTGAAGTTGAAGAATGACACAAGCCACGCAAGACCAATCCCCAGAAGCGCCGCCCGCATCGGAGTGTAGCCTATCAGCAGGAACACAATCAGTCCCAGAATCGGAGCTATCATGTACCACTTGCTGAGGACATCGTGCTTTGACGGCAATTCTGACGGGTCAAGCCCCCGCAGCCCGGTCTTGAGCGCACGAAGTCTCACCATCAGGAACAACGCGCCGTAGTACAGCAACGCCGGGAAAATCGCCGCTATCATGATTTCCCTGTATTGCAGTCCCAAGAACGAGGCCATGAGGAACGCGCCCGCACCCATAATCGGAGGCATTATCTGTCCGCCGGAGCTTGCAACAGCCTCAACCGCTCCCGCGAAGAAAGGCTCGTAACCTATCTTCATCATCAGCGGAATCGTGAACGTGCCAGTCCCGTAGACGTTGGCGACCGCTGAGCCTGAGATTGACCCGAAGAGGCACGAACTCAGCACAGCGATTTGCGCCGGGCCGCCGGGAGTTGTCCCCGTGAAAGCCTGCGCGACGCTCATGAACCAGTCGCCAGCCCCCGACTTCTCCAGGAACGCCCCGAATATCAGGAATATCATCACGTATGTGGCTGAAACTCCCAAAGGTGATGCGAATATTCCCTCGTCCGTAAGGTAAAGCTGCTCGATGACTTCAGGATACGAGAACGGGAAGCCCTGCAGCAGTCCCGGGAGCTTGTAGCCGTAAAGCATGTAGACCGCGAACAGTGCCGCAATCAGTGAGAGAGGCAAGCCCACAATACGCCGTGTGCCCTCCAACAGTAGCAAGACCAGCAATGAGCCTAGTACTAACTGCGCTGTAGTGAGGGGGTCAATCTGCTGGATTCGTTCGGTGATGGCCGTGTAGTTCACCATAGAGTAGACTCCCGGTGCCGCCGCCAAGACTGCGAGCAACCAGTCATAGAACGGGACTCTGTCCTTGGGGGCTTTGCTGTTGACCGGGAAAAGAACGAACGCTAACGGCAGGACGAACGCCAAATGTATCGAACGCTGAAGGTATGCCTCATAGTTCCCCGCGCTGGCAGTGAAGAGATGGAACACTCCCATTGCGAGGACGTAGAGATAGACCAACTGCTTGGGTAATCCTGAAAGTTTCCGCATTATTTCGTCAGCTCGCTCCAGAATCTCACACTGCCCTCATGAGCCGGGACTTTTGCGGGAAGCGCGATTGAAGGCTCAAGCTCGGCCATGTCCCTAACCGCCGCGACTAATGCGTCCTTATGCTCCCAGACCGCTTTGTTCAGCTCGTACACCAGAGACTCAGGAAGGTCTTTGCGTATCACTATGCACGTGTAATCCCCGACAACTTTCACAGGTGCTGCTCCTTCCGGGACTGACTTGTAGATTCCCGGGTCAATCGTCAGCGTAACAGTCCCGTATGCGTCTGACAGCTTGTCGAGAGCGTCCTGTCCCACCGGGAGAAGAACAACGTCAACTTGGCTCTCAATGTTCATGACTGTGGAAGCGATTTTGCCGATTGAGAACGCGAAGCAGTCAAGGTGATTGTCAGCAAGAAGATCCGCGCCGCCGTCATAGGATGCGTACTCGACACTTCCGCCCCATTCCTGGAACGTTTTCTTGTAGTCGAAGCCGTAACCCTTATCGAACAATGCCTTCACCACGAACTCGGAGCTTGTGCCGGGCTTGAGGGTCGCGAATCTCATGGCAAGTTTCTTGCTGATGATGTCCTCGACTGACGTGATGCCGTTCTTCTCCGCAAAGTCCTTCCTCATGATGAAGTAGGTGTACTGCGTGTAAAGGTTGGCCATGATCACCGCGTTGTCGACCACACGGCCCTTGAAGTCAGCCTCGCCCTTGAGAGCCGCGCCGAGAAGTGATGTTACCGAGAAGCCGAGATCCCCGCGCCTTGCGTGAGCGTTGAGGATGTTGGAGACACCGCCGCCGGATGAGCTTGTGGTCTGAGGGAGTCCCGCGCCTGTCCACATTTCGGAGAGGGCAGTTCCGAGAGCGAACCAGTTTCCGCCGGGAGGGCCTGCCATGAAACGGAGCTGACCGGGCCAGCCTGTTTTGTCGGTGTCAGCAGAAGCACAGCCGACGAGCAATGACGCAACGAGAAGCGCAACTAGTGAGATACGTAATGACCTCATGGATGAATCACTCCTGTATGAAAATTTGGGTAGTAAGTGATATTGTAGCAACGCGGAGGGAATTTGTGTTAGGCAAAAACGCGGTTATGTGGAGGACGGCAGAGAGGGTGAGTCCCTGCCGTTATGAGTGAGTCGTCAGTCTAGGTTGCGGAGTGCGCTTCGTGCGTAAGGATGACCATGAGCCGCCGCCTTTCCGTACCAGTAGCGAGCTTTCTGAATGTCCTGATTTACACCGTGACCGAACCTGTAGCAGACTCCAAGCAAGTATTGAGCCTCCGAATGTCCTGCTTCTGCCGCCTGTGTGAGGTACTCGACGGCTTTCGTTTTGTCCATCGCTACACCCTGACCGTTGTAATACTTCGCTCCTGTACGGTATAAGTCCTCAATCTGTTCACGTGTCAGCGTTGACATTGGAGCCTGAGCCGCCGGGAGGATTTGCAGAGCTTGACGTGCCAGACGATGACCTTGTGCCGCCGCCTTCTCCCACCAGTAGCGAGCCTTCTGTATGTCCTGCCCTACACCTTCACCGTATTTGTACATCTTGCCAAGCTGAAACTGTGCCTCAGCATTTCCTGCTTCTGCGGCTTGTATTACTCTCTGTGCAGGAGTCAGGTTGGGCTTGGCCGGAGCTTGTTCAACAGGCGCAAGCCGACCCTGAATCATCACGAACTGCGCATACACATTCCCGCCCTCAGCGAGCGCACCGAACATTTCCCGCGCAGTCTTCACGTCCTGTTCAACACCAAGCCCGTACATCAGCATATCCGCCAGCAATACCCTCGCGGACTCCCTGCCCTCGTCAGAATACTTCCTCACAAGCGGCAGAATCTCCGTGTACGCACCCTGCACCTTGTCCTTCAGTGCCTCGTGCCTCCCCAAGAACTCCAGAACACGCCCGTAATCCTGTCCGCCTCCCTTCGACTGCTCCATCAACCTCAGCGCGTGAAACACAATCGGATTCCCGCTGGTCTTGGACAGTGCCTCCAGTGCCTCAGTGTTGCCCTCAAAGTACAGCGACAACGCCATAGCTGACTCACCGTCCGCAATGTTCATCGAGGTTATGAGGTCAGAGAGCTTCATTCTGTGAACAACTTCCTGCGCTTCCCCAGAGTCGAGGCTTCCCTTCTCCATCTGTGCGAAGAGCATCCCGCTGATTTTCTCTTCGTAGCCGAAATCAAGGTTGACCGCTATACAGTCCATGCCCTTGTTCTTTTCGCCGAGAAGGAAATACGCCACGCCCAAGAACAAGTTATCCGCCCAGTCATCTTTGGGGGTGTTGGTGTAGACGGTCTCAAGCAGGCTGAGAAGTTCGGGCTTTATGTCGTCGAGATCTTTTCCCGCTGATACTAGCTCCTGAATCCTGAACTTTGCCGCTTCGAGCTTGTAGGGGTCTCGCCTCAGCACCGGCCTCCAAACCTCGCTGAACTTGGCGAAATGCTGACGGGCTTCCGTGAGACTGCCTGCTTCCTGCGCGGTCTTTGCCCTGTAGTACCAGTAGGGCGGGTAGACCCTGAACTCGTCCTCAAGGTTGCAGAGCATTCGTGAACGCCGGGTTACGTCTTCTTCCTGGACGGCGCGGTAAAAGTTCTTGAGGCTGGTCTGAGTGAGCCTGTATTCATCCGGGAGTCTGTACTGACGGAGCAAGTTCCACGAGGATTGCAGGAGTCGTTCCTGGAGGGCGTTGCAGTCGGCGAGGTCCTGACGTTCGAGCCGCCACATTGAGTTTCGCAGTTCCTCCTTGAGCATGGCCTCATCCTGTTTCATCTCGGCTTGCAGGTTCGAGAGACGGACGCGCTCATGTTCAACCTGTTCTGTTGCCCGGCGGTGTTCGCGTTCAGCCCTCTCAAGTCTGGCATCCTGTTTCTCCCAGTCCTCATGTGCCTGTGCGGAAGCAAAAGCCATGTTTTCGACAGCAAAGACCTTGTCCCCCGTGAAGAACGACACGCATGACAAAGCTAGATTTCCGAGCCAGCTGTAGACTACACTGTTGCGCCTGCTTCTGGCTTTTGCGGCATCGCGTGAGGCATCGTCTGCGGCGTTCTGTGAGGCTTTGATTCTGGACTCGGTCATTCGTATGTTCGAGAGGGCGTAAGTGATTCTTCTCTGTTCCGCAACATTGTAGTAGCTCTTGAGGCGTTTGCTGTTTCCCTCGCTGATTGTGCCAAGCATGCGGCCTGAGATGGGACGGCCTGACACACAAGCACTGCCGACAAGATTAACGCGGTGAGTCTCCTCATGATGAGTCTCCTTCCGTGTGCGGGATTGGCTAATTGTAGCTATAATTCACTCATCATGAAAGAAAAAATCTCAGCAATCCTTAAGACATTGCCCGAACGCCCCGGCGTGTATCTCATGCGCGACATCAACGGGACAATAATCTACGTCGGCAAAGCAAAGAAGCTCAAGCGCAGAGTCTCATCATATTTCCGCCATCAGCACGCCTCGCCAAGACTCCGTAAACTCGTCCAGCTCATCGAGGACATCTCCACAATACGCACTGAGACCGAAGCAGAAGCCCTCATCGTTGAAGCCAAGTTAATCCGCCGCTACAGTCCGTTCTTCAACGTTGACCTGAAGATGAATGACCGTTACCCCTACGTGAAGATCACCAACGAGGATTACCCCCGCATAGAGATTACACGCAGGAAGTGTGATGACGGTGCTGTGTACCTCGGGCCGTTTGTCGACGCTGGCAATATTCGGAATCTCATGAGGCTGGCTGAACGATATTTCCCGCTCCGTGTGTGCAGGTCAAAGATTGTCCCCGGCAAAAAGTCCCGGCCATGCGTGGAGTATTCGCTCGGTCATTCTATGGGGGCTTGCGCGGGGTTATGCTCACAGTCTGAGTACAGGGAACGTGTAGCCGACATCATATTGCTTTTCGGGGGAAAACAGCCGGAACTAGTTGAACGTTTGCGCGAGAGGATGAATCAGTCAGCAAAAAGATTAGAGTTCGAGAAAGCCGCAAGATACCGCGACACAATCCGGGCTGTGTGGAGGTTGTCGCGGCAGAAAATTTCGTCGGCGTTGCAGGAAGACCTCGACAATGAGACGTGGAAGGTGCTTCACCGTGTGCAGGAGCTTTTCGGGCTTGAGGTGCTTGCGTGGAGGATTGACGCGTTCGACATCTCGCACACGGGCGGGCATGACACTTACGGGTGCTGTGTAGTGTTCGAGCAGGGGAGGCCGAGTCCGAATTTGTACCGGCGGTTCAAGATACGTTCGCTTGCAGACGGTGAAATTGATGATTTCGCGGCCATGTATGAGACCGTGAAGCGGCGTTACCGTCATGTGATGGATGACACCGAGCCTGCGCCACAGCTAGCGGTGATTGACGGCGGGCCGGGACAACTGGATTATGCTTTGAGGGCTGTGCGGGATCTTGGGTATGACGTGCCTATGATCGCGCTTGCTGAACGTGAGGAGCTGATATTCACGCCTAGTAGCAACGAGCCCTTGAGGCTGGGACGTGATGACCCTGCGCTGCAGCTGTTCCAGAGATTGCGGGATGAGGTACACAGGTACGCGATTACGACTCACAGGAACGCGCGGGGAAAATGGATGAGGCATTCGAGGCTTGACGACATTCCGGGAATCGGGAGGAAGAAGGCGGCTGAGCTGCTGGTGAAGTTCGGGAGCGCGAAGAGGATTGCGGAATTGAGCGTTGAGGAATTGATGACGGTTAAGGGGATTGGGCGTGTTATGGCGGGGAAGATTCTTGAGGGGCTGAGGAAATGAGGAGGAATAAACTTGTCGCGCCGTTCGTGAAATGGTGAGAATACGCAGGAGATATTCTATGATGTCAGGAGCTGGGACAGGAACAGGGAGAAATACAGCGGGCTTACTGACATACAGAGGGTAGAATGAATCTTGTTTTCCCCGAAATTCCTGATTTGCGTTATAAGAGTCCTTCACAGCGTATAAGAGTACTTAGTGAGACATGGATGAAGAACGAGATGTACTGCCCTTCATACGGATGTGATTACCTCAGCAAGCTCCCGAATAACTCAAAGCTGGCGGATTTCCGTTGCGAGTCCTGCGGTGAGATATATGAACTGAAGAGCAAAGGAAGCCCAATCGGAAGGACTTTGCTTGACGGAGCATATTACGCGGCAATTGAGAGGATAACCAGCAACAGCAATCCCAATCTTTTCGTGATGCGTTACCAAAAGAATCTTTTTGAGGCTCTGACAGTCGTACCCAAATATTTTTTCACGCCTGATGTGCTGATGATGCGTCCTCCGCTGGCACCGACTGCTAGGCGGGCAGGATATATAGGCTCGTGAATAATGTACAGCGAGATTCCCATCATCGGCAAAATCCCGGTGATTGAGGCTCATGCAGAACGGGACAAAGACTCGGTGCTGGAGAATTACGCACAGGCAGTAAGGTTTAAAGTCGGGAACATGAACTTGCGGTGCTGGCTTATGGATGTTATGAGATGCGTTGACAGAATCAGGAATGAAACATTCTCACTTTATGACATTTACAAGTTCACGGATGAGCTGAGACGGAAACACCCGGAAAATCACAATATAGATGCGAAAATCCGGCAGCAGTTGCAATATTTGAGGGATAAGGGATTCATTGAGTTTCTGGGGGACGGGCTGTATCAGGAAGACTCTAATTTCACGTCATATCAGCCATCAGGGATAAAACTGTGTGTGGCGTTCCAGAATCACCAAACCTGTAAGGCCTGTGTTTCTCGTGTATTCAAACGAAATATTCAGGCTCTATGAGTATGCATTCGAGGACACGGACAACTACAGCTCCATCAGGCTTGTACGGCAAACGAGCTACTATACGGATTCGGCGCGTTATCTCGGACTTGCAGAGAAGAAGCGCGGCAACGGGGAAACTGTATACACACTCACACCGCAAGGCCGCAGGATTATGAGCATGGGCTACAGGAAACGCCAGCTCTCATTCTGTGAATTTATACTCTCTCATAAAGCCTTCAGGAAAACTCTGGCATTGTCTTTCGGTACAGGCCATATACCAAGCAACCAAGATATTACGGACATAATGAGGCACTCAGGGCTTCAGGGTGTCAGCAGCGAAGAGACATTCCGGCGCAGGGCAAGCACAATCAGAGGCTGGGTGAACTGGATCACTTCCCTCATCACCGGCAAAATCACCGCAAGTTGCCATTTCTCCGGCCATGAGGCTATAATCAGTCAATCTCACACAAAACAGGAGGAATCATTTTGACTGACATCAAAGGTCTCACCGACTCCCAAGTCGAAGAAAGCCGCGCAAAATTCGGCACCAACTCCCTCACCGAGCTTCCCGGTGAAACCCTCGCCGCAAAGTTCCTCGAAAGCCTCAAAGACCCCATGATCATCATCCTGCTGTGCGCCCTCGTGATTCAGCTTGTGCTTTTCGTCATGGGACGCGCTGAATGGTTCGAACCCGTGGGGATTCTCGTCGCAGTCCTCATCGCAGGGGGCGTGTCATCCTTCACCGAGTACCGCCAGGAACAAAAAGCCTCCCTCCTCAAGTCCCAGCAGGAAGCAGGCGAGACAACCAAAGTCATCCGCAGCGGAACAATCCACGAGATTCACGTCAGCGAGGTAGTAGCGGGCGATATAGTCTACCTTCAGGCGGGCGACAAGATCCCTGCTGACGGCGAAATCATCGAGGGCGGAGTCAAAGTCGACCAGTCAGCCCTGAACGGAGAGACTGAGGAAGCCGACAAACTCCCCAACCCAGGCGGCGACACCTACGACATCAAGGACTTGCTCAACAGGTATTACGCCTACAGGGGAACGGTCGTCTGCTCAGGGGAAGCCTACATGAGGATTTCCGTTGTTGGCGACAAGACTCTTTTCGGGGAGCTCGCCCTTGAGGTTCAGGAAGCACAGAGAAAGACTCCCCTTCAGGTCAAACTCGGCAAGCTCGCACAGCAGATCTCAGTCTTCGGCTACACAGGCGCGACCGCAATCGTTCTCGGCATTCTGGCGCGGACGTTCATCACCGGGAATTTGCCCCCCGACGGCTACGCGTGGCTACGGCTCATCGTCGACGCAATCACTGTAGCGGTAACAATCGTTGTGTGCGCTGTCCCTGAAGGCCTCCCTATGCTAACGTCAATGCTTATGTCGTTCCAGTCAATGCAGATGGCGGGGGATAATGTCCTTGTCCGCAAAATCAACGGCCTTGAGACCGCAGGAAGCCTCAACCTTCTATTCAGCGACAAAACCGGGACAATCACAGAAGGACGGCTCACCATCGCGGAAATCGCGCTCCCAAGCGTTAAGGTCTGCCGGAGTCTCAGCGAGCTTGACGCGGAGTCCCTTGCTGACATCGCCATAGGTGCGGGCGTGAACAACAGCGCAAGTGTAGGCGACGGCCAGGTCATCGGAGGCAACAGCACAGACCGCGCATTGATGGCGTTCTTCATGGCCACCCCTGAGACCCTCGCAATGATTGAGGCAACGAAGAGGGACGTGAAAGAGAGCGTACCGTTCACATCTGACACAAAGATGGCAAGCGTTACCCTCAGCAATGGCGTGAAGTACATCAAGGGTGCTCCCGAAAAAATCATCCCCCACTGCAAGAACGTAACAGCCCGCAAGAAACTCGACTCCTACATCAACACCCAGGCTGACCGGGCAATGAGGCTGTTAGCAGTCGCAAAAGACAACGGGGAAGGCATGGAGCTTGTGTGCGTGCTGAGTATCCGCGACAACGTCAGGAAGGAAGCCGTCGACGCAATACGCCAGGTGCGCAAGGCAGGCATTCAGGTTGTCATGGTTACGGGCGACAGGAAAGAGACAGCAGTAGCAATCGCGAAGGAAGCCGGGCTGATTTCGAGTCCTGATGAAATCGCTATGACCTCGCAGGAAATGGCCGAGAAGTCAGACGATGAACTCAAAGCGATATTGCCGAATGTCCGGGTGATTTCGCGCGCGCTGCCGTCAGACAAGAGCAGGCTAGTTAGGATTGCGCAGGAGATGAATCTTGTTGTCGGCATGACAGGGGACGGAGTGAACGACTCTCCCGCCCTCAAGAAGGCTGATGTAGGTTTCGCGATGGGTTCCGGGACTGAGGTCGCAAAGGAAGCCGGGGACATCACGATTCTGGATGACAACTTCAAGTCAATCGCAAAGGCTATCCTCTATGGCCGCTCAATGTTCAAGAGCATACGCAAGTTCCTTGTGTTCCAGTTGACCGTGAACGTCGCGGCTGTGGCAATATGCTTCCTTGGGCCGCTGTTCGGGCAGAACGTGATACTGACGGTGATACAGCTACTGCTCATCAACCTTGCTATGGACACGCTAGCGGCGATCGCTTTCGGGTCAGAGCCTCCGCGTGATGAGTACATGAACGAGAAGCCCATTCCGCGCGATGAGAACATCATAACGCCTGACATGCTCAGTGAGATTTTGACGGGTGCTGTGTACATCACGGTGATGTGCCTTGCGGTGCTGTTCGTGCCGAAAGTCCGGGGCTTGTTCGGGAACGTGGACGTGATTTATCTCAGGTCGGCGGTGTTCGCTGTCTTCATGATGGCTATCACGTTCAACGGGCTGGCTATGGCAACGTCGCGGAACTGCGTGCTGGTGATGATGTTCATCTTCGTGATGCAGTGGGTGTTTGTCGAGTTCGGCGGGGAAGTGTTGAGCGTTGAGGCTCTTAGCCTGGACTCGTGGCTGACATGCTTTGTGCTGGCGGTGCTGGTAGTGCCGTTCAGGTTCGCCGGGAAATATCTTGTCGGTAAGTACCTTCCTCAGCTCGCGAAGTAGCAGCAGGAAGAAAGTTTGTCCCTCCTCTGAGATATGGGGAGGGATTTTTTTGCGGGCTATGTCGTGAGAAGCTCTGCAGCCTCAGAATGTCCGTATAGAGTCGCTTCCGTTAAAGCAGTCATGCCGTTACCGTCCTTTGCGTTTGCGTCAGCTCCGTGTTTCAGCAGGACTTTCACAGCCTCAATATGTCCGTTTCCGGCCGCATACATTAGAGCCGTCTTGCCCGGAGTGTATTTGTCTCTAGCGTTGACATCCGCCCCATGCCTCAAGAGAAGCTCCGCAACGTCAGCATGTCCTTCTTTTGCCGCCCACATCAACGCCGTAGTAGTGTACATACTTTCAGCGTTGACATCCGCGCCGTGGCTGATGAGAAGCTCTGCTGTGTCAGCATAACCCGCGCTTGCTGCCATCATGAGAGCCGTCATGCCGTTATTAGCCCCGATATTGGCATCCGCGCCGTGAGCAAGAAGAAACTCCGCAATATCAGCATGTCTTACCGCGAACATCAAAGCCGTCCAGCCGTGATTATCTCTGTCGTTCACATCCGCGCCAAGCTCAAGAAGAAGCCTCACAGTCTCAATATCTCCGCGACCTGAAGCCTTCATGAGGACCGTCCTGCCGAAATCGCCCGCGTATTTTGCGCTGACATCCGCGCCGTGCCTCAGGAGAATCCCGGGGACTTTGTTTGACGGTGTCCACGTTACCCACAGCCACATCAACGCCGTATTGCCGCTGTCATCCCTAGCGTTCACCTCAGCACCATGTCTCAGGAGAACTTCTGCTACATCAGAATACCCGTTAAACGCCGCGAACATCAGAGGGGTACGGCTGAGATCATCTCTTGCGTTCACGTCAGCACCATTCTTGATGGCCTCCTCAACTTTTGCGGTCTCCCCAGTCTCACACAGCCCGATAAATTCCTCATCAGTCATAATGATTCCGCCTCCTGCGAAAATTTTTGTTGTTACTGCAACAGCCCCCGTCCATAACTTGCCGTATAATACCCTCATTCCACGACAACAAGAAGGTGATTGCGCTGAAGGAAAAAGAAGGCGTTGTGTTCTCTGTCGCGCTGGAAAATCAACCTGTCGAAGGCTGCACTGTCTCACGTGCGATTCATGACACGGAGGACTTCGGCGTAACATATTTCTCACTGGCCCGTGATACCGACATCAGCCCGGAAAGTTACCCGTCCGCAAAAATCATCATCAATCACTCAGGCGGTCTCACGGTGAGCTGCGGCGGCCATGAAGGGACTCTCGGCGGGGGCGAGGCTGTCATTACCCCCGTCAACATGCCAGTCGGCACAAAGACACACACAGGGAGCGTTTACACAGAAATCAGATTAGGGGAGGGCGTTAATGTGAACACAGCAGTACATGATGGCGAAATATTCTCGCTTGCTGACCTTGTCCCGTATCAGGAAGGGCGCATCGTCAACATGGACATCGTCAGCAGTAAGGGCTTGAAGTTCGTGGTGATGGCGTTCGATGAGGGTACCGGGCTTTCCGAACACGCCGCGCCGGGTGAAGCGTTGATATTCGTGCTGGAAGGCGAGGGCATCATCGGCTACGAGGGCAAAGAACATCACATCATGGCCGGGGAAAACTTCAAGTTCGCAAAAAACGGAAGGCATTACGTCAAGGCACAAGGCAGGTTCAAGATGGCACTATTACTGACACTGGAGGACTGACACAATGAGACGCAAAATCAAGGGCAACGTATCATGGGTAGGCTACATAGACTGGGAGCTTGAGTCATTTCACGGCGACGACTACAGCATCATGAACGGCTCAAGCCAGAATGCATATCTCATCGAGGAAGGCAAGAACATTCTCGTTGATACCATCTGGACACCTCACAGGTTCGATTTTGTCGACAACCTCAAACAGGAAATCGACCTCAGCAAGATTGACGCGGTCATAGCTAATCACGGTGAGTGCGACCACTCAGGGGCATTAACCGCGCTCATGGCCGAAATCCCCAGCGTACCAATCTACTGCACCGCCAACGCCGTGAAATCCATCGAGGGACAATACGGCAAAAGAGGCTGGGACTTCCGCGTCGTCAAAACAGGCGACTCCCTCGACATCGGCAGCGGCAAAAAGCTCGTCTTCGTCGAAATGAGAATGTTACACTGGCCCGACTCAATGGCTACATACATGACGGGGGATAATATCCTGTTCTCAAATGACGCTTTCGGCCAGCATTACGCGGTTGAGGAACTCTTCAACGACAAGGCGGACCAGTGCTTATTGTGGAAGGAGGCCATGAAGTATTTTGCCAACATCCTCAATCCGTTTGCGGCAATCCTCACAAAGAAGCTCGACGAAATCACCGCCCTGAATCTCCCAATCGACATAATAGCCCCCTCTCACGGAGCAATCTGGCGTGATGACCCGCTCCAAATCATCAGGAAATATGCCGAGTGGGCAGACGCTTACCAGGAAGACCAAGTAACAATTGCCTACGATACAATGTGGGAAGGCACAACGAAAATCGCCCACGAAATCGCGCAGGAAATCTCCCGTCAATCACCGTCAACCGTCGTAAAGGTCTTCAACGTGGCAAAAGCAGACAAGAACGAGGTCATGACGGAAGTGTTCAGGTCGCGGGCAATCGCTGTAGGTTCTCCGACTGTGGGCAACAGCATTCTGTCGAGCGTGGCGGGATTCATCGAGTTCATGAAGCAGCTGAAGTTCAGGAAGAAGAAGGCGGCGGCTTTTGGGTGTTACGGATGGAGCGGCGAGTCGGTCAAAATCTTGCAGGAGAAACTGAAGGATGCCGGGTTTGCGGTTGTTGACGAGAACATCCGGGCTATGTGGAAGGCAACTCCTGATGACCTCGCGAAAATTCCGGCGTTAGTGTCGTCTTTGCTGGCGTAAAAAAATTCCCTCCTCTAAATTTCAGGGGAGGGGATTCTTGTCTGTCTACTTCACAGGGAACGTGAAATACGTCTCTGGGTAAGGCTCATCCTTCAGCGTGAAGTGCCACCACTCAGTAGCAAGCGGCTTGAAGCCGTGCTTCGTCATCGCGTCCCGGAGAATCATCCTGTTGCTGTACTGCGCGGGAGTCAGTCCCTTGTAGTCCGGGTGCGACTTCTCCCCGAAATAGTCGAACGTCCCGCCCATGTCAGCCTCTTTCTCCGTGCTCATGTCGAAAAGCGTCAAGTCAAGCGTGCTTCCCCGCGAATGCCCGGACCTGTGGTCGATATATCCTTGGTCGAACAGTACCGACTTGTCGAGTTCCGGGTAAAAGTAATCCTTCATCCGCGTATCCTTCAGGTCTCTTGCCCACGCCTCAAAGTGATTCACTGCCTTCTGCGGACGGTAAGCGTCGTATATCTTGAGCCTGTAACCCTTGCTGACTAACTCATCGCTGACCTTGCGCAACGCCTCGGCAGCCTCTTTCGTCAGCATTGCCACAGGCCGCTCGTAACCGTCTATTCTGTCGCCCACAAAGTTATACGTCCCGTAGTAGCGTATCTCAAGTATAGCGTCAGGCACTGCCTCAGCAAGATACACGAAGCCCGACGAGTCTTCAGTGTCAGTCTCAGCAGAAGCTCCCGTAACACACAGACCGCACAGCATGATTGCCGCAAAAATTTTCGTACTCATCATTTCCTCCTGAACATTCCCCAGAAACCCGTAGCCTCCGCAACCTGAAGTATCATTTCCCTGTCCCAAGAGTAATAGGGTTCTGAGAGTATCACTCCGTCAGGCGCGTCAATGAATACCGGCTCGCTCTTGTGGCGGCTGTCATTGATGGAGATTTCAACTGTCCTGTACCAGAACACAACGTCAGCCCGCCCCGAAAAAAGCGCGCTGTTCCTCGCCCCAGCCTCAACGTTGATCAGGCGAATATTCTTGCCGATCCTCCTGCCTATTTCCGCAAGCATGGCCGTGTTGAACCCCGCGGGCTTCCCGTCACCGGCGAACATGTCTATCGGCGGCATGTCTCCTGTTACAGCGACTGTTACCGTGTCAGCATCGGGGAAAATTTGGGGCCTCACCGGCGCGGGATTCCTGTAGCCCGCAGAGTGGATGAACTTCGCCGCAAGCTCCTCAATCGTGCCGTCCTCGTCCATAGACTCAATCGCCCGGTCAAACTCAGCCTTAAGCGCGGTGTCCTCCTTCCTGAACGCGAAAGAGATACGGGACTTGAACACCTCCGACATGTATTTGACCTCAAGCTCTGAGTTTATGCCGACAAGGTAGCGTCCCACATCCTCCGGGACCATGGCCTCGTCAATTTTCCCGGAGCGCAGGCTCATAACCAGCCTCATCAATGACCCGAAGAAGTGTATCTCCCTCCCGTCTGTCCTGAGAGACCGGACGAACCCGGAATTCTGGACTCTCTCGCTGTAACCTTGGGGTATGCTGTCCCGGAAGAAATCGAGGCCTGCTTGGAATTTCGCCTCAGTCGTGCCGAGAAAACCAAGCACCCCCATGTGTATCAAGTTTTCCGCGCAAGAAGCCCCCGCCAGTGCCAGCAGGAGCAGGAATGACAAAGCTACTCTCTTCATGCCTAGCGCGCCAAGAACAAATACTCGTTCCATTCGTAGTAAGGCTCAGAAAGCTCAATGCCCGCCGGAATGTCCGAGTGCTTGGGTACGTCCCTGTGTCCCTGAATCCAGAACACAGCATCAGCCCTGCCTGACACAACAGCAGAAGCCCTCGCGCCCGACATGACTTGAAGAAGCTCAACGTTGACCTGAAGACGTTTGCCGATTTCAGCGATTACCGCCGTGTTGAAGCCCGCCGCCTTGCCGTCAGCTGTAACGTAGTCGATTGGGGGCAAATCTCCTGTAACAGCAATCGTTAGCTTCCTGTCCACGTTGTCGAACTTCCTGAACTCCACGCTCTCAGGGTCTCCGATTCCCGCGTCGTAGATGTATTTCGCCTGAAGCACCGCGAGAGTCCCGTCCTCCTTCATGGAGAGGATAGCGTCGTTGAACTGCTTGAGGAGCTCATCACTGCTCCCTGCCCTGAAGCCGAAAGCCAGATATGCGGGCCTTGTCTTGGCGATGCTGGAAATCCTGTACGCGCCCGTAACGTTCATGACGTACTCGGCCACGACTTCCGGGAGGGCGGCCTCGTCGATTTCGCCTGCGTTGAGAGCCAGCTGCATGGCCTGGAGGGTGTCGTAGAACACGAAGCTGACCGGCTCATCCTTGGGCTTGGACGAGAAGAAGTTCCATGCTCCTGCTTTGCGTCCGGCGGCGATGAAGTCCGTGTACTCTTCCTGAGTCATGTTGAGCTTCGAGAGAATACCGACCTTGCGTCCGTCAGCCGATGCGATTCCCGCGGAGAGCGCCAGAACGAGAAGCACCGATAATATTTTGCGCATAAGGCAAACACCTCTTGATGTGAAATTTGTGGAACGGGCAAATATTAGCGCATTCGGGCGGAAAATCAAACGCTGATTTACCCGGCATAATTTCCGCGAATGAGTATAATTAACGAACACACAATCCATAATTCACGGAAGGAGATGTTACTTTGCCGCGCTATATTTGTATTCACGGACACTTCTACCAGCCCCCGCGCGAGAATCCCTGGCTTGAGACAGTAGAGCTTCAGGAATCCGCCGCTCCGTGGCACGACTGGAACGCAAGAATCTCCGCAGAATGTTACAGCCGCAACGCCGCATCACGCATCCTCAACGAACAGGGCTACATACGCCGCATCTGCAACAACTATTCCCGGATAAGCTTCAACATAGGCCCCACACTTCTCACTTGGCTTGAGGAAAATGATCCTCTCTGTTACAGCGCGATACTCGAAGCCGACAAGTCAGGCCGCAGGAGATTCTCAGGACACGGCCCGGCTATGGCGCAAGTCTACAACCACATAATAATGCCCCTGGCATCACGGCGCGACAAAGAGACCCAAGTCAAATGGGGCATAGCTGACTTCACGCACCGTTTCGGACGAATGCCCGAAGGAATGTGGCTCGCTGAATGTGCAGCAGACACTGAGACCCTCGAAGTCCTCGCGGAAAACGGAATCACTTTCACCGTTCTATCACCCTATCAGGCCAAAGAAGTCCGCGTTAGAGGTTGGGGAGGCTGGCAGGATGTTACAGGCGGAAGAGTCGACACACGCTGTTCCTATGTCTGCAAACTCCCTTCAGGACGGAGCATCAATCTCTTCTTCTATGACGGTGAACTGTCGCAGAGGATAGCTTTTGCCGGGCTTCTTGACGACGGGGGGAATTTCGCCAAAGAGCTTATGACCGCCAACCCTGCACCCGGCCGCCCGGTACTCTGCAACGTTGCTACTGACGGCGAGTCTTACGGCCACCATCACAAACACGGAGACATGGCACTTGCTTACTGCCTCGAATGCCTGGAGCACACTTCAGGCTCTCAGCTCACGGTTTACGGCGAATACTTGGAGTTCTACCCGCCTGAGTCAGAAGTGAGAATCATCGAGAACTCATCATGGAGCTGTGCTCACGGCGTGGAGAGATGGTGCGGCAACTGTTCATGCGGGGACGGAACACCGGGCTACCATCACAGATGGAGGAAGCCGCTTCGTGAGGCCATGAACTTTTTGCGGGACAGGCTCGCCGAAATCTACGAGGGCAATAACATTCTTGCTGACTCATGGGAGGCAAGGAACGAATATATCAGCGTGATTCTGAACAGGTCAGACGAAAACATTGACGCTTTCCTCAAGAAATACACAGCCTGCAGCCTCACGCCTGACGAACGTATGAGGGCGTTAATGTACCTTGAGATGCAGAGGAACGGACTGCTCATGTTCACGTCATGCGGGTGGTTCTTCGACGAGATTTCGAGGATTGAGCCTGTGCAGATTATGCGTTACGCGGCAAGGGCTATAGAGCTGGCAAGATTCCTCACGGGCATTGACCTTGAGCCCGACTTCATGAAGATGCTTGCTGACGCTCCGAGTAATGTCCCGGAACTTCAGGACGGCGCGAAAATCTACGAGCTGAGGGCGAAGCAGGGACGCGCTGACCCAAAGCAGATGGCGGCATATTACGGCATCACGTCATTGTTTGACGACTACAAGCGGGAGTTCTCCGAGGGATGCTGGGACATGGCCGGAAGCGCGATGACCGTTGAAGTTGAGGGCGAAGGCTCGTCATTCTCGGCGGGGAAGGTACATGTTCAGTCGAGGATTACCGGGTTCGGCGGGGATTATCTTTTCGCGGTCAACATAAACCAGGCCGGAGAGGAAGGAAGCGCGTTAATCTCGTGCGGAATCTGCGGGACGGACATAACCCGCGAGCTTACGCCGGATGAAGTGTATGAGCTTTCCGAGATGTACGAGAGCGGCGACAGGGAAGAATTATTGTTCGCGAAATTCGGCTATGACCAGTACACAATCAACAACATTCCGTCAAACTCGCGCCACAAAGTCATCACGGCATTGCTGCATCAGGACATTCACCGCCTTGAAGAGACACTCAAGAGCAAGGTGCGCAATTATGACCAGCTCCTAGAGTATTTGAAGCTCTTGGGGGCAAAGCCTCCTGCTATTCTGACGGTAGCGGCTGAGTTCACATTGACGAGTGAAATTGTCGCCAAACTTGAGGATACCTACCCTGATGTTGCGGGGATAAGACGTGATTTCGAGCTTGCGGGATTCTGGGGGGTTGAGCCGGACGAGGAGAGGATACGCTTTGCTTTTGCCGACTGCATGAACGAGATGCTTACGGGAATGTGTGTAGGCGGGCTTGATATTGACGCTGTGGAGAACCTGAACGAGCTTATAGGGCTGTTCAATGAGAAATTCGAGTGGCATTTGAGCTTGTCGGACTCTCAGAACCTGTACTATGAGCTGCTGAAGAAATACAGGGAAGGCTTGAGGAATGAGCCTGAGAGAGTCAGAAAGGCTTTGTACTCTCTGGGGCATGAGCTGAGATTCTCGGACGAGATATTAAGCGTTCTCAGGGGGTAATGACGGTCAGGAGGCTTCCTGCGGATGAAAAGGGAGGCCTCTTTTCTTGCGCTATAATACGGGAAAAAATTACGGAGGCACTGAATGTTCAATTTCGACAAGATCCGCGAGTACGCAATGAAATTCCTGAAGCCCTCGCTGTACATGGGAGGCCTTGATTTCGTCCTCAGCATATGGAAGAACGCTGACGCTAAGGACAGGGGGATACTGCTTCTTGTTTTCGCGCCTATGTTCCTTTGCATGGGGGGCTTCATCTTCACGATAATATACTTCGTGCTGTTCGTCCTGCCGTCATACCTGTTCAGCTTCTTGGGATGGGGGGCGTTGACTGCTTTGTTCGGGGCAGGGGGGAAATACTGCTACAAGTACTTCACAGGGAAAGAAATCAAGTCAGGCGGCAATAACGTTATCGATGTGGAATACACAGAGACGGAAAAGGCAGAAGAGCCGTCAGCGAAATCATCATCAAGGCGCAAAAATGCCAGGTGAGAATCTCGTCCGATTCAGCATAACAGTCCCGGAAGACCTGCTGTCCGAGTTCGAGGCCGAATATTACGCCGACAACAGGGACAACCGCTCGGAAGCCGTCAGAAGCCTCATGCGCGAGTATCTTTCCCGTGAACGCTGGAAGGAAAGCGAGAGCGAAATCTGCGCGACAGTAACAATCGTGTATGACCATCATCTTCCTGAAGTAACAAGAAGCCTCACATCAGCACAGCATGACTCAGGGGACGTGATAATCTGCGCGACTCATGTCCACCTGAATCACTCTACGTGCCTAGAATGCATAATCACTAAGGGAAATTCTAAGGATGTGCGGAAACTTGTCGTGGCTCTAAGGAAGATCCGCGGCATTAAGAGCCTCAGCGTCAACGTAACAACCGAAATATAATCAGCCTATCTTTATCCAGCGGTCCGGGAGAAGGTCTCTTCTTTCTTCCGCGCCTGACTTCACCCAGAGATTCACGTCAGGGGCTATGATGATTTTTCCCGGCGACTCAGTCAGCCAAGCCCCCCACCATGAGAACGTGGACGGCCCCATAATCACGTGGCGGCACAGCGTCATCAACGCCATATCCTGCGGTGGGGTCTGCCCTTCAACGAACGTGTAATCAGCCTCGTGAATCATGGGAAGGTTCTTCCTGCACCAGTCAAGATCATCACTGAACACGAAGAACGAGGGATTTTCCGTGAGGGATGACAGCCTGCCGATTGCATTGCGTATATATCGGCCGTCAGACGGTGATACTCCCTCAAGATAAGTTTTGTCCCCCCGCCTGACGTGGATGGCTGCGGAATTGCACGCCCTGATTTTCGCGGACAAGGCAGGGTCGTAACACTCATCAGGAAATGTGAACTTTCTGCGCACCATGTCAGCATAAGGCGCAAAATACTTCTCAGACTCCCAGTAGCCCACAATCATTGTGCCGTCAGGAATGTTCCAGAAATCCGGCGAGTAAGGCATTGCTTCCTGCACGTGAACTTTCGCGAGCCTCGACTGTCTGCCGACCTCTAAATCAGCCGTCATACGTAAAACGTTCAGCGTCTTAAGAATTGTCCGCCGGAAGATATGCCGCTTCTTCACGGGCTTGCGGTTGACCGTGTTCAGGAATATCTGCATGGGGCATATCATCAGAAGCTCACGCAATGACGCGTTGCGCTCGGTGATTTCCGGGAACAGGGAAAGGTGATACAGCCTGACCTCGTCGCCTGATGTGTTGGTCTCGAAATCCCACGCGCCAAGACGAAGCTCCGTCCCAAGTTTCTGCGACAAGGAAAGCCCGGCAGCGTACATGAACATCTGATTTCCCATTCCGGCATGGGGAAGAATGCGCGTGATTATCATGCTATTTCTTGGTGATATGGCAGGCCTCTGCTTACTGTAGCTTCTCAGCGGTCATTGTCATCACTGCGAATTGCGCTGTCTACATCATAGACTGGCTTTCCACAATAGACACAGAAGCTGCCCTGCCCAGGCTGCTCCCTTCCGCAATGACGGCACACACGGCCTGAGCTTATGTCATGTGCTGAAGGAAGGTCTTTGCCTGCTCCTGGCATCGAAATCACAAGGCCGTCATCCCCCACTTCCACGCCTGCCCCTTGGTAAAGGATGGCGTCCTTTTGCGCGTCATCAACATAGTAGCCGTTCTTGCATGAAGAACATACCACAGCGTATTTCTTGCTGACAGAGAAAAGCTGCACAAACGCTCTTAGTTTCAAGGCAATTTCAGCCAGCACAAACTTCTTCATGGAATGGCAGTACTTGCACTGACAAACCCCCGTATCCATGACAGGAGAAACCACGCTGTCATACCCTAAGCCGTTTACAGAGACTCCCGACAATGTAGGCCTGAAAACACGCTTCGCCTCGCGCTCCATCTACTTAGTCTCCTCCAGAACCTCAGCACCCGTAACGGCGGCTTCTATAGCTCCTGGATACTTGAGGTGGAAATCAACTCTGGGATTCTGTTTCAGAAGGAGCTTCATATGGAGCTGGTATTTGGTCAGCATGAACGTCACGCATTTTATGCTCACACGGACTTCATCAGAGAAAACTCGCGTAGCCACAGTTCCGCCGACTGGTATTCTGCCTGCCAGCTCGCCGTTAATGTAAACCTCGTATGCGCTGAGGGCACAAATAAACTGTTTCGCCCGCGACACGACCAAGATATGGCGAGGTTCATCGGAATTGTCCGGGGTAATTATGGGTGCTGGCTTGCCGCAAGTTCCGCAGAATTTATCGCCCTCAGAGATATAAGAGCCACAGTTAGCGCAGAAAGGCATTTTTTTCCTCCTTAAGACAACAACAACACCAAGACTGAAATCAGCACTGTAATCCCGCCGATGATATAGCCTGCCCATTTCAGAGGCTGGTAACGGGACTGTCGCGCATACATAATCGCAACGAATCCACAAGCACCACCAAAGAGCGAACTTTCATACCATCCGACAAAGAAACCGATAACAGCAAGAACCGCGCCTCCCCAGTCAGAAGCGTTCATCTTCTTGTTCGCGTCTTCATTGATTACCTCGAACGCCGGAGCAACAGACTTCAATTCAGCCCCGCATTTGGAGCAGAATTTTTGCTCACTAGAATACTCCGTACCGCAAACAGGGCACTTCTTTTTCAGGACATTCACCTTCAATTTATGGGATCTTCCGTATTATAGCATAGAACGGAGAGGCATCTGTTCCCAGTGCATCCTACTTCTTGGTGATATGGTAAAACTTGTTCCAGCTGTAATACGGCCTCGACAGCAGGACTCCTTCAGGCGCGTCAAAATTCCATTCAGTGCCGTCCGATGTCTCATACCAGAAAACAACATCAACCCTCCCGGATGACAAGGCAGCATTCCTCGCACCGGCTTCAATGTTCACCAGCCCGATATTCACCTTGAGACGCTTTCCGATTTCAGCAAGAAGAGCGGTGTTGAAGCCCGACGGTTTCCCGGCCGCGTCAATGTAATCCAGCGGGGGAAGGTCTCCTGTTACCGCAACCCTGATTGTCTCCGCCCCGTCGAATTTCTCGAACGTTACGGGCTTGTTCCTAGATTTCCCGTAAATGTAAACGCCCTGAATCTCCGGGAGAGTCCAATCGTCTTCCATCTCCTGAATGACACGGTCAAACTTCCATGCAAGCTGGGCATTGTCATTCCTGAAACCGAAAGCCAGGCTCATGGGGATTTTCGTCTGAGCGAGGCAGCATATCTCATAGGCGGGATTCTCGCTGACTATGTAATTCGCGACAACGTCAGGCAGGGCGATTTCATCAATCTCGTACTTGTCCATTGCCATAAACATCACGTTCAGCGAGTCGTAGAACTTCACGCCGTAAAGCTCATGACGGTTTGAGAGGAGATTCCAGCCTGTAACTCTCTGGCTGTCCTGGATGATGCGGGAAAATTCGTCCTCGTTCGTGTTGAGCCTCGTGAGAAAACCTACCCTCGCTGTCATAACGACATTGGCAGAAGCACCCGCGGCCATCAGCAGGGCAATGAGTGAGGCGCAAAAAATCTTCTTCATGTGTACAGCTCCTTCCGGGAAATTATGAGGGTATTATATCTTAACGTGGGCAAAAAAATTCTCCCCCATCACTGCGACAAGGGAGAACGGGAATCTTCCTGTTACTTGGTGAAACCTTCCGCCCTGAATGCTGACACCCTGCTCACTACATACTCTCCTTGAGGATTTCTATCACTTCCTCACGCGTCAGCTTCCTGTAACCGCCCTCAAGAATGAATGTCCCGTCAGCAATCCCGCCGTACATGTCCTCAGTTACGCCGAGTTCCTTCAGGCTCATCACGACTCCAATCTCACGCATCCACGTCTCAAGAGCCTTCAATCCCTCGTCAGCAACCTGTGAGTCAGACTTGCCTTCTGGATTAACTCCCCAGACGTTGACCGCAAAACGCGCAAACTTCTTCAGCCCGTCGTTCATGATGTGCCTGTAATAAGCGAGAGAGACCGCCGCGAGTGTCATTCCGTGCGTTGCGTTGGTGAATGCCCCGACAGCATGGCCGAGCATGTGAACCTCCCAGTCCTGAGTCTTCGCCATTCCCACCAGTGTGTTCAACGCCCACGTTGCCGTCCACATGATATTGCTCCGAGCCTCGTAGTCTGTGGGATTCTTGGCGGCAATTCTTGAGCTATGCACGAGGGATCTCATGAGGCCTTCCGACAGGTAATCGCTTGTGTTGTCGTCCGTTCCTGAGAAGTACTGCTCCATGATGTGCGACATGATGTCGAAGAAGCCCGCCACCATCTGGTACTGTGGGATGGTGAACGTGTATTCGGGGTTGAGGACTGAGAATTTCGGGAACACGCTGTCGCCGAAAACATGGCCTATCTTGAGCTTCTGGGCGTGGTTGGTGATGACTGAGCCGCCGTTCATCTCGCTCCCGGTGCCGACCATCGTCAAGACACAGCCGACCGGGATAATCCTGCATTCAGGCTCCTCCATCTTGAGGAAGTATTTTTCCCACGGGTCGCCGTCATAGTACGCTGAGACTGATACGGCCTTCGAGTAGTCGCACACAGAGCCGCCGCCTACAGCAAGTATCAGGTCAACGTTGTTCTCACGCGCCAGCCTCGCCCCCTCAATGAGCTTCTCGGATGTGGGGTTGGACATTACGCCGGGAAGGTCGACAATATTCTTGCCTGCTGACTTGAGGATTGCGACGATTGAGTCGTAGAGCCCGCTCTTCTTGACCGAGCCGCCCCCGTAAGTGAGCATGACGTTCGGGCCGTATTTCGGGAGTTCCTGCTTGAGTCCGTCGAGCGCGTTCCTGCCGAAGTAGAGGCGCGTGGGGTTGCAGTATGTGAAATCGCCTAACATGTGATTGTGTCTCCTTTGTGTTGTGGATGGGGGGAATCATAGCACCTTGAAGCGCGGTTTACGGCAACGTGTCAGCATAACTTGTCGCCGTTCTCAGTCTCGCCGGGAATGTCCGGGACTGCGAGAATGATTCCGCCCTTGCTGTCAGTCCCAAGCACTAACACTTCGCTGAAGAAATCCGCAATCTGTCTCGGCGGGAAATTCACCACACCCAGAATCTTTTTGCCGACTAATTCACCGGGCGTGTAGAAGTCCGTGATTTGCGCTGATGAACGCTTTATGCCTATTTCCGGGCCGAAATCTATCGTGAGCTTGCAGGCGGGCTTTCTCGCTTTTGGGAACGCCTCAGCCTTGATGATTGTCCCGGCTCTTATGTCCAGTTTCGCGAAATCGTCATACACTGCCATCCGCAACACCTCCTTTCATCATGCGTCCGAGCTGAAAGTCTCAATATCCAGCACTCCCATTCTTGACGATGCAACAAGCGAGGTCGACATTATGCTGAAGATGTTGACGGGAGTCCGCAGGATACTCAGCACCACATCAACGCCCATGATTATGCCTATCGCTTCGGCCGGGACACCAAGCTGCGCGGTCAGGACAGCGACGCATATCAGCCCCGTACCAGGAATCCCCGGCGCGCTCACTGAAAGTATCACCGACGACGCAATCACCCCAGCAATCCCCGCGAAGTCCAGGTGAACGCCGTAAATCCCCGCCAGAGTCAGCGACGCAAGGGACACGTACATTGCCACGCCGTCAAGGCTCACTGTAGCACCCAGCGGCACGGAGAACGAGCATATCTTCCGTGGGATGCCGAGCTTCCCGCAGTACTCCAAGTTGATGGGGATGCACCCTGTTGTTGACGAGGTCAGCGAGAACAGCATAACGGGAAAATATTTCCTGACGAACGTGAAGGGACTCACCCTCCCGGCGAGAGCGACATACGCCATGTCCAGGCACAAGACCAGAGCAAGCCCCGCAACAGTCGCAACGCAGAACCCTCCGAGCGACGAGAGTATTCCAGCGTCGGAAGTGAGGACGGCTGACAGTATCGCGCAGAAGGCGGCAACGGGAATCATGGCAATCAACGCTCGTGTGAAGGCCATGAACATTTTGTTGCAGGCCTCGAAGAAGTCCCGGAGGATTTTCCCGGCCTCGCCTATTGCCCCCATAGCCCCCCCAAGAGCAAACGCTAAGAATATCACCTGTATCATGTTCATGCTGAGAAAGGGAGCGAGTATGTTTGACGGTATGATGCTGGTGATGAAGTCGCCCTGCTGGAACGATGACGCGGAAACCACAGCCCCCGCCGGGTTCGCGAGCGCATTAATCCCCGCACCGGGCCGGAAAATCATGAACACCCCCGCTCCTATTGCTGACGACAGGAACGTCATCACAAGGAACAGCGAGATGATTAGCCCTCCTGTCCTGCCCAGCTCAGAGAAGCTCCCGAATTGCGCAAGGCACGTGATTATCGAGAAGAACACGAGAGGAGTCACGGCGGTCTTGAGGGCGTTCATGTACATGGTGTTGAAGCGTTCGAGGAAGATATTGTTGACGGACTCGCGGAGTTCAGCGGGGGCAAATGACTTCATGAGGACTCCGATTATGACAGCCGCGAACAATGCCGCAAGCGTAATGTACACCTTCTCCAGCGAGGATTTCACCGCAACCGCCGTAATCGTGTTCAGGCCGTTCTTGTGGGAGTAGGCGAGCCTGTCCTCGAACGAGCGCATGATGATGTTCTGGATTGCCTCCTGAGTGTCGGGCATACCCTCGTCAGCAAGAGCAGTGTCAACTCCGAGCGTCTCAGCGAAATTGAACTTTCCGCCGGGGACTCTGAGCTTTATTCTGACCGTGCCGAATATCCGCGTGACCTTCACGAAAATTGCGCTGACCTTCGAGAAGTCGGCGTAATCCATGAGACGGAGCAATGACTCTTCGGCCATGAGGGAGGCTTTAAGCTCGTCTTTGCGCTTGAGACGGCAGGACTTCAGGCAGGCGTTCACGTATTCTAGGGCGGAAATTACGGCGGCTTGTGTGTCTTGCGGGTTAACAGGAAATTTCTTCATTGGGACTGCCTTTCTTGTGCTTGGGATTTAGGGGAATGATAGCACATGATGTGAGGGGTGTTACCCGGAAACTTGGTGAGTCCTCAGGGAATATGGCTGACACTCGGCGTGTTCTCTGCGTTGCCTCCCGTGCTGGATAACGTGCTAATATTCCGGCGTGTACATCAACAAGTCAGGAGGCACTAATCAGTGAGAAGAATAAACCGCGGACTCCTTTCCAGCCAGCTTGAAGAGGAACTGCTGAGATACATTCAGGAACACCCGCTAATGGTCGGCGAAAAGCTCCCTAATGAGTTTGAGCTTGCGGAGAAATTTGGGACTGGCCGGAGCACAGTACGTGAGGCGGTGAAGAGTCTCGCGTCAAAAGGAGTGCTTGAGGTCCGGCAGGGTTCCGGGACTTTTGTGATTAGCCCCAGCACCCTTGATGAAGACCCTTTGAGGCTTGCCCGTTACGATGACAAGTTACAGCTTGCGCTTGAGCTGTTTGATGTCCGTCTGATGATTGAGCCTGAGATTGCCGCTCTTGCCGCCGTGAATGCTACAGATGACGACATAAGGGAGATAGTGAGGCTGTGTGATGAGGTCGAGGCACTTTATCTTTCCGGGAAAAATCACGTCCGCAAGGATATTGAGTTCCACAAGAAAATCGCCGAATGCAGCCGCAACAGAGTCGTCAAAGAGCTGGTGCCGCTCATAGTCTCAGCAGTATTCATGTTCGCGAACGTAACTCACAGACTCCTCCTCAAGGAAACTATAGAGACTCACAGGGCTGTAACCGAAGCAATTTCCCGGCATGACCAGGCAGGGGCGCGCTGTGCTATGGTGATGCACCTTACGTATAATCGTCAGATGATTATCAGAATGATTGAAGGAGGAAGGAAGTAAGACAAAACAAGCTCTATCAATACAGCACAATTACTTCTTTACATTTCAGCTCACCAAATATATAATTCCTACAACCCCAAAAACATAAGACGTATGATGTATAAACTCTAACAGGAGGGCTGTTGCTATGGAAGCAGTAGCGTTAGATTCAACTCGGCTTGTTCTCGGCGCGTTGATTGGGATGGTCATCCTTCTTGTGCTGATCATCAGGTTCAAGGTTCACGCCATGATCTCGATTCTTGTCGGGGCTATCGCAATCGGACTTATTGCCGGAATGCCTCTGTCCGAAATCATCAGATCTGTGAATGACGGAATGGGCACGACACTTAGGGGCATCGCTCTTCTTGTCGGTCTCGGCTCAATGTTCGGCGCAATCCTTGAGGCTTCGGGCGGTGCGCAGACGCTGGCGGTCTCAATGGTCAAGAAATTCGGCGACGAGAAAGCGGCCTGGGCTCTGGGAATCACGGGGCTTGTAGTCTCAATCCCTGTGTTCTTTGACGCGGGACTCATCATCCTTATACCGCTGGCGTTCTCACTCGCAAAACGCACAAACAGAAGCGCGCTGTTCTACACGATACCGCTTCTTGCTGGACTCGCTGTAGGACACGCATTCATTCCGCCGACACCGGGACCCGTCCTAGTCGCAAACATGATAGGCGTTGACTTGGGCTGGGTGATACTGATCGGGGTATTCTGCGGGACAATCGCAATGATACTTGCCGGCCCGGTATGGGGGTCTTACTGCGGGAAAAAGTATTTCGTCCCCGTCCCCGAACACGTGAAGAATCAGGAGGACTTCGACGAGTCAAAGCTGCCTCCTTTCGGAACAATCGCGGGAATTATCCTGATACCCCTCGTACTCATCATCCTAAAGTCCGTTTTCGCCGTCATCCCGTCAATGTCATCCGTTATGCCCGTGTTCAACTTCTTGGGTGAACCGTTCGTCGCGCTGTTAATCTCAACGATTTTCGCTATGTACATGCTTGGTGTAAAGCACGGCTACTCTATGGCAGAACTGAGCAAGATTCTAGACAAGTCTCTTGAGCCTACAGGATTGATACTTCTCGTTACGGCTTGCGGCGGAGTCCTGCGCTTCGTCCTCCAGTATTCGGGAATAGGCGACCTAATCGGTAACGCGGTCTCGTCAGTCAACATGCCTATAGTTGTCGTAGCGTTCATAGTTGCCGCCCTCGTCCGTATATGCGTGGGAAGTGCTACGGTTGCTATGACTATGGCAGCGGGAATCGTTGCGGCTATGCCAGCTGTTCAGGCTCTCACCCCCGTGTACAAGGCCTGCGTTGTTGCCGCTGTTGCAGGAGGCTCTACGGTATGCTCGCACTTCAACGACTCCGGCTTCTGGCTGGTGAAGTCTCTTGTCGGTCTTGATGAGACTACTACGCTGAAGACGTGGACAATAATGGAGACTCTTGTCGGACTGGGCGGGTTCGTGGTAGCGTTAATCATTTCCCTTTGCCTGTAGGAGGTAAATTTATGGAACTCGCAAGCCAGAAGATGCGGAAAATCGCACCCGAAGTTGACCCGCTCAGAATAGGAAGCGGATGGAAGCCCGAAGATCTGGACAAGGTTCAAATCATCATAGAGAGCACAGCAGGAGACAGCCATCCAGGAAGCGCGCACCTATACGAACTCGTGAAGGCCGTAAGGAAAGGCGTGAATGACGCGGGAGGATTCGGCGCAAGATACTTCTGCACGGACATCTGCGACGGTGAGAGCCAGGGGCATGACGGAATCAATTTCAGCCTCGCAAGCCGTGAGATGATCGCCAACATGATTGAGATTCACGCGAACGCTACACCATTTGACGGCGGTGTGTTCATAGCCAGCTGTGATAAGGGAATGCCCGGCAACCTTATGGGAATGGCACGGGTTAATATCCCCTCAATCATGGTAACAGGCGGGACAATGAGCGCGGGTCCGGAGCTTCTCACCCTCGAACAGCTCGGAATGTACAGCGCAAAGTTCGAACGCGGAGAAATCGGGGAAGAAAAACTGAAATGGGCAAAATACAACGCCTGCCCCTCTTGCGGAGCGTGCAGCTTCATCGGTACAGCATCAACAATGCAGATCATGGCCGAAGCAATGGGACTCACACTTCCCGGAAGCGCATTACTCCCGGCCGCAAGCCCCGACCTCACCGAATACGCATATAACGCCGGAAAAAGAATCGTCGAGCTTGCCCGCGAAGGAGTCAAACCACGCGACATAGTTACGATGGACAGCTTCGAGAACGCAATAATGGTTCACGCGGCTATTTCCGGAAGCACAAACTGCCTTCTTCACCTTCCTGCAATCGCACACGAATACGGAATCACAATCACAGGCGACACATTCGACAGGCTTCACAGGGGCGCGCATTACCTCCTTGACCTGAGACCCGCCGGGAAATGGCCCGCTGAGTTCTTCTACTACGCTGGAGGAGTCCCGGCAATCATGGAGGAAATCAAGGGAGTACTTCACCTTGACGCTATGACGGTTACAGGAAAGACCCTAGGCGAGAATCTCGACGACCTAAAGGCGGCTGGCTTCTACGAACGCTGCCGGAAATGGCTGGATGACGCGAACAGGAAATACGGCATCAGCATAACACGCGGGGACATAATCCGGCCGTACGATAAGGCAATCGGCACTGACGGGAGTATAGCAGTCCTCAAAGGCAACTTAGCCCCGGAAGGAGCGGTGATAAAGCACACAGCCTGCCCAAAGGAAATGTACAAAGCCATTCTCAACGCAAGGCCTTTCGACAGCGAGGAAGAATGCCTTGATGCCGTCCTTCACCACAAAGTCCAGAAGGGAGACGCTGTATTCATCCGCTACGAGGGCCCAAAGGGAAGCGGAATGCCCGAAATGTTCTACACGTCAGAAGCCATAAGCTCAGACAAGGAGCTTGGACGGTCAATAGCCCTGATAACGGACGGCAGATTTTCCGGCGCGTCAACAGGCCCGGTAATCGGACACTGCAGCCCCGAAGCACAGGCAGGAGGCCCGATAGCACTCGTTGAGGAGGGGGACATGATAGAGCTTGACGTGTTCGGGCGGAAACTCAACATCATAGGCGTGAAAGGTGAGCGAAAATCCCCGGAGGAAATCGGCAGGATTCTTGAGGAACGCCGGAAATCATGGAAGCCCCGTGCCAAGAAATACACGAGGGGTGTACTGCGTCTGTTCAGTGAGCTTGCCGCGAGTCCTATGGAGGGCGCATATCTCAAGTACGAGGAGGAGCAGGCATGAACGCTGTAGACAAAAGAATTTTCGCGGTCGGAATAGTCCCGGTGATAAAGCTGGACAATCCGGGCAGGGACGCAGGGAATCTTGCGCGGGCTTTGTGTTACGGGGGAGTCCCTGTAGCTGAGGTGACCTTCAGGGCTCCGGGTGCGGACAAAGCTATATCCATCATGAGGGAGTCTTGTCCTGAGATGCTGGCGGGTGCAGGGACTGTTACGACTACACAGCAGATTGACGCGGCCATGAATGCGGGGGCTGAGTTCATCGTTACGCCCGGTTTTGACGCGGAGCTTGTGGCGTATTCTCAGAGCAAGGGCATTTCCATTTACCCCGGCTGCACAACGCCTACGGACTATCACGCGGCACTGAAATTCGGGCTTGAGGTCATAAAGTTTTTCCCGGCTGAACAGTCAGGAGGCCTCGCCAAGATTAAGGCCATGAGCGCGCCTTTCCCTCAGTTCAAGGTCATGCCTACCGGGGGAATCTCCCTCAAGAATTTGCGGGACTACCTTTCATCACCGGTGATAGCGGCCTGCGGAGGGTCATACATGGTAACAGGCGAGCTTATAGGCGGCCAGAAATGGGACGAAATCACGAGGCTGTGCAGGGAATCCGTGAAGATCGTCAAGGAAGTGCGCGGAGAATGAAACCTTTTCGCTTCATCACATTCGGGGAGATCATGCTCAGGCTGACTCCCCCCAACTACGAGAAAATCAGGGCGGCCAATAATTTCGAGGCAAGTTACGGCGGAAGTGAGGCAAATATAGCCCTCGCGCTGGCAAATCTCGGAGTCGACAGCACATTTTTCAGCGTAGTCCCGAATAACTCACTCGGCAAGAGCGCAATACGTATGCTCCGAAGCAATGATGTACACTGTTCGCCCGTAATCCTCAGCAGTCCCGAAGAAACACCGACTCACAGGCTCGGCACATACTATCTTGAGACAGGCTACGGCATCCGCCCCAGCAAAGTAACGTATGACCGCAAGCACAGCGCAATCACTGAATACGACTTCAGCAGGGTGAATCTTGACGGGCTTCTTGACGGCTTCAACTGGCTTCACCTGAGCGGGATAACTCCTGCATTGTCGGGGAGCTGTGCAGATTTCACGCTGGAATGCCTGAAGAAAGCGCGGGATAAGGGGCTGACTGTGAGCTTTGACGGGAATTTCCGCAGTACCCTCTGGAGCTGGGACGAGGCAAGAGACTTCTGCACCCGATGCCTGCCGTATGTCGATGTACTTATCGGGATTGAGCCTTATCACCTCTGGAAGGACGAAGGGAATCACAGCTTGGGCGACTGGAAGGACGGAATACCCTTACAGCCCGGCTATGAGCAGCAGGACGGTGTTTTCCGCAGGTTCGCTGAGAGATACCCTAACTTGAAGTGCATTGCCCGGCACGTCAGGTATGTCCATTCCGGGAGCGAAAACAGCTTGAAGGCCTATATGTGGCATCATGGCCGGACGTTTGAGAGCAGGACATTCACCTTCAACATTCTGGACAGGGTAGGAGGCGGGGACGCTTTCGCATCGGGGCTGATTTACGCGCTTATACATGACTATGAGCCGGAGGACACGGTGAATTTCGCTGTGGCGAGCAGTGTAATCAAGCACACGATTCACGGGGACGGCAACATAACAGACGATGCTGGAACTATCCTTAGCATCATGAATATGAATTACGACATCAAGCGGTGAACTCCGAATTTTCCGGGAGAAGGTGCAGGGTATGCGTGTCATTTCTGCCTTCTCCCTTTCTTGCATGATATAATTCCGGCAAATATTCCAGTCATCAAAGAAAGCACAATTACACATGGACAGCATCACAGACAAAGGAGAGCTTGAACGTTCTGCGTTGAGCCTATTTGTTGAGGCTATGTACCTTGATGTTCCGCTCTCACGGGATGCGCTCAATCCGTTAATCGACAGCCTTCTTGATGATACTGTGGAGATTTCCTGCACGGCCATGAAGAAAGCAGGACTTACCGCTAGCGATATAGAGAGGCTCGTATTTGTCGGAGGCCCAACGAATTACGCCTACCTTCGCGACAAAGTTTCGTCCGAGCTTGCCGTGAGGTCTGATACCGGGGTCAACCCAATGACAGCAGTAGCAGAAGGAGCAAGCATATTCGCTGAGTCTATAGACTGGTCGAGCGGAAACCACAGCCGCAAGTCAAAGAATGCTGACCTCAACATAGGCTCTGCGCTGTCATTCAAGTACGAGTCGCGTGTTGCAGGAAACAAAGCCCGTGTGCTGTGTTCGCTGAAGATGAACGCTGAACTCATGTTCGAGGCGGAGAGTAATGATACCGGCTGGACATCAGGAAGGCTTGAGCTGAAAGACGGGACATTGCTGGAACTGCCCCTCGCTAAGGACGAGGATAACTCGTTCAGGGTTTTGGTGTACGACAAGCGCGGAAGGAAGATTCCCATTCCTGAGCCCGTAATCACAATCACGAAGACTCTCGCCTCAGTCGGAGCGATCCCGGCCTCGCCCGCAATAGCAGTCTCAGCGTTCGACAAGCTGGGAGGGACAGAAAAACTAGTTTACCTCGTCAGGAAAGATGAACCCCTGCCCAAGAAAGGCCGCGTAACCTTCAAGGCTGCCCAGACTCTCAGCGCAAAATCCGGCTCATCCCTGAACTTCAACCTGTGGGAGGGCGAAATAGAGACTCCCTATGACGACAATAGGTTTGTGGGCGTGTACAAGATTTCCGGGTCTGACCTTTACGGCGGTGATGTCATCCAGGCTGGAAGTGAAATTGTCTGCGACTACGAAATCTCTGACGGGGGCGCGCTCTCAATGTCGGCATCTTCCGCGAGTCTTGGGACTGAGTTTGCCCGCAAAAATTTCTACTTCCACGATGAGGCAAAACTTGACCTTGAGGACACAGGAAAGTTAGCGGGTGAAGGCCGGTAAATTATCGGGCGCGTTGATGAGATGTCAGGGCAGATTGACGACCCAAGGCTGGACTTGGCTAGGCAGAAAGCAGAGTACGCCGCGCAGTCAGAGTCAGCCGCATTCAACAACCTCGCCAGAACAGCACGAAGATACGTCAGCGATTCCGGGTTTGGCCGTTACCTTAATGAGCTTTGGCGGAAGATACACGGCATCTTGTACCGTCAGGACTGGTTTGTTGTGGGATTGTTCCGTGATGTGGTCAGGAATCCGGGAGATTTCAGCGATCAGGGGAAATTCACCGCCCTCAAGGCCCGCGGGATGAAGTGCATTGATGACGGAGATATTGAGGGACTCCGCGGGGTAATATCGGAGCTTGCCGGACTCATGAAGAATGCTTCCTAAGGTGAAAGCCGCCTCCGTGTGAATATCATCAGGGCATGACATGAGAATATCGGATAATCCGTTCTTCACGCTGGGGGTCTCGACACGCGACAACAGGAGGCAGATAACCGCCGCCGCTGAGGAAAAAGCATTCGTTAGCGGGTCAGATTTTGGCGGGGCACGAACAGCCCTGCTCATTCCCGAAAAGAGAATCGCCGCTGAAGTCCGCGAGATCTCAGACTTTTTCCGCAACATGGCCGCCGGGAATTATGCTGCTACACTGAGTGCTGACGGTCTGAGGAGTCTTGCGCGGCTGAATTTCTCGGTCTACATGTTCAGCTACAGAGACTTTGTAGGCGTGTCAGGCATGGCCGGGGCAATCCTCGCGATATGTGCCTGCTTTGACGGCCTGAACACTGAGGGGGTCTGCGCGTCAATCAACAATGACAGGCTGATATCTGGTTTCCCCATGACTGACGAGGCTGAATTTGAGCGCGCACTCAATGATTACCGGGCGGATATACTCGGAGTGTTTGACGGGAGACTACGTAATCTTTCACGGGAGGAATACACCGGGCTTGCGGAGGAGCTTGCGCGGAAATATGCGGACGGTAACGGGGAATATTACGGCTCAATCCTGCTGGGGGATTTTCTCGCGTGGTATGAGCTGAATATTCTTCCCCGTCTTGATGAATGTATGAGGATGATTCGGGGGGCTGTCTACGTATCAGGGATGATTTGCCCGGCACAGTTATTGCGGAATTGTCGCGCTGTCTCAAGGAATGGCGGAAACTGTCTGACCCGTTGCTGACGGCTGAAGGTGTTACGGGTATCGAGAACGGGAATATTCACGGTCAGGCGGGGGAGATTTTCGGGGTTGTGCGTGAACGAGAGGAATATAACGCGTGGGCAAGAAGCCTGTACTATGAGACTGAGTTCGGGCTGATTTTCCGGGACAAGCTGATAATTTCGGCTGACGGAATATCGTGGAAGGGAGTCAACACGCCGCTTGATGAGGTTGAAGGCATGAGCTGGGGAGGAATAAGGCAGCGCGTTAAGTACGTCAACGGTGTATACATGAAGTCAGATTACTGGGTAACAATTTACACACCGTATTCGACAATCAAGCTAACGCCGAAAGATGACAAGTACGAGCAAATCACGAGTCATCTCTGGCGGGCATTAATCGAGCCAATATTCCGCGTCAGCCTCCTACATCAGCGACATGAACACCCACATCCTCGAAGCCATCCTCCAGCAATTCAGCGGCACAAGGCTTCCGTGCCTCTCAAGCCTCCTCTCCAGCTTATGACCTCCGGGCCTGCCACACAAAATAGTACACCGTCATCATCACCGCGCACAATATCCACCCGGCCGGATACCCGAACCCCACGACATACACATTTCCTGGGATTATCCTCGTCATCACAGCAAGATATATCTGCCGGAAGAACACATGAGTACACAGCGTGATTATCATGGGCATACGCGAATTTCCGTCCCCCCGCAAATACCCCGACAATATCTGATTGAAGCAGCATATCACCGCAACAGGCGTACACATCCTGATGAAGAATGAGCCGTACTCAATGACTCTCACGTCAGGGCTGAACAATGACGCAAACACAGGCGCGAATACACACAATGTTGACGCAATCCCCGACGAAATCACAAGCATCATGGCCAGTGCCGTCCACGTCCCGGAGATTGCACGGCCTCTCTTCTCTGCTCCGAGATTCTGACCCGTGAAGACCGTTACCGCCTGCCCCATGCTCTGAGTCGGCAGCATCATGTACTGGTCTAGCTTCATATACACACCCCAGCCAGCTATATACGCCGTCCCGAAAACGTTAATGTACCCCTGCACAAAGACATTCGAGAACGCAACAACCGCCATCTGCACCCCAAAAGGCAGCCCTATCTTCAGAATCATCCGGGCAATCTCACGGTCGATTCGCCATTTTCCGGACAATCCCGCAGACTTTATCACCGTGTAAATCACAAGACATGCCGACAACGCTTGAGCCGCTATAGTTGCGATTGCTACCCCCGCGATTCCCCAGCCGATTTTCACGAACGCAATATCCATGACGATATTCAGCACGCTGCACACTATCAGGAAGAACAAAGGCCTCCTTGTATCACCCATAGCCCGGAGAATTGCCCCGCCTATGTTGTAGAACAGAAGCCCGGAGATTCCCCCGAAATATATTTTGAGGTACAAATCTGCCTCGCCTATAACATCAGGAGGAGTTGACATTCTTTCGAGGAAGAAGCGCGACAAACTTACGCCGAAAAGAGTCAGAAGCACACAGCCTGTGAGTGTGAGAATGAGAGATGTCTTTATGGACTCACTGAGACGTTCGCGGTCATTCGCACCAAATGCCCGGCTGATTACTACTCCTGCTCCTGTTGCCGTCCCGTTGAAGAACCTCACGAGCATTCCGCATATATGAGTCGTCGCGCTGACAGCGGCAAGTGCTGACACTCCCACATAACGCCCGACTATGACGCTGTCCGCCGTGTAGTAAAGAAGCTGAAGCAAATTCTCCAGAAGAAGCGGCCATGTGAACGCAAGAAGAACCGTCCATATCTTCCCGCTTGTCATGTTGAACTCGTAACGCCTCAACTGATCTCACCTTTCCCCTTTTGCTTGAATGCCTAATTATAACTTCATGAGGCTGTTGCATTACAGAAATTCTCGGCTATAATTAGTCAAACTTAGTTAAAGGAGTGAGATATTAACATGGACGCTAACAAATTGACACGCAAGAGCCAAGAAGCATTAGCAGGAGCGCAGGCCATAGCATCAGAATACAATCATCAGCAGGTTGACTGCGAGCATCTTTTGTCGGCAATGCTCCGGGATTCGGAGGGGTTAATTCCCCAGCTTCTGCGGAAAATGAATATAGATACCCACGGAATCATGAAGGCTGTTGAAGATGAGCTGTCGAAATTTCCCCGCGTAACTTTTTCCGGGACTGAGCAGGGGAAAATTTACATCACGCAGCGGCTTGAACGCCTGTTTTCCCGCGCTGAGGAAAGAGCAAAATCCCTCAAGGATGAATACATTTCCGTTGAGCATCTTTTCTTGGCCATGCTGACGGAAGGCACTAACACCCCCGCCGGAAGAATCTTCGCACGTTTCGGCATCACTGAGGAGAGATTTCTGCACACTCTCAACGAGGTACGAGGCTCACAGAGAGTCCAGAGCGCAGACCCTGAAGCGACATATGAGGCATTGGAGAAATACGGCCGTGATCTTGTCCAGTCAGCAAGAAACAACAAACTTGACCCTGTGATAGGACGAGACGACGAAATACGCCGGGTTGTCCGCATACTTTCACGCAAGACAAAGAATAATCCTGTCCTCATAGGAGACCCAGGAGTCGGCAAAACCGCAATCGTTGAGGGGCTGGCACAAAGGATAGTGAGGGGAGATGTTCCCGAAGGCCTCAAGGACAAAACTATATTCGCGCTGGATATGGGTTCTCTTGTTGCGGGTGCGAAATACAGGGGAGAATTTGAGGAAAGACTCAAGGCCGTCTTGAACGAGGTCAAGAACAGCGACGGAAGGATCATCCTGTTCATTGATGAGCTTCACACTATTGTGGGTGCCGGCGCGGCAGAAGGTGCTGTTGACGCAGGAAACATGTTGAAGCCCATGCTGGCGCGGGGGGAATTGCACTGCATAGGAGCTACTACGACGGACGAATACCGCAAGTACATCGAGAAGGACGCGGCACTTGCACGGAGATTCCAGCCCGTTGACGTTGACCAGCCGTCGGTTGAGGACACTATATCGATTCTCAGGGGAATACGCGAGAAACTGCAGGTTCATCACGGGGTCGAAATCAGGGACAACGCACTTGTTGCCGCCGCAGTGCTGTCTAACAGGTACATCACAGACAGATTCCTTCCTGACAAAGCGATTGACCTTGTTGACGAGGCCTGCGCGATGATTAGGACGGAAATTGACTCCCAGCCCTCAGAGCTTGACGCGGCTTCACGGAAGGTTATGCAGCTGAAGATTGAGGAAGTCTCATTGAAACATGAGGATGATGACGCGAGCAAGGAACGCCTGAAAGTTTTGCAGAAGGAGTTGCAGGAGGCAGAGTCTGAAGAAGAAGCTCTCAGGACTCAGTACGAGAACGAGAAGAAAGCTATTGCTGACATACAGAGTTTCAGGCGGCAGATTGAGGACACGAAGGCAAAAATTGACGAGGCTCAGCGCAATGGAAACTGGGAATTAGTCTCAGAATTACAGAACGGTGAACTGCCTAGGTTACAGCGTGTATTAGCCGGGCAGGAAGCAAAACGCGCCGACATCCTCAAGGGTTCAGATGAGAACAAGCTGCTGCGCGAAGAAGTTACTGATGATGAGATTGCTGACATAGTATCAAGGTGGACAGGAATCCCGGTAACAAGACTCCTTGAAGGCGAGCGTGAAAAGCTCCTGAAACTTGACGAGATACTACACAAGCGCGTTGTAGGCCAGGACGAAGCAGTGAGTCTCGTGGCTGATGCAGTGCTGAGAGCAAGAAGCGGCATAAAAGATCCCAAGCGGCCAATAGGCTCGTTCATATTTCTGGGGCCTACTGGTGTCGGAAAAACGGAGCTTGCCCGGACTCTCGCTGAGGCATTATTCGACTCTGAGGACAACATGATTCGTATAGACATGAGCGAGTATATGGAGAAGCATTCAGTCTCGCGGCTTGTAGGAGCTCCTCCCGGCTATGTGGGCTATGATGAGGGCGGACAGCTGACGGAGGCAGTGAGACGCAGACCCTACAGCGTGGTGCTGTTCGACGAAATCGAGAAGGCTCACCCTGACGTGTTCAACATTCTTCTTCAGGTCTTGGACGACGGGAGAATAACGGACTCGCACGGCCATGTTGTGGACTTCAAGAACACCGTTATCATCATGACGAGCAATATAGGATCGCAGGCGTTAATTGAGGGCATAACGGGCGGGATGATTCCCGTAAGCACACGTGAAGAAGTCATGCAGACACTGCGCGGGAATTTCCGGCCTGAGTTCCTGAACAGGGTTGATGATGTCGTCATGTTCAAGCCGCTGACGATGGAGGAAGTGAAGGAAATCGTGAAGATTCTCATCTCGGACTTGCAGGCAAGGCTTGCTGACAGGCAGATTGAGCTGAATTTCTCGGACGAGGCATTGAGCCTCATTGCTGAAGGCGGGTATGATCCTGTTTACGGAGCGCGGCCGCTGAAACGCTACATCACACACAACGTGGAGACAAAGTTAGCGCGTGCCATGATAGGCGGGGGAGTGAAGGAGCATACTGTCGTGAATGTTGGCGTGAAGGCCGGGAATCTCGTGTTCTCGTTCATATAGAATTTTTCCGGGACAAAGGGGGGCTTAGGCCTCTCTTTTTTTTGCGCTGACGGCCTCCGCGATTGAGCCGGGTATTTGTGCTATAATCCCGATCAAATTCCATAAGAAAGCAGAAATCTACACTATGCAGGAAAAACTGACGGATATTATTGCGCGCGAGACCTTTGGGAAGAATTGCGGGGCAGGGAAATTCACACTCAGCGACTCAGAGTCTCAAGACACGGAAGAAATATCACAGACAGTTTTCACGCATTCAGCAGAGCCATCAAACACGAGCAAATACACAGACCTTCTCCCAATAAGCCGGAAGCTCTCATCATCAGGCAGCCAGCTTCTCACATACTTTCTTGACGGCTCAAGACGGGTATTCAAGGCGGGGGAAATTTCCTACAGCCGCACAGTTTACCCGGTGATAGCAGGGCAGATTTCAGCAGGAGCTTGCAGGAGAGTCAGCAGAAGGCTTGTCCCGGAAATTCTCAGGCGTGAAATAGTCATAGCAGTCCCGGACATCGCCAGCCCTGACAGCAACGTACCCGGCTTCTTCCCCGCAATTGCCCGCAAGCTCTCAGATAGTCCGGCCATAAAACGCAGAGGCCTCGAAATTTCCGCCGTCATCACGTACCCGTCAGCAAAAGATTCCAGAAACACAAGCTATGAGGACAAAGCGACAATAGCAGTGCAGGAAAGAATGATTCAGCGCGAGAAGGAAATAACAGAGTCCCTCGTCAGGAAACTCAATCACAGGAATTATTTGGTCAAAGACGGCTCATTAGAGTACAGGAAGAAATCACAGCTCCCAAACGCTAATTACAGGTGGGTTATAGGGCTGTCAAAGAGTTTCAGCCGGGAATCATGCAGGAACTATCAGGGGAAAATTGACCAAGAATATATCGCGGAGCTTCCTCCCTATCACAGGACAAGGGCAGTAATCTACAGAAACCCGGAAATCTTCGGGGATACTGAGTTTGCAGTGTGGTATATCAGGCTTCATGAGCGCGGAAAATCTGCTTTTGCCGGGATCGTCAAGGCAGAAAAGATGCTCATCACTCAGTCCGAACGCGGTAAGCACGAAATTGACAGCGCGGAAATTGACACACTAAGCGCGTATATCCTCAATGAGAGAAACCCGGTGTGTTACGGAAATGATCCAAGATGGGCGGGTCATATTTACCCGGTCTATCTCACGGAGAAATATATCAAGTCAAGATATATCAGCGCAGAAAGTTTCCTGCATATGTTCTGAGGACGGGAGCGTGAATGACAGTTGCAGGGGAAATTAATCGGCAGGGTTACGGCCACAGAGAAATACCCGACGACAATGGACAGCTTCACTTTCTGGACTGACCCTGATTTGAGGCTCGGCGCATTCGACATCGTGAAAGCGGAACATATTGACGGCTCCTATACATTCGGGAGCATCAGGAATATATCGCACATAACGGACGCACAGAGCTTCCTTGCCGGGTATATCTCCTGTGATTTTGGAGACCTTGAGGCACAGCCGCCGACGCTCAGAGTAGGAATGAATTACGCTGAAGCCTCCGTGTCGTTCAACACAAAGAACATTTATACCCCGGTCAGGAATGACTCGCCCGTGTATCTTGCCTCACCTGAAGAAATAATATACGCGCTGGGACTCGCAAACGTCCAGAACCCTATAGTATGCGGCTCGCTCACAATGTACGAGGGCACAGAGGACGAGATAACCCTTCCTGTGAGGATGAACGCGAAATTTCTTCTCGGCCCTGAAGGGGCGCATCTCAATATTTCGGGAATCTCTGGGCTTGCGGCGAAAACGTCATACTCAATGTTTCTGCTGAAGGCTATACAGGAATACTACTCGGCAATGAGCGATGAGACAGCGGCATTCGTTATCTTCAACGTGAAGGGCAGGGATCTTACGGCGATTGACATTCCCGGCGGCCTGAGTGAAGCCGAACGCGGAAGGTACGAAGCATTAGGCCTGAGCGCAGAGCCTTTCAGGAATGTGAAGTACTATATCCCTTACTCTCATTCAGGCAGAAGCACATACATAGCGCAGGATGACATTGAAGGCTACGCAAGAGCCGGGAGACTCCTAAAGTATAAATATTGCTACACGGAAGACCGTGACAGCTTGGGGATGCTTTTTGCGAATGTTGATGATCCCTTGCAGACTATGGAGTCTATAATCGCGAAGATAACGGACGAGAAGGACTCAGATTTCGGCGGGGGGCAGGTTACGACATGGGAGCAGATGATACAGAAGGTAAACATGTTCTCCCAGAAATCACAGGGGAAATCCGGCGCGGCGAATGAGATTTCAGTCCTGAGCTGGCGGAAATTCGGGCGCATACTTGGTACTTCAGTGAATCATGATGACATGTTCGCTAACAGGGCAGTGCGTGAGAATCATGAATGCAGGCTGGCGGATGAGCTGAAGGCTATACAGCCTGGGGACGTGAGAGTGATAGACATCGCAAAATTATCCGAGGACAAGCAGGCATTTGTTTTCGGGGACTCGCTGAGGACTATATACGATATCAAGCTCGGCGAATATGAAGGCACTAATCCCCCGTCAAGAATAATAGTCTTCATTGATGAGCTGAACAAATACGCGTCTAAGGATGCCCCAAAAAGCTCGCCTGTTCTCCGCAAGATACTAGACGTTACGGAGCGGGGCAGGTCATTGGGAGTAATCGTGTTCGGAGCGGAGCAGTTCAGGAGCGCAATACACCCCAGAGTTACGGGCAACTGCGCTGTACATGCTTACGGAAGGACAAACTCAACCGAGGTTTCAGGAAAAGACTACAGCCACATCCCGGAGACATACAGGAACATACTGCTTAGGCTGGAACAGGGTGAATATCTCCTGCAAAGCCCGGTGTTCCGCTCACTGCTGAAGGTGAAATTCCCGCGCCCTGTATACAGACAGTTCAACGACTAGGAGGGATTGTTACAGTGAGTGATGAATATATTTTTGGAGCGCACATGCTTGAGATTCTCACGCGTGGAATGTATGAGGACTCAAAGACTATTTTCCGCGAATACGTGCAGAACTCGTGCGACTCTATTGATGCGGCCATGAAGGATGGGACACTTCAGGAGGGCGAAGGGCGGATAGAAATCTGCCTTGATGACGAGGAGCGTACGATCAGGATAACCGACAACGGAACGGGAATAAAGTCTCAGGATTTCCGGCGTGTAATGGGAAATGTTGCCGACTCTGACAAACGCCGCAATGAGAACAGGGGCTTTCGCGGTATAGGGCGGCTTTGCGGGATGGCTTATTGCAGGACTGTGATATTCACGGCGAAATTCAGAGGGGAAAATATAATCTCGCGGCTTGAGTGCAACAGCGGCATCTTGCGTGAGCTTCTTAACGACAGGGACAGCAGCATAAGAAAGTACACGGCCTCAGAAGTCTTGGAGCTGATTAACGAGTTCGGCACGGAAAAAACGGACGACACTGGCGCGCATTATTTCATTGTTGAGCTTGAGGGGATAAATGACGAGAATACTGCCCTGCTGGATTATTCAGGCGTGAAAGACTATCTGTCATTCACTGCTCCTGTGCCTTACAGCATAACGTTTGACCCTTTCAGCCCGGAGATACACAAGCACGCGGAGGAATTAGGCTTAAAGATTGATGAGTATGATATTTTCCTGAATGATGAGCAGATCTTCAAGCCTTACGAAATAACATATCACACAAAAAATGGGAATGACATAATATCTAGCCTTGAGTTCCTCGACGTAAGGGACGAAAAAGGAAAAGTCATTGCTTGGATGTGGTTCGGGATTTCGAGCTTCAGAGGACAGATAGACAGGAAGCAATATCTCATGTGGGGGATAAGACTCCGCAAGGGAAATATACAAATCGGCAATGAGTACACTATGCAGAAGTTTTTCACTGAAGACAGGGGTAACCGTTACTTCATCGGCGAATTATTCTGTGTTGACGAGGGGCTTATCCCCAATGCGAGGCGCGATTACTTCAATGAGAACCAAGAATGCGCGGAATTTGACTCGGCCATGAGGAAATATGCTGAAGTCTTGGCGAATATATATAAGAGAGGATCAGACCTCAACAGCTCATTCCGCAAGATTAAGCAAGGTGATTACGCAGCTACAGAAATCAAGCACAGAATCAACAACAACTACTATGAAGACACTGAGAGTCTCGGAAAGGCAAATGCAGAATTGGAACAGGCTGAATCTGAGACCGCAAAGGAGCAGAAAAGATTCGACAACATTTCATCATCTTCTGCCATACTGTGCAAAGTTGCAGGAAATATACAGAACAGGGACAAGCAATTAACGCAAGCGGAGCAGCCTCTTCCCAAGCCCAAGCCCAAATACACACAGAATGAACTAAGGCTTATCAGAAAGATATTCACCATAATTCACAAAGAGCTTGGCAACCTTTCATCCAATGTCGTGAAGAAAATTGAAGAAGGACTCGGCCTCCCATGAACCGCAGAGTCCTCCTCCTTGAGCCTCCCTACAAGAACAAATATCCTCCTATGGGACTCATGAAACTTGCGACATACTTCAGGCGGTGCAATGACAGTGTGAGATTCTTCAAGGGCAGCCTCCGGGATCTCGCACTGAATCTCCTCAGCGAAGAATTTTATTCCAGTCTTGGCTCCGCGGCACTGGCAAAATATTTCCCACGCTTCCGAGAATACATCAAGACCGGCAAATCCTCCCTCCTCGACAATATACCCGGCTTCCTCAACCTCAGCAACGAGATAATCATACAGGACTTCCGAAAACGCTTCAGGATTCAGGATTACCCCAAGTTCGACATCATAGCAGTAACAACACTATTCACATTCTGCTGGAAAGAGACTGCCGACACCATCAACGGCGCAAAAGATTTCCTAGCCCCTCATGGCCGCCTTTTAGCCGGAGGAGTCGCCGCCAGCCTCGTACCCGAATATCTGAGACAGGAAATAGGCGAAACCCCCGAAATCATCACAGGGACTCTCAGCACACCGGGAATCATTGACCCAGACAACAAAGACATAATAGACGCGCTCCCGCAGGACTACTCTATACTTGATGAGACAGAATACACTTACCCTTCGCGCGACGCTTATTTTGCCTACACAACAAGAGGCTGTATACGTCATTGCCCCTTCTGCGCTGTCCCTATACTTGAGCCTGAGTACAAGAAATTCTGCGGCATATATGAACAGCTGCGCTACATCGATGAGCATTACGGCATGAAGAAAGATTTATTGCTGATGGACAACAACGTTCTTGCGTCAGACAGATTCGGCGAAATTATCAGCGAGATAAAACGCTGCGGGTTCGGGAAAAACGCCTCATACCTTCCGCCTGATGAATACGGAATCGCTTTGAGAAACCTTCAGGTGGGCTTCAGCACACGCGCATATGTCCGCAAAATCGTCGGGATATATGACGCAACAGCCTCAAGACTCCCGGAGAAAGAGCAGGGAGACTTCTACATTTTCCGGGAGAATAACGGCCTCCTTTATCCTGAGACAGCCACGCCAGAAGCAGTCATCTCCGCAGACTCATACTTCCGTCCTTTGCGCACGAAATATTTTCATCCCGTCAGACGCTCAAGGTACGTTGACTTCAACCAGGGAATCGATGCCAGGCTCGTAACTGAGTCGAACATGAGGCTTCTTGCTGAAATCAATATACGCCCGCTGAGGATAGCATTTGACCATTACAGCCAGAGGGATATTTACGTGAGGGCTGTGAGGATCGCGGCAAGATTCGGAATTGACGACCTGTCGAATTACCTGCTCTACAACTTTGAGGATGAGCCGGACGAGCTTTATCTCAGAATGAAAATCAATGTTGACCTGTGCGAGGAGCTGGGCGTGAAGATATATTCATTCCCCATGAAGTACCATCCCGTGAGAGACCCGCAATATTTCAGGAATCGCGACTATATCGGCAGGCACTGGAACAGGAAATTCATCCGCGCAGTACAGGCTGTGATGAACTCGACAAAAGGGAAAATAGGAAAGGGCGTTCAGTTTTTCGGGGCAGCGTTCGGCCATGACATACACGAGTTTCACGAGATACTCTACATGCCTGAGACGTTCATAATTTACCGTGAGAAATACAGGCTGACTCTTGCTGAAGAATGGCGGGAAAAATTCCGCGCACTAAGCGGCACAGACTCACAGGAAGCACGGGCAATAATACAACGCAACACCTTCACAGACGACGAAATCAGCAGGGCTGCACCAAGAGTGAGGGATATATTACAGTATTACTTGCTTGAACGTGAATGATGGGGGGATTTTGGCGGTCCCAGCGGGATTCGAACCCGCGTCGCAGCCTTGAAAGGGCTGTGTCCTAGGCCTCTGGACGATGGGACCCTGTGATGAGTGGTGAATCGCGCGGGACTTGAACCCGCGACACCCGGATTAAAAGTCCGGT
>JAFSKV010000072.1 GCA_017448795.1 Synergistaceae bacterium | reverse complement strand
TGTCGGCTGTCGGCTGTCGGGTATCCTATTGCCCTGACCGCCCCGCATAATGTCTTCGTGTGTGGCCGGGAATGATCTCGATATTATGTCCCTGCTACAACGAGGAAAAAGCCCTCCCCCTATTCATCCAGCGAATCACACAGGTCATCAGCGCAATTCCTGAGACGTTCGAGATTCTCTTCGTCAACGACGGCAGCACCGACTCGACTCTCGACCTCCTCAAGTCATACTCACAGCAGGATTCACGCATAAAGGTTGTGGACTTCTCCCGGAATTTCGGCAAGGAAGCCGCCCTCACTGCCGCCCTCGATTACGCGCAGGGGGACGCAGTGATTCCGATTGACGCTGACCTTCAAGACCCCCCGGAACTCATGGCCGACATGATCGCGAAATGGCACGAAGGCTACGAGGTCGTATTAGCCCGCCGCGCTGACCGTTCTTCTGACTCGTGGCTCAAGAGAGTAACCGCCAAGATGTTCTACAAGTTCCACAACGCAATCTCTAATCCCCACATTCCCGAAAACGTCGGCGACTTCAGGCTCATGGACAGGGCTGTGATTGAGGCTCTCAAGGGCTGCCGGGAGTCTTGCAGGTTCATGAAGGGACTGTTTGCGTGGGCGGGCTTCAGGTCATGCACGCTCGATTACAGGCGCGAAGTACGTTCGGCAGGACGCGCCAAGCTCAACGGCTGGAAGCTGTGGACTCTCGCACTCGAAGGCATAACATCATTCAGCACAGCACCCCTCACAATCTGGCTCTACCTGGGCGGCGCAATTTCACTAAGCGCGTTCGCATACCTCGCGTACATATTCATGAGGACGGTCATATCCGGCGTTGAAGTCCCCGGCTATGCGTCAATCGTGTGCATGATACTGTTCTTCGGCGGGCTGAATCTCGTCGGCATCGGCTTAATCGGCCAGTACTTGGGACGGACTTACATCGAGAGCAAGCGCAGGCCGGTCTACATTGTCAGAAAGGTTTACGGTGATAACAGTGAAGCGTAAGGGTATACTCGTGTTTTCGGCGGTGATTGTCGTGATGTTCTGCGTTCTGGGATGGTTCAGCAGGCCGTTTCCCGGCGATGATTTCCTGTTCTATGACAGAGTCGCAAGCGAGGGCTTCATTCAGGCGCAAATCTCGCAGTACATGGAAGAAAACGGACGCGTTGCAAATCACCTCTTCATGGACGTGTTCACACAGTTCGGCCTGGAGAGAATTTACCCCCTCATGGCCTCCATAACGTCAGCCGTCTACATACTCGCGGCATTCTCCCTGATTGGAACGCTCATACCCTCCCTGACATTCGCGGCAAAACTCACGCTCTCATTCCTCACATGCGCCCTGACACTCTGCTTCACTTACTCGCTTTCTGAGACGTTCTACTGGCTCGCCGGGATGCCCTATTTCTGGTCGTGCAGCCTCATGATGCTCGCGCTAAGTCTCGCCGTGAAAGCCTTCCGGGGATCTCGCTCATCATTCTTCCTGTGCATGGCCGTGCTGTTCATCAATGCCACAAATCTTGAGCAGCCCTGCGTGTTCCAGGGGATAACAGCGTTCCTTGCCGTGATATTTTTTGCGGTGAGACGGGACTATAGGCGGGCAAAAATCTCCTGTGTGTTCTGGCTTGCGTCAGTTGCCGGGTTCTGCGTGGTCTACTTTGCTCCCGGGACAGCCTTGAGGATGCAGCTAGTACTTCCGTCCGATGCCGGGCTGTCAGCAAAGAAGATAATAGCCGGAGTCATTCCCGCGTTGTCTCTCGGTGTCCTGCAAACATTCCAGTTTTTCGCCAAGCCCCTGCTGTATTCCGTGATACTCTTCATGCCTGTGATTGCCGGGAAGATTCCTGTCGCTGACGTGAGACTGTCACGGCGGCTGAGAGTCTGGCACATTGCCGCGGCCATGTTCGCGGTCAGCATGTTCATGCAGTACATGATGGGAGTGATTTCCGGGGGCGTTTCCGGGCTTCCTGTGAGGGGTGTCAGCCTGAACATGTGGATGATGTGTTTCACGTGGCATATACTGTGGGTCTTCTTTTACCGCGGGGACCTCATACGCTCCGAAGGCTTCAGGAATTTCTGCGCGAAGTGGAGATGGCCTGTGCTGATTCTGTCGGTGATGGTGAGCGCGAATTTCATCGACTGCGTGAAGGCTCTCGTCATTGCCCCCGAATACGCCGCAGAATATGACGCAAGAGCGGAAGCCATACATGAGCAGGTCAGCAAGGGAGTATCTGATCTCATAGTGCCGCGCCTCAGTACAAAGCCTGAGCTTATCTTCTCAGATATTGGCGTGCTTTCCGAACACAAGAGGGACGCTCACTATTACGGCGGGGAAACCCTGCGCGCCATGCCGCCGGAAATCCTGAGCGACGACGGGGCTGTCAGGGAAATAATGTCGGGAAACCCTGCGCCTCTCGCCAGATTAGCGGAGAAAGGCAGCGACTCTTCACTAATGTATGGGCTGGCTCTTCATTATGACCCGAAATTTCACAATGAGCATTCTGACCCCGGAGAGGCCGAAAAATGGTATAGGCTTGGATCAGAGAACGGCAGCACATACTGCATGAAGTCCCTTTCCCGCGTTGTCCTGAGGAAAAATTTCCGGGAGGCCCTGTACTGGATTCTCAGGTATCACGCTGAAACACTCAGGCTCTGACCTTCCCCCAGCCCGCCCCGTGAGAAAATATCCCGCGGGGCCTGCTTCTGCCGTGACATGCGGATTGCCGCTCACAAATGACTGACATAAACGCCTCATAACTCCTTGACAGACACTAAAGACTTTACTACGGTAAATTTCTGCCGCTCAAAGGGTATAATAGTTTCAAGAGGTGTTGAACATGGACAATATAAACTTGCCTGACGAAGCAGAAACAGACGACAGATTTACAGACACTGAGAGGATAACCGCCATAATAGGCACGAACCTTAAACGCCTTCGTCTTGAGCGCGGATTTTCCCTCGATGAAGTCTCAGCAAGAAGCAAAGTCAGCAAAAGCATGCTGAGCGACATAGAACGGGGGAGAAAATGCCCGACAGTGGCAGTGCTCTACAAGATATGCGAGGGCATCAACGTGTCGCTGCCCTTCCTCCTGAAAGCACCGGACAAAATAGTTGAGGTCGTGAAGTCTCAGGATTTGGCACGCAAAGGAGAGTTTGACATACAGCAGCTCTTCAGGTATGACATCCAGACATCAATGGAGATAACGAAAGCTAGGCTTGAGCCGGGAAGGGAAATCACCACGGACAGCCACGGGCCCAACGTCTGGGAGTATATCATGATCATTGACGGGGTATTTACGTTTGCGCTTGAAGATGAGGAGTACGAGCTCCGCAGCGGGGAGGCCGTGAAATTCCTCGCAAACAGAAAGCACACTTACGCCAACAGAACAGATAAAGACGTATGGGCATATGACATTCTTTATTACGGGGGATGAATGTTTTTCTCACCGCTCATCACGGCCAGAAAGACAAGGCAGGGCGTGAGCTATGAGCAGCGAAAAAAAGTATGACATTGCCCGGAAAATACTGACAGAAGATTAATGTTGTGGTAGAATGTCAGGAATTTTTCACAAAGGAGTTCATAAGCCATGGACACAGAGTATTCGGAAGAAATTGTTGAAGCTATCAGAACCTTTCTCGTTGAAGACGACTGGAAATTTGATTTTGACGAGGAGCGCGGAGTGTTTTCGTTCGGACTGGGAATTACAAGCAAGCTCAAGAGCCTGAGATATATTATCCCGGTGAAAAGAGATTCCTTCCTTGTCTACGCAAGAGCCCCCCTTGAGGCTGACACCGATGACAACGATGTGATTCGTGAAATGGCACAGTTCATCTGCCGCGCAAACTACGGACTCAAGAGCGGAAATTTCGAGTTCGACGTTACTGACGGTGAATTAGGCTACAAGGTGTTTGTTGACTGCGATGACAACATCCCTTCTGAGGATCTCATCAAGAAGAGCATACTGATCCCCTCGGTGATGTTCGACAGGTACGCGCCCGGAATGCTTGACATCATGTTCAAAGGGTCAACAGCTGAGGAAGCAATCGCCAAGTGCGAGTGACGGAGACGCAAAAAAAACGGCGGGGCTGAACAAACCGGCTCCGCTTTCTTTATGGTGATATGACTATGTGGGCTATGCTGTGGCCTCTGCTGCTTATAATAATCTCCAACTGTTTCTACAACATCTGCACCAAATCAATCCCGGAAGACGCTGATTCTTTCGGCGCGCTCGTTGTAACCTACATTGCCGGGGCTGTGATAGCGTCGGGGCTGTTCTTCATGCAGTCGGGGGGCTTGAACATATCCCGCAACATCAGCTGGCCTTCCGTGATACTTGGGCTTGCCATCGTGGGGCTTGAGGCTGGGTATGTGTACCTTTTCCGGGCGGGCTGGCAGATAAGCAAGGGTTCACTCACCGCGAATATATGCCTGGCGGTGGCTCTGCTGTTCATCGGGTACTTCCTGTACGGTGAGAAAATCTCTCTGAGGCAGGTACTAGGCGCGTTCGTCTGCATGGCCGGGCTGTACATGATGAGTGCGCGGTAACCCTCACTCTTTCACCGCCCTCACTCTCAATCTCACATAATCAGCGTACCATTTCCCCCCGTGATACAGCTCATCCCTTAATGCCTCATTAGTCCGCCGCAAAATCTCTTCACGGTCATCATCCTTCACTCCCGAAAACGGCCGCTTCACGAACATCCTAATCCAGTCCCGCAACCCGTAATCACCCTTCAGTTCTGTGGGACGGTCAAACAGAGCCGCAAACCTCACAGTGAACCCGCAGGCCTCAAGCATGGCCGAATACTCCCCAAGTTTCGGGAAGAAGAACGTCATCACATACTCGTAGCCAAGAGCGCGGAAATTTTCCCCCAGAGAGTCATGAATCTTTTTCGCGCAGCCGCAGCCGCCCATCTCAAACACGAACTGTCCGCCCGGTTTCAGCGCATCATTCACGCACCTCATCATATCGGGCTGCTTCTCACGGTCAATCCAGTGAAGCACAGCGTTCGAGAACACAGCATCAACAGGAGCGTCAACCGTGAAATTCACCGCATCACCCTGCAAGAACCTCAAGCCCGGATAATTCGCGCGCGCCTTCGCTAGCATGTCTTCTGACGCGTCAATCCCCGTAACATTGAAGCCGCGTTCTGACAGCGCATGTGTAAGAACCCCCGTTCCGCATCCCAAGTCGATAACGTCCCGGACATTCTCACCGTCAATCAAATTCAGGACATCCCCGCCGTAATTGTAGACAAACGAGAAGCCTGACGAATAATTGTCCGCGTTCCATTCCTGATTCATCTTGGCACTGCCCCCAATCCGTATGATATTCTCCGCTCGTAGCCGTCAGAAGGTATGTTCCAGATACGGCCGTCAATCATTATCTCCGTTGATCCGCCCCCGTCAAGATTCAGAGCGTAAACCATCCCCTGCCCCCGCAAAATCTCGGTCAGCTCGCTTATAGTCGCCCCGGAAGAATGCATACCGTTGCGCCCGTCTACGGCCATGAATACCCACTTGCCTTCTGCGCTGAGTCCAACAGCAGAGCGGGGATGCCTCGCAGAAATCAGCCCGCCCGAAAAACTTTCCTCATAGCGCGCTGTCTCACCGTCATCAATCAGCATTGGCCCGGCCTGTATAACGTTGCTCATCTCAGGCCAGTAAGAGCCGTCCTCCGTGCTTTCCGCCACAGCAAAGAGTGCCTCGTCATCCTCGTTCCACGCAAGACAGCCCCTCATGTTGTAAGGCAGGGTGTAGTTCCGTCCGTTGACCCTCAGCGCGCCGATAGGGTAGCCTTTCCCGCCCTTCATTGTCCCGAAGAAGCCCGCGTTGATTGCCGCTTGGACGTTGTTGCTGCCGTAGATTGCTGACAGTGTACGAAGCTCAGTAGGGCCGCTCCGTGAGGCTATGGGGGCAATTCGGAAGTAGCTAGGATCTATCGCCAGCATTATCCAGAAACGGGGAAGGACTCTCGTGTTTGGGTTGGACATCGACGGGAGGGCGCGGGTTGTTAGGCCTCTTGCTTTTGCGACTGATTCGAGTCTGCGCACGTCGTTGTAGTCATCGAGCTTCTGACTCCTCACGCTGTAGCTTCCGTTCACGCCCGCGATGCTGACCTCGTAGCCTTCGGCCTTGAGTGAGGACTTGAAGTAATCGGCGGCGGCTTTGGTCTTTATCCCGTCAGCATAGAATCTCCATTCAGGAATCCCGGACGGCACACCCTCGCGGTGTATGTGTACACGGAGTCCCTTTACCGGGTTGCGGATGACATCGAGCGAGAAATTCCGGGAGGCATTCCCAAGACGCTGGAGGAACCTGCGGGCTTCGTTGAGCGTGAGGCTGCTTGACCCGGAAAATCTTTCGCCCTTGAAGTCTGAGACGGACAACAGCGGCGGGTTCATGTGGGTCGCAATGACAAGGCAGCCGCGCTCGAACGGTGTTAGGTTCTTGTCGTCCGTGAAGCCTGTCGGGTAATCCGTGAACAGCCCCGCCTCGAATGTCATTCCCAGACTCTCAATGCACCATCTCAGAGCCTCGCGCCGTGTTGCCGGTGAGTCGAGTTTGCTGACCGTGTCGGAAACATAGCCGGTTCTCAGGAGGAAGCCGGGAGCGTCATTGTAGGGAGCTTCGGGGGAATTGTCCCAGTTTAGGCCGCGTGCAGTGAGAAGGCCTGTGAGGAACTCGTACTTTGTTACAGCGTGAGATGAGCCGGCCATGACGATAATAACCAGCAGTGATATTAGCAAACGCCTGAAAGTTTTTGACATTAAGATTTCGACCTCGCAACAAAATTTTTCGTGAAACCTGTTATAATTCTCTCATGCCCCTGCGGGTTCTCGTGATATTGATTACGTTCTGAGCCAACACTCGCTTCTAGAAGGCTGATGCCAAAGACTACATGTCATATTAGGGACGGGTCAGAACACTCACTACACGGTTCCTGCGGAGGCACTATATTTTAGCATTCAGTTACCGCACAATTCATCACTCATCAATTCACACAACAAAGCAGGGAGGCTTCTCGGGATAACATGTCAAGGAGACGACGAATCAAGCCAATGGACGCGGAGGAGTTCGCGGCTTTATGTGCCAGCGCGTCGGCAAGGGACATTCAGGCCGACCTTGAGGACGGCGCGGAATGGGACTCACGAGCCTTCATCTCTGCGGCTCAGTCGAACACGGACGCTAATGTGATATGGGTGCTGCTCCGTCAGGCAAGGAAGGATGAAGTCAACCTGCTCGGGGCGGTGTCGAAGGGGGACAGGCAGACTGCGCTCCACTGGGCTGCGGCTCACAATGACAACCCCGACGTTGCCCGGACTCTCGTGGCGGCCGGGGCGAATCTCAACGCAAGGGACGCTTACGGACAGACACCCCTGCAGAAGGCCGAGTCAGTCCACCGCATGGGCTGGAAGGACAACAGGCGGGAAATCATAGACTTCCTCAAGAAAGCAGGCGCAAAGTAGCCCCCTCATATCAGCCCCAGGTGTCCACATGCCTTCAGGATTCCCCCCGAGTCAATGTCATCACACACATAATCCGCCGCTTCCCTCGCAGACTCAGCGCACCGCCCAACAGCAACACCCACGCTAGCCCGCCTCAGCATGTCCGCATCATTAGGGCCGTCCCCGAACGTAACAACGTCAGCAGCATTCCCCCCCAGCGTCTCAATCATCCGCACGATTCCGCCCCATTTTGTCGACGACTCAGCCCGCGCCTCAGTGAAGCCCCGCATGATTTCCAAGCGAGTCCCGGAAAGCGGCCGGAAAAACAGCCCGTGAGTCTCATCAAGCATACTGTGAGGCATCATTATGTAGCACATTGTCGCCCGCCTAAGCTCACTCATAGGCCGGAAACAGTCATAGCCCGCCTGAGAGTTGAAGTAAGCCCGGAAAGGATCAAATGCAGCGTCAGCATAAAGAAATTCCTCATCAACCGCCGCCGTCAAATCCGGGAATCTCACCGCGACTTCACGGAAAGCGTCAACAGCTTCATCCGCAAGATACGCCGTGTGAATCTTCCTACCGTCAGCAAAAATCTCCGAGCCTCCCGCGCAAACAAGGTGAGTTATCCCGGCTGACTTGGCTACGTTCATCGTCAGGAAACCCGCCCGCCCCGTAGCAATCGCCGGAACATGGCCGCTTTCACGCAATAATCTCAAAGCCTCAGTTGTCGCAGGGGGAATGTGAGGCGTTCCCCTGTGGCTGACTAATGTATTGTCGATGTCAAAGAATACGTACATGAAATCACCCTTTCAGTCTCAACGCCAGTCCGGCAAATACACGGTCAACAATATCCGCCTTGCCCGCAAGATACTGGCACAATCTCCCGGTTTCATCCCGCCATTTTCTCGCGAACCCGTCAGCAGGGATTATCCCCCCCGAAATCTCATCGCAAGTAATCACGCACTCCCTGAGAGTCCCAATCATCCCCGCGAAATATCCCGCCGGGTCAATGCCGCGAGTCATGAGAGACTTCACACCCGCATGAAGGTTGAGGACGAGTCCCGGCCCGGCCATGATGTCGGGGCTGTCGTGTTCAAGGTCATAGACAGCAGGGAATGCCCCGTAAAGTCTCACGGCGTAATCACGTTTGCCCATGTAACGCCCGCCAAGTATCAAGTGCAGCTCACAATCACCGTCCCAAGCAGCATAATCACTTCTGAGGCCTCAACGAACGCGCCCAGCAAATCGCCCGTTATCCCCCCGAAAATCCGCATGCATATTACCACGTGGACAGCAAGCCACAAAGCAAACGCTGACGATACAGCAAGCCCCCCCGCGAATATGAGCGCAAGGAACATGACGGTGAACGCGAAATTGTCCCGGCGGTTACGTGATGAGCCTAGAATGACCGCGAGGCCTCTTGGTTTTGCGAAGGGAAGATTGGTGATTAGGAGTCCCATTCCCAGACGTGAGAATAGGGGAATAGTGGATAGTGTGTAGTGGATAGTGGATAGTGGATAGTGGATAGTGGGGAGGGTAAGCAGCTCTGAGAATAGTAACGTCTTGGCCATGAGGATAATCACACAGCCCATGACAGCGAAGCTCCCGGCGTGAGTGTCGGACAAGATTCGCAGGCGGGTATCACGGTCGCGGTGAGAGAATACAGCGTCGCAGGTGTCCATGAGTCCATCAAGGTGAAGCCCCCCCGTCAGAGCTAGAGTCAGAAGCATCATGATGAATCCTCGCAGGATTGGGGACATGGCCGGGAGGAGTGATAGGACGTGAAGGGATATGAGCCACAACAGCGAGAATATCACGCCTACAGCCGGGAGCATTAGGGGGAAATATCGCAGGTTACCGGGAGTCCATTCGGGGATGAGACAGGAGGGAACGGGAATTATCGTGATGAATGTGATTGTGATGATTAGCGAGTTTAACATGAGGGCAAAATAAATCCCCCTGCCGTGAAAGACAAGGGGACAAGTTCCGGCGGTTACACTCCGAATGTCTCCGAGACTCTGACAAGCTCCTTGCGTATCTCGATGTGCTGGGGGCAGGCCTGCTCACATTTCCCGCACTTTATGCACTTGCTTGCGTGTTTGTGCCCCATTCCCTCGACGTTCCACTTCTCATTGTTCTTCGCGGACTCAAGGTTGCCGTAAAGGGTGTACATGTTGAGGGACGTGAATGAGGCCGAAATTCCGATGTCCATCGGGCAGACTTTGGCGCAGTAGTTGCAGGTTGTGCAGGGGATGACCGGGACTTTCGCCAGGGCTATCCTTGCCTCATCGATGACCTTCCTTTCAGCGTCGGTGAGGTGTGTGAAGCCCTTCATGTAGCTCAAGTTGTCGCGCATCTGCTCAAGGTTGGACATCCCCGACAGTACGACTATGACCCCGTCAAGGTCGGCGGCGAATCTTACAGCCCAAGAAGCGCAGGATGACTCAGGCTCTGCGGCTTTGAGGATTTTTGCGACTGATTCGGGAGGCGTGGCGAGATTTCCGCCTTTGACGGGCTCCATGACGATAACGGGCTTGCCGTGCTTGCGGGCGACCTCGTAGCATTCGCGGGACTTTATCGCGGGGTTCTCCCAGTCGCCGTAATTGATTTGGAGCTGTACGAACTCTGCTTCCGGGTGAGCGGTCAAAATCTCTTCGAGCTGTTCGGGCGTTGAATGGAACGAGAAGCCAAGGTGCTTGATTTTGCCCTTTGCTTTCTCATTCTGGAAGTAGTCCCAGAGGCCGAAATCGTCGAAAACGTGAGTGCGTGAGTCGCCGAGGTTGTGGAGAAGGTAGAAGTCGAAGTATCCTGCGCCTGACTGCTTGAGCGATGTTGTGTACTGTGCGATTGCGTCCTCTTTGGTCTTGCAGTTGATCCACGCGGCATTTTTGGTTGCGAGCTGGAATTTCTCTCTTGGGTAACGTTCGACGAGTGCCTGACGTATTGCGTCCTCAGAGCCGGGATAAGCCCAGGCCGTGTCGAAATACGTGAACCCAGCGGCCATGAACTCGTCGACCATCTGCTTAGTCTGCTCAATGTCGATAACGTCCTCTGAGCCTGCAATTCTCGGAAGACGCATGAGGCCGAAGCCGAGTTTTTTGATATTGTCGCCTAACATTGATGTTGCCCCCTCGTTGTTGGAATGAGTGAATTGTAGCACGTTGAGCCGGACTTGAGGCAAAAAATGACCGGGGGAGTTCTGCCCGGCCATGTGGGAGTCCTGCGTGTGTAGTGTCAGTTTACGCGCTCAAGGGTCAGTGCCACGTCCACGACCGCATCGTTTCCGTCGTGAATGCTTGGGTCTGACTGAGTGTAGCGGATTGTCGAGGCGTTCACGAGCTGATATGACACAGTATTTACATCATGAATCGAGAACTGGTACGAAAGCGAGTATGTGTTTGGGCCGCTAAGTACACATGTGCTTAGACCATCACGTGCACCCGTACTCGTTCCCCAGACGACTCTGACCTCGTCATCGATGCCCTCAAAGTATGCTTTCACATATGGAGTGCTTTCTTTCTTGCTGACACCTTCACCGCTCACGGACAGCACGTAGTCCCCATCCCCTGCGTCAGACAGCGCAAGCGTGAACGTTTCAGCCGACGAACGCACATAGTTTGCGCTGATTCCGCTTCCGCTCAGAGTCCCGCCAGTGATGCGCCATGTGCCGTTGAGAGTCGCGGTTGCGGGCGTGTCGGGGGTTGACTGGGAGGCCTGCTTGGTGAGGGTGTAGTGTGCTGTCTGCCGATACGTTTTTCCTTCTTCTTTGAACTCGAACTTGAGTTCTTCTTCTACTTCTACTGTTGTCGGTGAAGTGATGGTCAGTGTATGACCCTCGCCGCTGGAATTTTCATGCTTCCACGTATTTCCGCTGACATGCTGGAATTCCTTCGGCTTGCTGGAGGGCCCCTGACTGTTGCCATCTGACCAGAATATTCTCCCGCTCCAACTGCAAACCGCTGTATCCCCGTCGACCTGTATGTCGCTGAAAGAGAAGCCGCTGACTCCTTCAATCATTGTCAGGTATATGGTTTCGCCGGAATTTATCTCTGTCTTTGTGGCTGACCCGTTCGAGGCTGCCCACGAGCCTTCCATTACAGTGAAGCTGTACATAACGCCCTGTGGGGTATCCGGCGATGCTGGGTTGTCAGGAGATGTGGGCGTGTTAGGGGTGCCGGGCGTTGTCGGCGTGTTCGGATTGTCGGGCGTTGTAGGTTCGTTAGGGGTCTCCTGCTGTGTCTAATTCCCGTTTTCGTCCGCGATATTGCCGCTGTTGCTGCTTCCTCCGCACCCTGAGTGAAGGGACGTGAACACCAGAAGCATTATCATCACGAGCCAGAAAACATTTTTGCGCATGATACATTACCTCCCGGAAATATATTTGCACGGCCAGCACTTGACACCCTCACTCTATGCTATAATAAATGACGGTAAAAAGCAGAGGGGTGGTCAACCAAGACATTGACCGTGCAACGTACTACTATGGGCAAGCAGTATTGTAGCACAACTCCTTTGCTTTTTCATTTACCCGCCTAGTTTACACATGTTCCCCCAAGCACAAGCCGCGCAAAAAAACAGACCGCTCATCACGGCCTGCGTTCCCCTAAGACCTGCTACCTTCTCCGTCTCCTGCCCTCCTCATCCGGGAACAGCCCGAACTTCGACAGCCCCGCAATCCCCTGCTCAAGCCTCGACACAGCCAGCGGCATCAACTCAACAATCACGTGATTATCCTTCAGCCTTATCGCCCCGACCTCGCTCCGCTCAACCTTCAATGCCCGGCACATAGCGTTCAAGACATGGCCGACATCCTGCAACTGGCTGCTCCTGAAACGCTTGAAGGCTCCCTTGGGCTTGGGCGTTCCTGTCTTGGTCTGGGACTTGGGACGCTGGGAAGGCTTCTTGTTGCGGCGTTCCTGCTCACGCTGAAGCTCACGGTCGAGAGCATAGCCCTTGTTCCTCGCGCTGAGGACGGCAAGCAGTTTCGCGATTATCACCTTAGGCTCTGCCCGCGTCATGAGGTCCCCCGCCCACTTCACGCACTCGCCGAAGAACTCATCAACAGGCGCGGCGAAAATGTCCTGCTCCGCTGAGTCCCTCCACGCCGAGCGTATCTTGTCGATGCCTGGAATGTCCTGCCAGTCCGTGCGAATATTCGTACCCCGTAACATCTCCTTGAAGCGTCCGATTTCAGGCGGTGAGAGCAGCACTATGTTCACTCCCTCATGGCCTGCCCGGCCCGTCCTCCCGCTCCTGTGAATGAACGTCTCCCGGTCATCAGGAAGTCCGAGTTGTATCACGTGGCTGACTCCGTCAATGTCGAGACCTCTTGCCGCTACGTTTGTTGCGACTAAGCACGGTACTGACCCGGATTTGAACGAGGCAAGCACCGCGTTTCTTTCTCCCTGTGTCATGTCCCCCTGCAACGCCGCCGCGCTGAACCCGTGATCCTGAAGTCTCTGCGCAATCTCAATCGACTCCATTTTCGTGTGGCAGAACACCAGCGTCCTCGAAGGATGCTCCCATAACAGAACGTCAACGAGTCCCTCAAGTCTCTTTTGCGACGGTATCCTGTAGACCCTGTGAGTGATGTCTACGTGCTGTTCACCCTCATCATCAACCGCCAGCATCAACGGGTCATCGAGATATTTCCCGGCAAGCTCGCGGACTTCCGGGGGCATTGTCGCGGAGAAAAGCCAGCGTCTTCCTTCAGGAATCGCATCAAGTATCGCTTCAAGCTCATCACGGAATCCCATATCAAGCATCAAGTCGCCCTCGTCAAGAACAACGCTGTGAATGTCGTCAGTCCTGAGAGTCCCCCGCTGTATGTGGTCGCGGACTCTTCCGGGTGTTCCTGCCACGATTGCCGCGCCCTGCCGTAACGCTTTGAGCTGTGGAACAATGTCCATTCCCCCAACGAGTGAGGCGCATGAAACCTTGAGGAACTTGCCGAGAAATTCTGCCTCGTCTGCTGTCTGCTGTGCTAATTCACGGGTTGGTGCGAGGATGAGTATTTGGGGGACTCGCTCGCCTATCTTCATTTCCTGCAACAATGGGAGAAGGAATGCTAGAGTTTTTCCTGAACCAGTTTTTGCGCGGACGATTAAGTCGCTGTTCCAGTCCTCAGAAAGCACCCGGTCTTGAACGTCCATAGGTGAGGAGAAGCCGTGTTCATTGAGGGCGGATAATAATTCTTTCCTGAGACCGTAACTGTTAAAGTCATTCATGTTGAAACCATAATACTCCTTACTTGTTATCTGGCCAAATTATAGCCCATGTTGTACTATTTCCCACAACAATCCACAAAGGAGACCCATCACATGACAGACCTAGAACTAGCTATGTCCCGGACTTGGGCGGAAATCAATCTTGATGACCTCGCCCGCAACACCGAAATCCTGCGCAAGACTCTCACACCGTCAGCAAAATTCCTCGCAGTCGTCAAAGCCAACGCTTACGGACACGGAATGACACAATGCGCCCGCAAACTTCAGGACTCCGGGGCAGACTGGCTCGCAGTCGCAACAGTCCCGGAAGGTGCCGAACTCCGCGAAAACGGCATCACCCTCCCGATATTGTGCTTGGGACAGACTCAGCCCGGACTCGCTCCCCTCATGGCCGAATTTGGCATCACCCAAGCTGTCGGCGACGTGTCAAACGCAAAGGCACTCTCAGATTACGCGGCATCATCCGGGAAAGTCATCCGCATTCACATCAAGATAGATACGGGGATGAGCCGGACGGGATTCTACTGGCCCGGTGATCCTGAAGATAAGGAACGCACAGCTCGCGGCATAATGACAGCCTGCGGAATGCCCGGCTTGTACGCTGAAGGAATGTTCACGCACTTTGCGGCGGCTGACGGGGACTCTGACTTCACGCGCACACAGCTTGCCCGGCTTCTTGAGGCTAGGGAGTATCTGCGGGGAATGGGGCAGAACTTCGAGCTTGTACACTCGGCGGCTTCCGTTGGGATTCTGGATTACCCTGCGGCTCATCTGGACATGGGACGGTTTGGGCTGGTGCTTTACGGTTACGCGTCAACAGAAACGGGCAACGAGGACAGCACATTAGGCCTTCACCCTGTTATGACCGTCAAAAGCAGGATAACGGCTGTCCGCTCACTTCCTGCCGGGACGACAATAAGCTACGGGAGGACTTACAGATTAACCCGCGACTCAATCATGGCCGTGTTGCCTATGGGTTATGCTGACGGGATGCCGCGTATTCTGTCGAACAATTACGGCGTGAAGATACATGATGCTGTGTGCCCGATACGTGGGCGGGTATGTATGGATATGATGATGGCGGATGTTACGGATGTTCCGGGCGTGAAGGCCGGGGATGTTGCTACGGTTTTTGACGGGGAACTAATGCCCATTGCCGCGAAGAATGCAGGGACGATAATCCACGAGATTGTGTGCAGTCCGTCAGCAAGAGTCCCAAGAGTCTACATTGACGGCGGGAAAATGGCGGTGTAAGTCATGTTGCCTTTCAGGTTATCCCCGGTCTACAAGAGCTACATATGGGGCGGGAAAAATCTCATCACGTCATGGGGCAAGACTCCCGTAACAGAAACCCTTGCTGAGAGCTGGGAGCTTGCCTCGCATTCTGACGGGGACAATGTGATTCTTGACGGGGAATTGTCGGGGCTGACATTGTCGGAGGCAGTGAGGAGATTCCCTGCTATGGTCTCGCCGAATTTCCGGGCTGATGATACTTTCCCTGTTATGGTGAAGCTGATTGATGCGGCGCGTCCTTTGTCGGTTCAGGTTCATCCTTTCACGGAATACGCGAGGAGGGTCGAGAACAGCCGGGGGAAGATTGAGGCGTGGTACATTCTCGGCCATGATGAGGGGGCGTATATATACTTGGGATTCAGCCGGAATGTTTCGAGGCGTGAATTTGAGGCGGCAATACGTGATGAGACATTAACGGACATGCTGAGGAAAGTTTACGTTAAGGACGGAGATATGTACTTCATCCCTGCCGGGACGATTCACGCAATCGGGGCGGGGATAACTCTTGCTGAGATTCAGGAGAACAGCAACATAACGTACAGGGTCTACGATTACGGGAGGTTAGGTGCTGACGGCAAGCCGAGGGAACTCCACATAGCGAAGGCACTTGACGTAACGAACACATTTCCGCTGACGATAACGCCTCCGGGCCGGGCGGGGAATGTGATTGTGTCATGCAACAAGTTTCACGCTGAGAGATTACGCGCTCCGTTTGCGGGGAATGCTGAAGGGTCGTTCATGTTCATGCTGTGCCTTGAGGGTGAGTGTGTGATGAGGTGCGGGGATTATGTGTGTGAGCTGGTGAAGGGCGGGAATGTCTTTGTGCCGGGGGATTGTGAGTGTGATTACGCGGTTGAGGGTGATGGAGTGATGTTTGTTGCGCGGGAATGAGGATTTCACACACACGGTTGAGCCATTTACGGCGACCTTCTTCAGACAGCTTCATTCTCCCGGCTGTGTACCAGATTATCGACAGCGAATGAAAAGCAACGTAGCCCTCGGGTTTATTCTGCGAACACATCGACATGACCCCTATTGATTCCTCTAAGTACTTATCTTCACGCCCAGTAAGATAGTTGAGTATCACGTTCGTATCAACAAGGACTTTCATCATTTCGCCACCCCGTATTTCTCTTCCAGTGCTTCCGCGTATGCTTCCTCGTAGTCGTCAGGAATCAGACTCGGATCTTTTTTCCTCATGGCCTGAAATTCTTTCCTCATTTCCTCCAGCTCCATGAATGCCCTCATTTTCCGCTCTCTTTCCTGCTCTGGTGTCTCCCACGTCCTGGGGTCATCCGCCTCCTGTAAAATTATTCCCCCTGCCGTCGCCGACAAGGGGAAGTGTTCTCCGTCAGTCCTAGTAGTTCTCGCCGTGAATCTCGAAATATGCCTTGGGGTGGGCGCAGACCGGGCAGATTTCGGGAGCTTTTGTGCCGACTACGATATGTCCGCAGTTCCTGCACTCCCACACTTTGACCTCGCTCCGTGCAAATACTTCCTGAGCCTCAACGTTCTTCAGCAATGCGCGGTATCTTTCCTCGTGGTGTTTCTCGATTGCCGCGACCATACGGAATTTCGCCGCAAGTGCCTTGAAGCCTTCAGCCTCTGCCGTTTTCGCGAAGCCCTCGTACATGTCGGTCCACTCGTAGTTCTCGCCTTCCGCCGCCGCTGTGAGGTTGGCCGCCGTGTCTCCGATGCCGTCAAGCTCCTTGAACCAGATCTCCGCGTGCTCCTTCTCGTTGGCCGCCGTCTGAAGGAATATCGCCGCTATCTGCTCGAAGCCTTCCTTCTTTGCCTTTGACGCAAAATATGTGTACTTGTTCCGCGCCTGCGACTCTCCTGCAAAGGCCGCCTGCAAGTTCTTCTCCGTCTGTGTTCCTGCGTACTTGTTCGCCATGATTTTATCCTCCTCGTTTTGGTGATTGGAATGGAGCTATTATATCATCATCAGCGGCGCAAGATTTCCCCGCAACAATCACAGCAGAAGCCACCGCACCAAGCGAGTCCAGAGCAACCCCGACAATATCCATGAGCTGAGTTACCCCCAAGACAAGCTCAACCGCCGCTGAAGGCACGCCCAATATCCCCGGAACAACAAGCTGTGCAGTAATCCCGGAAGAAGCTACTACTATCAGCATTGCCTGAGCCGCAAGAAGCACCACATCCCACGCACTAACATCAATTCCGCACATTAACGCGAGGAACAACGATGACACTACAACCGGGATATAGCCGCCCTGTTTGTTGAAGATTGCTGACATTGGCACGGAGATATTGCAGACGTTTGACGGGACTCCGAGTTCCCCGCAGGCTTTCATGTTCACCGGGATTGCCGCCTTTCCTGACATTGTTGACGCTGACGTGAGCATTGCAGGCCCGGCTTTGGCCAGAAATTTCCGCAGGGCCATTCCTGAGACAGCACGCACAGAAACGCAGTAGACCGCCATAACAGCCAGCTCACTCACCAAGATACACACAGCAAGCCACGCGATATTAGCGACAGCATCAAGCCCAAGCTCCATAACCTGACGAGTTATCGAACAGAAGACCATCACGGGGGTAAACTTGCAGACGATGGATAACGCCTTCACAAACAGCTTGGCGAAATCCTCGAAACCTTCACGCAGTCTCCTAACGTCAGCCATCCTCATAGCGAACCCGAAAAGTATTCCCAGAAGGAGCAGCTGCAGAACGTCATTGTCCAGGAACGGCTCAATGATACTTGGCGGAAGCAAGTCCAGTAACATTTTCATGAGGAAATTTGTCTGCGCCTCAGCACCTATCTCCGACATTCCCGAAAGAATCCCCGCAACTGACTTCAGCGCAGGCCTTAGAGTGAAGAATACCCCGATGCTTGCCGCAGCCGCAACAGTCTGAGCCGACAAGAAGCAGGCCATGCACCTTAACGCAAGCCTCTTCATCTCAGCAGGATTCCCGAAACGCGATATGCACACAACGACAGAGAAGAACACCAGCGGTATCGTACACATCTTCATGGCGTTCATGATGATCGAGCTTAGTGGAACAAGGAAATCTGCCCGGACATAGGAGCGTATTTCAGGAGTCGCGAACGTCCTCATGAGTATTCCAGTAACAACCGCAAGGAATATCGCCGCCACAATCTTGAACAGCGCGTTGTACGGGGAACTCAGTGCCGCAATCCTGATGAAGTTTACGCCGTCCCTGTGTTCGTATCTTAGGCGGTCGGCAAACTGCTGGAGCAACACGTTGTTGATGGTCTCGTAGGTTTCGGATGATACTTCGTCGGGGTCTATGTCTGCTGACTGGATGGCACGGAGGAAGTCGAATTTTGCGCCGGGAATCCTGAGAGTGAATCTCACGTTGCCCATGAAGTTTGTTGCTGAGACTTCGGCGGTTACTGGTGAGTTGTCCGGGAAGTCGGCGTAATCCAGGAGCTTGACGAGGGACTCCTCGCACATCATGATTATACGTGTGGCTTCTCTGCCGGAAGTCTTGAACTCTTCTGTCTTACTCTCAACGAACCGCAAAACGTCCGAGAATGCTTCGGTGTCATTCGGTGAAGTGAACGTGAACTTTTCTCTGTCAGTCCTGAACCCTAACATAAGGAATCCTCCATGAAACAAGATGCCTCCCCTGAAAAATTCTCAGAAGAGGCTAAAATTATACCCTTGAAGAATGGGCAAGCAGAAATGTGAGGCAGGTTGATAGTGTTGCGGCCTGCCTCTTTTGCTGACTATACCACGCCGCTCCAGCCCGTTACCGTGAGAATATACACTATCACGCAGGCAAGGAAGATGAACAGTAACACTTTCGGGAACACCCACCTGAACCACTTTGCGAACGGAACATTTGCCATAGCGCATGAACCTACCATCCAGCCCGGCAGCGGAGAAACGAGATTCGTGAAACTGTCCCCCATCTGGTACGCAACAACAGCGAGATTCAGCTTCAGCCCCAACGCTTCGGCTACAGGCTTCATGATTGGCACGAGTATTGCGGCCATTCGATGTCGCAGAAGGTATCAGAGGATTTATCACCGACACAATCAGCGTCAATCCTATGCTGGACACAGAGCGCGGAAGATCCATAAGCGGCTTGGTCAGGACGTATACTATCGTGTGAATTACGCTGCCGTTGTCGAGGACGAGTGATATTACCTTCGCGAGCCCAATCACGAACGCAACGAATGCCATTGACGCAAGCCCCTTCGCGAAACTGTTTCCGAGTTCGTCCGCCGACATTCCGCCGATTATCCCGACAAGTATCATCGTAACAATCATCACAGCAATCATGAAATCGAACGTCTGGCTTCCGCCCATCAGCGAATACACAGCAATAACGAGGTACTGAACGACAAAGATTATGACGACTAGAATCTTTCTTCCGCTGAGGGTGTCTGATGTCCCAAGTAGTGAAACTCTGTGCCGGCTATCTGGCCTGCCTCGTTCGTCTGGAAATTCCCGGCGGGTATGATATACGTTGCCAGACTCGCGAGAAGAATTATCCCGAACATTATCCACAAGAGATGCGGCATCTTGAACGCTTTTCTCTCACTCATGATACATCCTCCTAACTCAACATGAAACTTCCGGCGGTGTTCTCCACGATCCTGTTGATGATTGATAGAGCCTTCTCGCCCTCGCTGGGGTCGAAGAATCTCACTGTCCCTCCTACGTAAGCATCATCAGGAATGACGTTTGTAGCCTCGCCTGCTGTTACCTTACCGAGTCCAAGCGTTACGGTCTCCTCAACATTGAGCTGATTCATGAACGCTGAATTTAGCTGCGTGATTATGTGAGCCGCCGGGATTATCGGGTTGATGGCTTGATCCGGCCTTGAACCGTGTCCCTTCCTGCCCTTGATGTGGAAGCCTATACCTACAGTGCCAGCCATTAGGGGGCCGGGTACGACGTTGATTTTTCCGGCATCAAGTCCGCTGTAGACGTGCAGGGCGAAGCATTCATCGACCACGTAATCTTTCAGAGCGTCAATCATCGTATCTATTCCGCAGTTAGTCTCCTCGCCTTCCTCGAAGCAGCAGTAAACTTTTCCCGGTACATCATCCCTCATTCGTAGCAGAAGCCTCATAGTCCCAAGAAGCACAAACATATGAGCGTCATGGCCGCAGTCGTGGCAGACACCGGGAATTTCGGACACACATTCTTTCCTGCGGCAGAGATTCTCGGCTTCCTCCTGAACAGGGAGAGCGTCAATATCAGCACGTATCACTCTGTTCTTGCCCGGCTTCCCTCCCTCGATGAAGGCTATAATCCCCGTGCCGTCCAAGAGCCTGTACTTCACGTTCATTGCCTCAAGCTCGCGGATTATCACGTCCCTTGTGTGAGTCTCATGGCCGGAAATCTCCGGGTGCCTGTGAAATTCGCGCCTCATTCCCACAACGTAGCCCTCAAGTTCGGAGGCCAATGCTTTCACGTCAGGCATCATTCCCCGCACCCTCTTTCTCTTCCTTCGTCCTGAGAAGCCCAAGCTGTACCGTCAGGCACGTGAAGAACAGTAACAGCACAGGGTAGAAAGCGAACCTCACTATGTCGAAGTATGAGCATTTCGCGTACTGCTGGACTAACAGGAATCCGCTGTCATGCGGCACAAGCATCAACGCAGCGCATCCGAATATGTCCAGAAGGCTGGCGAGTCTCTTGGGGGCAATGTGATATTCTCCGCCGAGTTCCTTCGCGATTGGGGAGCTTACCATGATTGCGACCGTGTTGTTCAGAGTCGTCCCGGAGATTGCGAATGACAGGAGGCTTATCGCATAATCACAGCTCTTGCGGCTCCTGATTTTCCCCCGCGCTGTCCGAAGAAGGCAGTCTATTCCTCCGTAATACTTGATAAGCTCGACCATCCCCGAAATCATCATCGCGAACACAGCAAGCCAGAACATATCCTGAATGCCATTGCCGACACCTTTAGCCCAGTCAAAGAAGCCCGCTGTCCCGGCAGCAAGCCCGATAATGAGTGAGAGTCCCTGCCCCGCTCATGAACGCGTAAAGCACGACCGTAATCACCGCCGCAGCCCCCGCCATTCCGACATCAAGGCCGGCTCCTTCCGCGAGCGCAATCGCTATCGGTATCATCGTTACCTGAGTCCCCATTGACGTGCCTATGCATGTTGACAGCACACAGCATATGATGAATATTCCGGGAATGAGGAAGTGCCCGGGTATGATTGAGATTCCGAGGTTGACCATTGAGGCACGCCCCCCGATTGCTGAGACCGACCCGGCGAAGCCCCCCGCGAGAAACAGTATCAGCCCGAACTGCATCACTCCCGGCCGCCCGGCTCCCTCACAGTAGACATCAACCTTCTCCGTGAGCTTCTTGTCCCTCTCGTAGCACAGGAACGCGACGATTATCGCTATCATTATCGCGGTGTACCTTGGCATCTGCCCGAAAGGATTCTCAGCTTCAAGGACAGTGAAGACTATTCCGCAGCCAACGTACAGCGCAAGGAACACAACAAACGGTATCAGCGCAAGACCGCCGTAATCCCTCGTAGCCCTCGCCGAACCATTCGCCGCCGTGCCTGTAGCCCTCCATAGTGGCGATCATTCCCATGATGCTGGGTTCTGTGCGGTTGAGGCCGAAAGCGAACGCGTCATACCGCTTCATCAGGTCGGGATTTGTGATTATTATGTGGGAGTGCAATAATGTAGCAAGGTTAAATGTTTTCGTGGCTGATGACAGAGTGAGGACTATATCCCTGTATTCACCGTCCGCAACAGCGGCTGAAGGGACAAATTTTTTTCCCGGTCTGCCCCGGGTTGTGAGGGCTGCACTGTATGAACATTTTGACGCTGTTCTCACGGATTGCCTTCCCGATCGCCTCATAGTCCATAGTGAAATACCCGGCCTCGTATTTCAGCGGGACGGTTACGAGCTTCCTTCCGTTGTTGGTTACTACGTTGTGGAACGGGTAGTACACCGGCGTAAGAATCATGCAGGCATCGCCCGGCTTCGTGAAAGCGTGAATCATCCACGCAATGGCCGTAACGCACCCGGTCGAGAACCTGACGCTTTCCCGCGCGACCCTCCATCCGTAGCGGCTCTCCATCCAGTCCGAGAAGACAGCGTAATACTCATCAGGAACGACGCTGTAGCCGAAGACTCCGTGCCTCACGCGTTCTGCCAGAGCCTCAGTGATTGCCTCGCACGTCCTGAACTCCATATCCGCGATCCACAGGGGGATGAGTCCGTCCTCGCCGAATTTTGCGCGGAGGCCGTCCCATTTCGAGGAGTCCGTGTTGCGTCGGTCGACAAGATACCGTGATGCAAATTCCTTAGCGTCCATTGAGATTTTCACCCCTTTCTTGTCATTGTCCCGCGCTACTTTTCCGCCGAGGCCTCAATCTCGCACAGCACGCCCTTCGGGAGGGTCTTAACCGCGACGCATGAACGGGCGGGCTTGGACGTGAAGAACTTTGCGTAGACCTCGTTGAACGCCGCGAAATCGGCCATGTCCGCGAGGAAGCATGTTGTCTTGAAGACCTTGGCGAGTCCGCTTCCTGCCGCCTCAAGTATTGCCCCGACATTCCGGCATGACTGCTCCGCCTGCGCTGTGATTCCTTCCGGGACTTCACCTGTCTTAGGGTTGACGGGAATCTGTCCTGACGTGTAGATTACGCCGCTGGCCTCGAACGCCTGCGAGTATGACCCGATTGCTCCGGGTGCTTTGTCCGTGTTGACTGACTTCATGATTTAGTGCCTAGCCTTCCACGTGGCTTTGAGTTCCTCACTGCGGATTATGATGTTGGAGATCATCATTCCGGCAAGGTTGAACGTTTTGGTCGGAGCCATCGCCGTAACAAGACGCTCGTAATCCAGCATGACTTTTCCGAGCGGTATGTGCGTTGTTCCGAGCCTGCGGAGGTCGCAGTGAATCTCGTCGGAGATTACCCACATGTTGTTGCGCTCAATGATGGCGGCCATTTTCCGGAGCTCATCCTCAGTCCACACTCTCCCGGTCGGATTGTGGGGGTTGCAGAGGATGAACAGGGCAGTTGCCGGGTCAGCGCATTTTGCCTCAAGGTCAGCGAAATCGACAGTGTAGTAGCCGTTGCTGTTGATGAGGTCGGAGCAGACGAACTCGCGGGAATGGTACTCGGCGGCGTACTTGAAGTATGCGTATGACGGTGTGAGGAACAGGACCTTTTCGCCGGGCTTGGTGATGTAGTCAACCATCTCGAAGAGCGCGGGGATTATTCCGTTCGACATCACCAGCTCGCTTTTCGGGAACGTCCAGCCGTAATGCTTCTGGCACCATCCGCTGAATGCCCGGTAATATTCCGGGTCAAAGACGCGGGTGTAGCCGAAAATCCTGCGGTCAATGCGCCTCCTCATGCCGTCAAGGACGCAGTCAGGGGTAGCGAACTCCATATCAGCGACCCACATCCGCACGAACTCGTCATCCTTGTAGGGGAACTTCATGGACTCGTCGGCGTGGAAGATGTAGCTCCTGAAGCCCTCGACGTTCATGGCGTTTGAGTTTCTGCGGTCAATAATCTCATCGAAGTTATACATGATAACCCCTTCACCTCGCTGTAAATTTTTCTGGAATGAGGCGATTGTATTATCCGTTGCGGACTTGGGCAAAAGCCGCAAAGTTTCATCTCACGGGGCTTCAGCGGGGAAATTTTTACTGGGAGTATGCGGGGCTGGAACGTGCAGGAAATTTCCCGGACGTTCGCAATTTCCGGGAGCGCGCAAGGTGAAAGGTTGATTTGTACGAAACTGTAACGCTAGACCACAGGAAGCATGTTGTAGAGCTTGAGCAGGCGTATGTCTTCCCGCGAGACCTTGAGCATGTTCAGGAGTTCGGAATTTTCCTTGAGGGGGGATTTCGAGAACAGCATCTTCACGGCTATGGGCATCATCGGGCGTGATGAGAGGCCGTTGAACAGCCCCCATTTCGTCTCAGCGTCAAGGTATGAGGCTAGTGTGCGTTATAGCGTCGTAGTGTTCCATTATGCCGGTGTATATGTTCTCGCAGTGCTGGTAGTGGGCGTAGTCCTCGAAGTTCATGTACATGATTACCTCGTATGTCTTGTCGCTGACTTCCGACACCACATCGAACACTGAGCGCAGAAGCCTGTTGACCCTCCCGTCAAACAGGTATGAGTAGAACTGCGACGCTCCGTTGAAGAACACCGGGCCTCCCTCTCGCTTCCTGAGTATGGGCGTTCGGGCTTCCTGTATAGCAGCTGCTCGACGTGAATATGGAGTGTGTCAGCAATCTCAAAGAGTGTCTAAATGTCTATGGCTATTTCTCCGCTCTCATATTTTGAGACTGTCGACTTGCTTTTGTGGATCAGTCCCGCCATTTCCTGAAGGGTCATGCTGCGCCTCTTCCTGAAATCGTGGATGCGCCTTCCTGTTTCCTCGCTGATTTCTGACATCGTAAAATCCCCCTTCCTTTATGGGGAAATTCTACAACATGGCCGGGTCATCAATGAACGTTCACCGCAAAAAAAACGCCCCTCCCATTCTCACAGGAGAGGCACAATGACTTAGTCCTTCTTCTTCCTGAACAGCGGCGACACAATCGGCCACAGCAACAGCACAACGCTCACGGCCATGAGAGTCCCGGCCACAGGACGCGCGAACATCGCAACCAGATTCGCCCGCGAAATCGTGTAGGCTCTGGAGAAATTCCCCTCGCATATCACTCCAAGCACAAGCCCCAGAATCAGAGCCGCGCTGTTGAAGTGGCACGCGGAAATCACCAGTCCCAGAACGCCCGCGATGGCCATGATCTTAACGTCGGCAATGCTCATGTTCGTTGCGTATGACCCGATTATCGCAAGCATGATGATTATCGGCCCGAGGTACGAGTACGGCACGGCGAGAATCTGCGCGAATATCTTTGCGATTCCGATTGCGACAAACACCATGAGGATGTTAGTTACGACCATCGACGCGAATGTTGCGCTGAGATACTGGGGCTGGTTGACCAGTAACAGCGGCCCTAACTGTACTCCCTTAAGGACGAGCGCGCTCATCATGACAGCGGCGGCGTTCCCTCCCGGTATTCCCAGAGACAACAGCGGCACCATTGCCCCCCCTGTCGCGGCATTGTTGGCGGTCTCGGAGGCGGCTATTCCGTCAATGATTCCTGTCCCGAACTTCTCAGGGTGCTTCGACAGCTTGGTCTCCGTTGAGTAGCACAGGAACGAGGCTATTGTTGCCCCCGCTCCCGGCAATATCCCGATTATCGTGCCTATCACTGAGCAACGGGCAAGCACCCACTTTATCCCCCACCACTCGCGGAATGAGGGCATCTTTGTGTTGACGCTAGCGTTGCCTTCGTCGGCTGAAAGTTTCTTGGTGGCTGTCGTCTGCTTGAGGACTTCAGTAACCGCGAATATCCCGATTAAGACGGGTATCATCTCAAGCCCCGCGATAAGCTCACCGCTCCCGAACGTAAGACGCTGAACCGCATACATCGGGTCTTGTCCCACGCACGCCAGCAACAGCCCCAAGAGTCCCGAAATCAGAGTCCGCAGAACGTTCTTGCTGTCGAGGCATGTGAGAATAGAGAGTCCCATGAACGTAACCGCGAAAATGTCTGACGGGCTGAACGACAAGGCCGCCTGTGTGAGCTGGGGCGACAATGTGAGCATGGCCAGTGCCGAGACTAGTCCGCCGATTGCTGACGCTCCGAGCGCGATTCCTAGAGCCTTTCCCGCTTCTCCCCTTTGAGCCATTGGGTAGCCGTCAAAAGTTGTTGGTGCTGACGATGGGACACCGGGTATCTTGAAGAGGATTGCTGTTATGCTCCCGCCCGTTATGGATGAGCAGTAGACCGCAACAAGAAACACTATCGCCGGGACTGGTGCCATCGAGTACGTGAACGGAAGCCCCAGAGCAACCGCCATTGTCGCGCTGACTCCGGGCAATGCTCCGAATATCGTACCGACAACAATCGCGAATATCACCATCAGGAACGTGTAGGGATCCATGAGCACGCTGAAGCCGCTTGTGAATAATTCCCAAGTTGACATGATGATTCCTCCTCCCTACATTCCGATTGCTGACTTGACGGACGACACAACACCCTCAACATAAAGCGAGAAGTTGCGCAGTTCCGGGATTGTCCCGCGCGGAAGGTTCACCGACAATAACACGCTGAATACCACGTACAGCAGCAGCGTAACCAGCACCGCGAACACAAACAGCCTGATTACGTGTGTCTGACCGAGCAGCAGCCCGTAAAGGAACAGCACGAGGAAGCATGTGGCCATGTAGCCGAGGGGTTCAAGCACGAAACTTGCGGCGACAACGAGCGCGATTCCCAGCCAGCGGCGTATTCTCATGTCAAACATTGACGCGAACGTGAAGTCAGTATTGCCCCGGTTCTTGCGGATTATGTTGACGATGTTGATGGCTATGCAGACCAACAGGAGAATGATTATCGCCTTGGGCCATATGTCGGGCTTGAGGGTGTAAGGATTCCTTGCTGTCCTGTCGGGGATTGGGGCTTCGAGGACGTTGAAGAAGTAAGCGTAGAGCAGTCCCGCCCACAAGAGAACGTTGCAGATTAATTCGAACACGGTAATATCTCTCCTTTGCGACAAAAAAACGGGGCATGACTTCACAGCCTCACACCCCGCAAATTTTCACGCCGACTATTTCGCGTAGTAGTCTTTCTTCATGACACCCTCAGCCTTGAGGTAATCTGTGAGGAGCTTGTAGTCATTCTCACATGCCGCGGCGTAATCAGCAGGCCCGGCGAATCCAGGTCTCTCATCGTAGCAGCCCTGAACAAGGAACGCCTGCCATGACGGGTCATGTGATGCCTTCTCGATTGCGGCAACAAGTGCGTCAATAGCCTCCTGTGGAGTTCCTTTCTTGGCGAATATTCCCCTCGCAGGCCCAAGCACTGAGTTAATCCCAAGCTCAACCGAGCATTCGACATCGGGATAACGCTTCATTCTGTTTTCCGACAACGCGAGCAAAGGCACGACATCCCCCGCGGCAATGAGGCCTTCTATTTCGTCCGTCCCTGTAACCATGATGTCAATATGACCGCCTACAAGCGCGGAGTTCATCTCTGACCCTGAAGGATAAGACACGTCCAGAATGTCGAGGCCTTCGAGAGCCTGCTTCAGTGACGCTCCGTCAAGCCCTGTGCTGGTCAACATTCCTACGCTGACCTCAAAGGGATTCTTCGTTACATACTCCCTCATCTCCGAGAATGTCTTGTAGCCCTTGCGGTCCATTGCCTTCTTTGACGCTGTGATTACGTTGATGGCGTGGACTAGGCGCGCTACCGGGATAAATTCCTCCTTGAAGTTCATTGACGTTGTTCCCTGTATGTCCTGCATGAAGAGGGACTGTGTACCAAGCATGAAAGTGTAGCCGTCAGCAGGCTGTTTGTAGACGTACTCGACTGCCGTTACTCCGTTGCCTCCTGTTACGTTGACGACCTCGACTTCCTGTCCGAGAATGGGCTTGAGGAGGGTTGCCATAGGACGCAGAGTCGAGTCAGCTCCGCCCCCGACACCCCACGGGCATACGATGGTAACTTTGCGCTCGAACTTCCATTCAGCCGACGCGAACGACGAGAAACTCACCGCAAGACACACGGCAAGCAATGCGCATAGAAACTTTTTCATGTAGAGATTGCCTCCTGAAATATATTGTTGTGGAAATTTGGTGATTGGGATTTTATCACATGGCCGCGCTTAAGTTATGCGTACATGCTACAATCTTCAAGACAAAAACTTTTCATGAAGGGAGAAATATTTTCATGGATTTCATGAGTTTACTCGGCTCACTCGTTCAGGGAACAACAGCATCATCATCAACAACTAGCTCCAGAGCATCAAACGCAGGCAGCAGCATTCAGGACTTGCTCGGCTCACTCATGGGGGCAGGCCAGACCGTCAAGCAGAAAGTAGGCGGCGACAACCTCGCGGCTGGCGGAATAGGTGCGTTGCTTGGGGCGTTAATGGGCGGCTCGAAAAGCACGACTATGAACAGCTTGGGCGGCGGAATGATGGGGCTTCTTGGGATGATGGCGTACAAAGCTATCACAGGCGCAATGTCGGCTGACTCAGGCGCGGCATCCCAGTCATCACCACAGGCACGCGCGCAGGAATACACGCCCCCCACTCCCCAGCAGCAGGCAAGCGACGCTGAGATAATCCTTCTCGCCATGATCGACGCGGCAAAAGCTGACGGCCAGGTTGACTCCGACGAACTCGGCCGCATCATGAACACGATGAAGTCGTCAGGTATCGGACAGGAAGGAATGAATTACGTCATCCAGAAGCTGCAGGGGCCGATGGAGACAGCCAAAATCGTCGCGGCCGCAAAGAACCGCCCCGAACTCGCCGCGCAGGTATATTCTGCCTCGCTGATGGCTATTGACGTTGACACTGACGCAGAACGCAGGTATCTCGACAAACTCGCGGGGGCTATGGGACTCTCTCAGGCTGTCGTCCAGAACATAGAGCAGATTACGGGCGGGGCAGGCCAGGATCTTCAGTGCTAGCTTTCCGGCCTTTGATGAGATTCTCAATGAGCCTAGCGAAAAGCTCATAGCCTTTATCCGTAGGGGGAAGCTCGATTCTTGTGCCTTCCCCCTCAAACACTAACATACCGCCCGAATTTTCCGACGCAGGAAGAAGTATCCTCGAGCTGACACGGATAGGATTATTCCCGTCCCCCGCAACAATCTCATCCGGCGCAACTCCAAGTATGTCCGCCATCTCTACTATCCTCGTTCCGTTGGGCGCAGTCTCTCCGGCTTCCCACCTTCTCAGGGTCGCTATTGACACTTCAAGTTTCTCGGCAAGCTCTATCTGAGTCAACCCGGCTTTCTTTCTCAGCTGCCTTATGTTCGCTGATATGCTCATAACTACACAGCCTTTCTTCACAAAAGATGGAATGACCCGCATTATAACCGCTGAAATATCTTTACTGCAAGGACATCATCAACTGTAAACCTGAGAAGCAGGCGGAAAGTTTACACGCAAAAAATTTTGTGGCATAATCCCCCGCATCATGAAGACAAAAATTTTGAACGCCCTCGAAGCAAAGAGGGGAGAATACTTGTCAGGCGAAGAGCTGGCGGAGTCTTTAGGCGTGTCAAGGGCAGCTGTGTGGAAAGCAGTCGAGTCCCTCAGAAAGGAAGGGCATAAAATCTCAGCGTCAACAAACAAAGGCTACATGCTTGAGACGGTCAGCGACATTCTCACAGAGAAGGGAATATCATCACACCTCAAGCCCGGCTCCCATGTCTCACGCGTGATATGTCTCGGAGAAATTGACTCCACCAACAGCTACGCAAAGAAGCTCGCTCTGTCAGGAGGCATTCACGGAACGCTCATAGCCGCAAACCATCAGACAGCAGGCCGGGGAAGAAGGGGGCATACTTTCGAGTCTCCTGCCGGGACGGGGCTTTACATGTCGCTGATACTCAAGCCTGACGCAGACATAAGCAGATTCCAGATGATAACGATTGCTGACGCTGTGGCGGTCTGCCTTGCCGTTGAGGACTTGTACCCAAAAGCGCGCGGGAAGCTCGGCATTAAGTGGGTCAATGACGTGTTCATGAACGGGCGGAAAATCTGCGGCATTCTCACTGAGGCCGTAACAGGATTCGAAAGCGGCGAGATTGAGAGCGTCATAACAGGAATCGGAATCAACGTGTCGACAAAGAAATTCAGCCCGGAGGCTTCAGGCATAGCCGGGACAATCTTCACGGAAGGCGGCCTTGCCTTTGGGAGGGATGAGCTTTGCGCAAGGGTCGCTGATTACGTGATGGATTTCGCTGAAGACTTGGGCAGCCCGGCGGTAATCCAGGCTTACCGTGAGCGTTCGCTTCTTACGGGGCATGATGTAACGTTCATGAGGGGGGACGAGAGGATGAGCGGCCATGTTGAAGGCATTGATGACACTGGGGGGCTTATTGTCCGGGATCCGTCGGGGAATATTGAGGCTCTCAGGTCAGGCGAGGTATTCATGATAAGGACGGAGGAAACTGGATCATGACGGCGGCGAGGAAGCTGACACTGTGCGCATTGTTCGCGGCGTTAATCGCAATAGGCACGCACATAAGAATCCCAACGCCTTTGCTGCCTCTGACGTTCCAGACCCTTTTTGTGGTCATGGCCGGGCTTGTTCTCGGCGGGAAACTGGGTGCGCTTTCAGTCTGTGTGTATGTGGCGGCGGGGCTGGCGGGGCTTCCTGTTTTCACGGGTTCCGCGCTCAACCCCACGTTCGGATACATTGTAGGGTTCATTCCTGGTGCGTGGCTGGCCGGGTATATCGCTGAGAGATTCGAACCCAAGTTTATGACGTGGACTCTTGGGGCGGTGGCTGGAATTGCTGTGATTTACGCGTTCGGGATTCCTTATTACTGGCTGATGTCGAAATATTATCTTGGGAATGAGCTGGGAGCTAAGACGCTTCTTGTGTATTTCGTGATTATGCCGCTTCCCGGTGATGCCGCAAAAAGCATACTTGCCGGGCTTGCTGTGAAGAGGCTTGCTGTGTTCTTCCCTGACAATTTCACGTGGAAGAGGTGAAGCTCACAGCTTCCAGCGGTTTATTATCTGTCTCATCATCCTTGTTGCCTCATATTCAAATGATGGTCTGTAAGTCATGACGAGGCAGTAAATTTTTCCCCCGTGAAAGAACGAGGCTGTAGTCTGCGCGTTTTCCGTGAGCCTGTAAGCTGACACAAAGGCAACTTTCCCGCCCGTCCTGATGTCGCCGTAGACAGGGTGCGAGCCTGACGAACCGTATTTCCTCATCATCTCAGAAGTCATGTCCTGGGTGAATTTCCTTGCTGTTTCCTCCTCGTTAGCCTTTGCGACAGAGAAAGGCCAGTATGACATGAGCATTATTGAGGCGTTAGAGTCTTTGGCGGCCAAGCAGAGACGGCAAAAGACACCCCGGCCGTAAGCGTTCTCCGATGGAGGCTGGTTTGTCTGAAGCACAGTCCATGAGCCTGGTATTGAGACAGTTCCGGCATCCTCAAGACGTATCCTCTGCCACAAGACAGAGTCAGCGTATGACGAGGCAGAAAACAAAACCGACAATGCAGACAGCAAAACAACGGCGGCATAAAGCCTTCTCATGACAAGATTCCTCCTTGATGGGAATAATTCTGCTGGGGTTGAAGTGGGGCTGATTATAGCACTCTTGAACGGGCAATGTGAAGAGCCGGATAAATGTCTGTGCCGCAGCAAAAAAAATCCCCCGGTCCAAACATCCGGGGGCATTTCGTCATCACTACATGAACACTTCGGCTGACCCTTCTTCGTCCCACTTTATCACGCACCTGAGAGGCTCAACAATCTGATCCGGGTACATGACCGGCCAGAAAGAGTCGGCTTCGTCATTGAGCATGTAGAAAGTGTACCTGTCCTTGTCCGAGTCCTCGAAGTCCTCGCGCAATGACCTAACGTCAACCTCACCGCGCGAAATGTCAGAGATTGAGCCAAGAAGCTGCATCCACATTCCTTTTTCTGCCTCCGGGAGCATGTCAAGAATGTCCTGCTTTATGCTCTCTTCGTAAGCCCCAAGTGTCAGGCGTTTCTCTCCGGGAACACGGACTATAGGCATAGGATGCGCGGGCTTCGAGTCTGCAGCAGGTACAGGGGCTGAAGCAGGCTCATCTTCCGGGACAGCAAGCGGCTCATTTTCCGGCTCAGGCTCCGGGAGCGTCTCAGTTTCCGGGACAGCAAGCGGCTCATTGACCGGCTCAGGTTCCGGGAGCGTCTCAGTTTCAGGGACAGCAAGCGGCTCATTGACCGGCTCAGGTTCCGGGAGCGTTTCAGTTTCCGGGACAGCAAGCGGCTCACTTTTCGGCTCAGGCTCCGGGAGTGTCTCAGTTTCCGGGACTGTCTCAGGCTCTGGTACTGTTTCAGATGCCAGCTTAATCTGAGGCTTAGGCTTGTGGGACTGGCGCGTTTCCTGGCTGTCCTGCGGAACAGGGGAAGGAATGTAGCCGTCCTCAAACCTTTTCAGGAACTCTTCTGTTACTTCCCTGTAGCACTCAGCCCCCTTTGAGCGCGGAAGGTACTCAAATATCGACATTCCGACGCTTGAGGCTTCGACTATGCTGATGTTCTGGCGTATGTACGTCTCGAAGAGCAGGGGGCCGAATTGTTTTCTCACGTCCTCGTATATCTGCCGGGAAATATACAGCCTTGGGTTGTAGTTCGTCATGAGGATGCCGCCGATTTCAAGTTTTGGGTTGAGACGCTCGCGGAATGTCTGCATTGAGCGGTCAAGAAGCCTTAACCCGAAGAGGCTGTAGAACCCTCCGTCCATAGGCACAATGACTTTGTCGCAGGCGGCAAGAACATTCTGCGTGAAGATGCCAAGCTGGGGCGGGCTGTCAATCAGCATGTAGTCATACCTGTCAGGGTCAATTTTCGCGAGGGCATCACGCAGGGCGGTCTTCCTGTTCACTGTGCTCTCATCGTTCAGTTCGGCCATGACGAGGCTCAAGGAGCTTGGGACAATGTCAATGCCTTCTTTCCTGACTGCTATATCGTCCCATTCAGCCGCGCCTGAAAGAAGGTCGAAAACCTGCGGATCTGTCGGCGAAGTGCTGAGTCCGAATCCTGCGCTCAGGTTGCTTTGCGGATCCATGTCGACGACTGCGACTCTTCTGCCTTTTTTCGTGAGGGCGGCCGCTATGTTCTGGCATGAAGTTGTCTTGCCTACTCCGCCTTTGAGGTTGCTGAAGCCTATTATCATCATTTCGCTGTCTGCCTCCTGATAAATGCCTCGATTTCAGCGTTCTTGTGTGCCTTGAGGCTGTCGCGGTACAGGTCAAGGGCTTCTTTCTTTTTCCCGGCCCTGAAAAGCGCGTTTGCCTCAGCTATTATCTTGTTAGCGGCGTTCACCGCGTCCCTTTCCTTCAGAATGTCATCGAGCCTTGATACCCATCTTCTCATTTCGTCTGACGGTGAAATGCTCTGAGCCTTCCTGTAGAGCGCGGCGGCTCCGTCAAGGTCTCCCCCGGCATAAAGCTCATCTGCTTCCTGAATGATTTTCTGCGCGTCAGCCCTTGTGCCTATGCCGAAATCCTCCGGGCCTCTCAGCACAGTATCAGGAGGCAGCTTCACGTTTCTGAGCTGGCTGACTCTCTGTCTTGCGCTGTCATTAGGCCACACGTTCAGGCTTTCACGGTAGCGTCTTAGGGCTTCCTGATTCTGGTTGCGCCTCTGTAAGTCCTGCCCCTCGCGGAAAAGCGCATTGGCTTGGCGTTCGCGGCGTGATATTACGCTCTGGAGTTCGTCGAAATGCTGGCGCAGTGTAGCGTCAGGGTTGCTCTGGAGGCTTGCCCCGTATTTGAGCTGCGCTTCCTGAAGTTTTCCCTCACGCTCAAGCACACTGCCTTCTTCTGCGTATTTGTCGGCGTTGGCTATGAGAGTCAGGCGGTTGCGTATCCTCTCCATTCTGTCAAGAACGGCATCACTGGATACAATGGCTATGCTTCTGGCGTAATATTCAAGAGCGTCCTCGTACATGTTTTCGTTGTCATACGCGCTTGCTGTATCACGAAGCCAGTTAGCCTCCTGCTGAAGTTTCCTCTGACGTTCTACTTTTTCCTCAGCTGTCTTTATGATCCTCTCGCCGTCATCAATGGGCCAAATCACTTGGGCAATGCGCAGATTCTTCAAGGCATCATCAAGCCTTCCTGCCTCCTCGAATTTCACGGAGTCCTCGCGCAGCTTCTGAGCCTTTGTGTAGCGTGAATAGTTCGCGTTCATGGCTCTCAGCCCGTCAGAAATCTCTGTGTCCCTGGGTGAAAGTGTTACAGCATGACCCGCAAGCTGCACAGCCTCAGCGTAGTTTTTCGAGTTCCAAAGCTCCTGCGCTCTCTGCCAAGCCTGCCAAGCCTCGCGCTCCATTGCAGACTCTTCATACGTCGAAACAGGAAGGGTAATGTTCACGATGCTCTCTCCGCTTCCGAGCTTAACGCCCTGTGAGTTGAAGGCAGTAACAGTGATTTCGCTGGCCCCTACGCTCCCTCTTCGTATGAAAATGTCCGCGTTGTCCTGGCTCATTGCGGCGGTAGCAGCGTCTCCTTCCCACGTGAAAGAAACCTGCCCCTTGAAAGGAGGATTGAGGGAAGCGCGGAGTCTTACCGGTGAATTTGCCATGAGGACATCAGGGCTTAACGCGTAATTTGCCCGCCGTGAAGAATCCCACAGGGTAAGCGGCCTGTCTACCACTACGGAAATCTCAACCGTGAACTCTTTCGGGGTGATGAGCTTCTCGGTTGACGAGAGGATGTCGCCGTTCCTGTCCGCGAACGAGGCAACGACCTTCACGGGTTCAGTGTCAAGAGGCGTGAAAGCAAATTCCCGGCCTCCTGCCCTGAGTGAAATACGCGCGGGGTTCTGTCCTGTTGTGGGGGTAACTGACCATTCAACAGAACCGTTCTGCGGAATCTGCGAGGCCTCTACGGAAAGCACTGCCTGTTCTCCGACATGAGCGTCGCCGTTCATGATGATGTTCGGGGAAGCAGCAAAGGATGAGCCTGCAAACGACAGCAAGAATACGGCCATGAATGCAGGGGAGAATTTTATGCGCATGAATCCATGTTCCTCCTTTGTGAAATAAAAGCGTGTGAATTACCGTAATTATACATTGAAAGCCGTGAAAACGTTTTGCACATGGCCTCCGCGAAATGAATTGAAATAAGCGCGACAATCACATAAAATTGACACACGCACAAATTTCACCAACAACACAATACATACTAAGGGGGTAATCTCTTTATGGCAGGAGACATAAGGCACGGAGTATCACCTATCTCCGACTATGACATATTCCTGTTCAAGCAGGGCACGCATTACCATCTGTACGAGAAGATGGGGGCGCAGAAATTCACAGACCCTTCCGACAACGCCGAGGGTGTAGCGTTCTCAGTGTGGGCACCTAATGCGCAGTCAGTCTCAGTAGTCGGCAACTTCAACGGCTGGAACACTGAGTCTCATCCTCTTGCGGCAAGGTGGGACGGCTCCGGGATATGGGAAGGGTTTGTGCCGGGCCTGGCGAAATGGGAGCTGTACAAATTCTGCATCAAGAACTCGCACGGAGAAATCAAGGAGAAGATGGACCCCTTCTGCCGTGCGTTCGAGCTTCCTCCGAGAACGTCATCAATCACCCACTGGCCCGAATACGAGTGGGGCGACGGCGAATGGATGTCAAAGCGCGGTGAGAGAATGAATCTGTCAGCACCCCTCAGCGTCTACGAGGTGCATATGGGTTCGTGGCGCAGGCACTGGGACGACGGATTGTCGCTGTCTTACCGTGAAATGGCGGAAGAATTGCCGGGCTACTGTGAGGATATGGGCTTCAACGCCGTCGAGTTCCTCCCGCTGATGGAGCATCCTTTCTATGGCTCATGGGGCTATCAGACGCTGGGCTACTTTGCTCCGACAGCAAGATACGGGACTCCTGAGGATCTCATGTACCTCATCGACAGCCTGCACAAGAAGAACATTGCGGTCATCCTAGACTTTGTGCCGAGCCATTTCCCGACTGACGATTTCGGCCTGGCAAGGTATGACGGGACCGCGCTTTACGAGCATGAAGACCCGCGCAAGGGCTATCATCCAGACTGGGGCAGCTACATCTTCAACTACGGGCGCAACGAAGTGCGGAGCTACCTCATCTCATCGGCGGCGTTCTGGGTTGACCAGTACCACGCGGATGGACTCAGAATTGACGCGGTCGCCTCGATGCTCTACCTTGACTACTCGCGCAAAAACGGCGAATGGATACCCAACATCTACGGAGGCCGTGAGAACCTTGAAGCAATATCCCTCCTCCGCGACATGAACAGCGAATTGTTCGGGCGTTTCGGGAACATCCAGACGGTGGCGGAAGAGTCGACTGACTGGCCTATGGTTACGCGCCCGGTGTTCTTGGGAGGCCTGGGCTTCGGCATGAAGTGGAACATGGGCTGGATGCATGACACGCTCGACTACATGAGCCTTGAGCCTGTCTACCGCTCGTGGCATCAGAACCAGCTCACCTTCTCGATATGGTACGCGTTCAGCGAAAACTTCATGTTGCCGCTCTCACATGACGAGGTCGTCCACGGGAAAGGCTCGCTCATCAACAAGATGTCCGGCGACTGGTGGCAGAAGCGCGCGAATTTGCGTCTCCTTTACGGCTACATGTGGGGCCATCCTGGGAAGAAGCTGCTCTTCATGGGCGGAGAATTTGCACAGGGTCTCGAATGGAATCACGACTCGGCGTGTGAGTGGCACTTGTTGCAGAAGGACGACTTCCGCGGGATTCAGGACTGGGTGCGCGACCTCAACACAGCGTACAAGAAGTATCCTCCGTTCTATGAGCTGGACTTCTCGCCGGAGGGCTTCAGGTGGGTTGACTGCTCAGACTGGCAGCAGAGCGTAATCGTGTGGCTGAGGAAGGGCAAGAGCGATGACGAGTACATACTGTGCGCGGCGAACTTCACGCCTGTACCGAGATTCGGCTACAGGGTAGGAGTTCCGAGGGCTGGCTTCTGGAAGGAAATCCTCAACAGCGACGCGACGAAATACGGCGGTTCAGGCTTGGGGAACTGCGGAGGAATGGAGGCTGAGATGAAGGAGTGGGAGAATATGCCCTACTCGATGCCTCTGACGCTTCCGCCGCTGGGAATCGTGATGTTCCACTTCAGCACGAGGCCTGAGCAGGAGTAACAAGGACTCAAAGAAGGGCCGGGACGGTAACACATGCCACCCGGCTCTATTTGTCGGCGAATCTGCACACCTGAACGCCGATCTCGTACAGAATCATCATCGGCACTCCGAGCGCGATCTGCGAAATCACGTCGGGCGGAGTCAGTATCGCGGCAAGCGTGAACACAGCAAGTACCACATACTTCCTCTTTGACGCGAGCATGTCATAGTTTGTCCAGCCCAAGCGCGTCGTCATGTACAGGAACACGGGGAGCTGGAACGCCATCCCGAACGGCAGGATGAACCCGAACAGGAAGCCGACGTACTTGTCGAGTGAAAGCATGGGAGTCGCCAAGTTGTCCCCCGCTACAAGGAAAAAGTCAACCGCGAACATGTACACAGCCTCGTAGCAGAAGACCACACCCGCGAGGAACAGCCCCAATGCCGCGGCGAATACCAGCTTGAAGGCTCTCTTTTCGCCCGGATAGAGCGCGGGACGTATGAAGCTCCACATCTGCCAGATTATCACCGGGCTTGCTATGATTACTGACGCTGTGAACGACACCTTGATTTTCGTGGTGAACGCCTCGGACATGGCCGTGTAGATTATCTCGATGCCCTTTGCCTTTATCGGGGCGACTATCCAGCCCACAAGAGCATCCGACGCGAAGCACCACACCACAACGAACGCGGCAATCACCGACCCGGCGCAAATCTGCACAGCCCTCCGAAGTTCCTGGAGGTGTGAGATGAGGGGGGCTTTTCCGCCGTTCACTTTGCCTCAGTCTCGCCTGATGGTTTGTCGCCGTCAGATTTGAGCTCGTCCCTGAAGTCCCTTATGCTCCTGCCGAGGGCTTTACCGACCCCTGAAAGTTTGCTGCCCCCGAAAAGCACAAGCGCCAAGAATATCAGAAGTAGTATCTCCGAGAATCCCAAGTGCATGAAATTTATTCCTCCTTCAACGATTTTTCCGCCCCGCCGATTTCTCCGCGCAGGCCTTCCGTCATCCTCACTTCACGGGACAAGTCAGCCTCGCTTTTAAGCCTGCGAATATCACGGTCAATCCCGCTCTTAGCGTCAGAAATCCCGCGCTCGATCTCATCAATCCCCGCCTGCTCCCGGAACTCACGGACAAGAAGGCGGAAATGCCGGGCCGTTCTCCCCAGCCACGCCGCAACTTTGGGCAGGTCTTCCGGGCCGACAACAACGAACGCTATCACCAGTATCACAAGAAGCTCCCAGAAACCTATGCTGAACAGTCCGGCTGCCCCCTCACTCTAGATGCCATTCACCGCGTTTTCCCCGGCGACTTTCCCGTAGAACATGGCCATTGAGTGGCTGAGTCCCTTCAGGCCGATGGGGTACTGAAGACCGAAGCGGCCGCCCTGCATGTTTCCGGCGACGTACAAGCCCCTGATGACTTCACCGCAGACCTGCCTGCCCTCAGCGTCCGTGATCTCCGTGAACGTGTGGCAGTCCTCATCAGACTCAAGCCCGCCGATGCACACGAGCATTATGGCTGTAGTGAACTGGTCGGCGTAGAACGGGCCTTTTTCGACGGGAAGAAGCCGCGATGATACCTTGTTGAAGTCCTCATCGACTCCCTTGGCGCAAAGCTCGTTGTAGCGCCTGACTGAGGCGAGGGCTGTCTGCTGCGCTTTCGTGTCGTCAGGGTAAATCCTCGCGATTAATTCCTCCAGAGTGTCAGCCTTTATGCATCTTCCGTCCCTGATGGCTTCCTCCAGCTGGTAGGGACTCTTCCAGTTGCGGTAGACCTTGTTGTTCTTGGGTGCCTGGTCTTGGGAAGTGTAGGGCTCGTAGTAGCACGCCCCTCCGTGAGCCGCGGGCATGTGGGTTATGTGTTCGGGCCAGTTGGAGTCGAAAATCTGCCACGACTTCATCAGCCTTATGCTCTCTATCTGGTTCTCCAGCTGCTGGCCGGGCAGGTCCTCGCACATGAATCTCTTTCCGTCCATGTCGAGGTTGAGGAAGCCCGCGTTGCCCATCACTCCGATTCCCGCAAGGTCAGCCCCCCCGCCCATGTGGTGGATGACTGGCGCGCTGAAGCCCCCGACCTTAACGCCTGCCCATGCTCCCATCTTGAGGCCGTCCCCCTGGTTGGAGCGGACTCCGTTCACGTCAACTGAAGTGTAGAGCCTGTTGTTCTTGTGTGTCTTCATGATGTCGGGCATGAAGTGGTACATTGCCGCGTCGTTCGAGCCGTAATCGCCCGTCGAGAGGATGACTCCCTTCGCCGCGGTGGCCTTGAGGAACTTCCCCTTTGTCGGAGAGCCGGGCATGTCATCAAGAGCGTAGACACCTACACAGCGTCCGTCCTTCATGATGAGCTTGCGCCCGAAATGCCCGAAGTAGCCTTTGACTTTCCCGGTAGCAAGAGCCTTGTCCCAGTTGGCGGCAAAAGTCTTCTGCTGGCTCGGAAGGAACTCAACCGATGTCGGGAAGCACGGGAAGCGTTCTTCCTTCCAGTTGTAAACGTGTACAGCTCCGTCCTTGTCTTTGTACGACGGAAGAGGCCTGTATATCGGCACGAGGAAATCGTCAGCGTTCTCGTCCTCGATAGGCTGCCTTGTCTCGTCCGCGATGAAGAGGTGAGAGTCAGCCCCTATGAACCAGTCGAAAACCGGGCCGATCTCGTGCGCCCATCTCGACATTATGGGGCGTTTCGCGCGGTAGCCGGACTCGTTGAGGTGGGAGTCTATGATTGTGTTGACTTCCTCCTCAGTCAGTGCGCGTTCAGGCCAGCGTTTGTTGAAGATGGGACTGTTGATGACGGCGTACTCACCTGAGCGGCAGTTAGGGGATGCCCCGCACTCAATGCCGATGACAGTTGCCCCCAATTCCGCGGCGGCTCTTGCGGCGGTTACCCCTGCGACTCCGAGACCGACAACGACAACGTCAGCCGTAACTTCAGCGTAAACGTCAGCGTCATCAATCACCGGCTCAGGTCCCGGCCATTCTGTAGCGGATGCTTCGGGTGATGCGCCGGATGAGAGTCCCATTGCCTGGGCCACGCAGTCAGCGGCGGCTTTCTTTGCGGCGTTTGTGGTTACTGTCGCTCCGCTTATGCCATCAATCTCCGCGCCCTGGGCGTTCTTTATCTGGTCTGCGAGTTTTGGCCCGGCCGGCTCACCGATGCCTTTGGTCTCACCGCTCGTGTCGACTGCTACATCAAGTATGCTGTACTCGTCGAAAGTCATGGTTACCTTAACGGTGCTTTCGAGTCCCTGCGCGCCTGCGGAGTAAGTTCCGGGGGTGTAGAGCTTCTTTCTGCCGTCAGCGATTGCGGGGGCGGCTATGAGGGAAGAGGCGGCTGCTCCTGCGATGCCTATAGCTGAGGCCTTGAGGAAGTCCCGGCGTGATACATTCCTGGTCATGTGCATAGCTCCTCCTGACATGTATATTCGGAAAATTCGGGATGGCCTGATTATACAACACGCAACAAGGCCATGAATCGCCCGCAAAGTCAACCGCCTCACAGCCCGCGACAAATCCCCCCCGCAAAACTATAATCATCCGCGAAATTCCACACAGGAGATGAACACATGAAACACGTAATCCGAATCATCATAGGAGCCGCCGTAATCGCAGGAATAGTTTACGGCCTCAACATCCTTCGCCAGGAAGAAGAGTCCCAGCCAGAACCCGAAATCGTCAGGCCGGTGCGGACAGTCAGACTCTCAGGCGGAAGCGGCTCATTCACCCGGCGCTACTTCGGGACAGTCCAAGGAGGCAAGCGGGCCGATCTCTCATTCAGAGTCCCAGGCACGCTCAGGAAGATTAATGTCGACAAAGGCGCAAACGTCAAACGCGGAACACTCCTCGCAACCCTAGACCCCCGCGACTTCAATACAGCCATAAGCCGCGCACAAAGCACACTGTCCCAAGCCCAAGCCCAGCACAAGAACGCCCAGGCCGACTTCACTCGCTACGAGAACTTGTACAAGCAGAAAGTCATAGCCCGCGCCCAGTATGACACCTACAAGACCCAGGTTGACGTTGCGAAATCGGCAGTCGACGCGGCACAAGCAAGCCTTAAATCCGCCCGCGATGCCCTCAAAGATACGGAACTACGCGCCCCCTTTGACGGCATAATTGCTGACAGGAAGGTCGAAAACTTCCAGGACATCACAGCAAAGCAGACTATCTTCACCCTTCAGGATTTGAGTACCCTCGAAGTAGTCTTCAGCATTCCCGACAACGACATACTGCTTGCGCCCATCCCGGCATATTCCAGCCTCCGCGACATGATGAGGAACAGCGCAAATCTCTTCACGCTGACCGCGAGACTTGATGCACTTCCTGACCGGGAATTTCCCCTGAAGCTCAAGGAAGTTGCAACACAGGCCACAAGCTCCAACACTTACCCGGTTACGGCCACGATGCCCGGCGCGAAGGATGACGTGAGGATTCTTCCGGGAATGGCGGTAACTGTCGAGGTCGACTTTTCCGGCGGCAGGTCTGACACGGAGAATGACGGGAAATTTTCCGTGCCGTCAACCGCAATCCTCAATGAGAATGGCAATAATTACGTCTGGCGTTACGCTGTCGGCCAAGTCTCAAGAGTCCCCGTGAACGTCGGACAGATGCATGAAGGCGGCTATGTCAGCATTGAGGGTGATACTTTGAGGAACGGCGATGTGATTGTTACGTCAGGCGTGAATTTCCTGCGTGAGGGCCAGCGCGTGAGGCTCATGGAGGATTAGAGCATGGACATAGCAAGAGAGAGCATCAGGCGTTACAGGGTCGTGATATTCATCTGCCTGCTGACACTTGTCGGCGGGGTCATGGCCTATTTCCAGATCGGCAAGCTGGAAGACCCCTCGTTCACCATAAAGACAGCCGTTGTGAGCGCAGTATATCCCGGTGCAAGCGCGTACGAAGTCGAACAGGAAGTAACAGCCCGGCTTGAGGACGCAATACAGGCGATGGGTGAAATCAAGCACATACGCTCACGGTCAACACCCGGCCTCGCGATAATCTACGTCGACATAAAGGACGAGTACACCAGCAGGGAGCTTCCGCAGATCTGGGACAAGCTCCGTCAGAAGGTCAACGATGAGTCTGTCTACATGCCTTCTGGGGTAACTGTGATCGTCAACAACGACTTCGGCGAGGTCTACGGGCAGTATTACGCGCTCATAGGCGACGGCTACACGATGAAGGAGCTTTACGACTACGCGGACTTCCTCAAGAAGAATCTCGTGCTTGTTGACGGGGTCGCGAGCGTGAAGATTCTCGGCGAACAGTCGGAGGCGGTCTACATTGAGTTTTCGGCAAGCAGGATGTCAGCGTCAGGACTCTCGCCCCTCATGGTGCTGGCGGCTCTCACCCAGCAGAACACCATAACGGCGGCCGGGAATATCACGCTGGGCGACAGGTACATACGGATTTCACCAACGAGCGCAATTTTGACGGTTGAGGACATTGCTGACTTGGTGATAGGGAGTTCGGGCGGAAATCTCACGAGGCTCCGGGACATTGCCGCAGTCAGGCGTGATTATGCTGACCCGCAGTCGTTCATGATGAAGTTCAACGGCCGTCCTGCGCTGGCAATCGGAATCTCAACGGTCGAGGGCGGAAATGTCGTGAACATGGGGCGGGCTGTGTCGGCAAAACTCAGGGAGCTTGAGGCTTTCCGGCCAGTCGGAATTGAGCTGACACCCATATACATGCAGTCCGAGCAGGTCGTGAAGTCGACAAATGATTTCATCGTCAACCTGATAGAGTCGCTCGCTATTGTCGTGGGAGTGCTGCTTGTCTTCATGGGGATGCGCTCAGGGCTGATTATCGGTCTCGTGCTTCTGATTACGGTGGCCGGGACATTCATCATCATGAACGGGACGGGAATAACCTTGCAGATTGTCTCGCTGGCCGCGCTGATTATCGCTCTCGGCTCTCTTGTCGACAACGGCATTGTGGTAGCTGAGGGTATGCTTGTGGGGACTGAGCGGGGAATGTCGATTGAGGACGCTGCTTCTGACTCTGTGAACGGCTCGATATGGGCGATGCTCGGCGGAACATTCATTGCGGTTATGGCGTTCGCTCCTATAGGGCTGTCGAAGGCACAGGCCGGAGAGTTTCTGCGCTCAATGTTTCAGGTTGTCGCAATCTCAATGATGCTGAGCTGGTTCGCCGCGCTGATAGTTGCCCCTGCGCTGGGAAAAGTCATGCTCAAGCCCTCGAAACAGGAGGGAGACCCTTACGGCAGCTTTTTGTTCAGAATGTACCGGGCAATCCTTGAGGGCTGCCTTCATCACAGGACGCTCACCATCATAATCACGGTGGGAATGTTCGCGGCCTCAATGCTGATATTCTCGCGGATGGCAACGTCATTCTTCCCTGACGCTGAGACCGTGTACTACAACGTTGAGCTATGGAGCCAGCAGGGTACGTCGCTTGCCGGGCAGGAGAAGGTTACGCAGGAGCTTGCCGACTATATCAGCTCTCAGCCGGAAGTGAAGAACGTTACGCAGTTCATCGGCGGGGGCGGACTGCGATTCATGCTGACGTACCAGCCTCCTGAGAACAACACGGCGTTTTCCCAGCTCATGGTCGAGATGAAGGACGCTAAAGACTCCCGCCCCATGATTCTCAAGACGCAGAAGTACATCGAGGAGAACATGCCGGGGGTTGACGGGCAGTGCAAGCTGTTTGCGCGTGGAAGCGGAATGAGTGAGAAAATCGGCGTGAGGTTCTACGGTGAAGACCCGGAAATCCTGCGCGGTCTCACGAAGAAGGCACTCGAAATCATGGAACGCGACCCCTCGTCGCAATTCCTGCGGACTGACTGGCGGGAGAAAGTCGAGGTCATACGCCCGGTGATCCTCAAGGACCAGATGCAGAATCTAGGACTTGGCCGCCCCCTAATCAACATGGCCTTCCAGACAGCGACAACAGGGGCAGCGATCGGCTCATTCCGGGACGGGGACAAATCGCTAGCCATTTACGCCGCCTTGACTCCCGACGAGCGCAACAACATCGGCTTCCTCAGCTCGCTTCCTGTGTGGTCGCCTGCGCTGAACAAGTCCGTTCCATTGGGTACAGTCTTCACGAAAATGGAGACAGCCTTTGAGGACGACATAATCATTCACCGCGACAGGAGCAGGGTGATTACGGCCATGAGCGAAATCAAGCTGGGAACGAACGCTGATGCCATGCTTGCGAGGATAAGGCCGAAAATCGAGGCGATACCGCTTCCGCTGGGTTACACGCTGGAATTTGGCGGGCAGATGGAGCTTTCGGACGAGTCTATGGCAGGTATGGCTGTGGCGTTCCCTCCCGCAATCCTGATCATGTTCATCATCATGGTGTTCCTGTTCAACGGTTTCCGCCAGACAATCATAATCTTCGTGTCATTGCCGCTGATACTGATAGGCGTTGTGCTGGGGTTGTGGTCGGCGGGAATGGATGTGAGCTTCCTCGCAATCGTGGGCTTGCTCTCGCTCGTGGGGATGCTGGCGAAGAACTCAATCGTGCTTCTTGACCAGGTGAGCGCGGATTTCGCGGCGGGACGGGACAAATACGAGGCAATCGTCGAGGACGGAATATCGCGTCTTAGGCCTGTGTCAATGTCAGCATTGACGACGGTTCTGGGGATGTTCCCGCTGGTATGGGATGTGATGTTCGGGCCTATGGCGGTTACTATCATGGCCGGGCTTACGGTGAGCACGGTGCTGACTCTGCTGGTGATACCTGTGCTTACGGCTGTTGCGTACAACGTGAAGTGCCCGGAGGATGACGAGTAACAAAAAAGGGAGACTCCCCAAAAAGGAATCTCCCTCGTTATTTTCTGTCATATCTCAAGATTGAGACCCCTCATCGCTGAGACATGCTTACCTACAGCGTCGCGGGTTGCCAGTCCAAGAAGGCCGCCTGCCATTTTGCTGTAGCTTGCAATAGATTTCCTCTCCTTGTTTGTCGCTTCGCCGATCTGGTCATAAGCATAGACTATTTCACTGGTCTCGACATCAATTATCCTGAGGTCGATAACAACGTACGCTGTCTTAGCCTTAGCCGAAGTTCCGATAATTGGGAGTGCTAACCCGGAAGCCTTCTCGTTGTAGTAGTAGAGGGTAACTGCTCCGGTCATGATGTACTGCGCGCCCGCTATCCTTCCGAGCTTCACAGCCGTTGACGGATCCACGAGCCCGGATTGTCCGAGCCGTTGTTCGCTGGCGACAGCTTCAAGCCGTTCACGTTCCAGCAGTGTAAAAGCACCAGTCTTGTACAGCTCAGTAACCATCATGTTCAAGATTGCGGAGGCGAGGGCTTTTCCTTCCTCGCTCTTGTCGTCAAAGGCAACGATTGCGATTCTTGGCCTGATGAGTGAGGCACTGTCTGCGAGCATTGCCATGTCGTTGTTCGTTGAAGGGGAGCTGTCCTGTTTAGGCGTTTTTGCATCTTGTTTTTTTGAAGGTGCAACATGTACGGAAACCTTTTTGCCTGTATTTGAAGGAGCTTTTTTCTCAACAGCCGTTTTCCTTGAAGATGTTTTTTTCTTTGCTGCAGGATTAACCGAAACATTAAGCCTTGCGAGAGCTTTACGGGCCTGTGCGCTGCCTTTGACGGCCTTTCGGTAAAACTCGATGGCTTTGTCCATGTCTTGAGGAACGCCCAAACCATTCTCATACATGCGGGCAAGAGACAACATGCAACTGAACTCTCCCGCCTCAGCTCCGATTTTGTAGTACTTGAACGCCCTGCTATAGTCGGGCTTCCCTATGTTCCCCTCCTCGAACAGCCTGCCGAGAGACAGAGCCGTTAGCGGATCAATGCCTCCTTTCTCATAGCATTCTATTGCTTTGTCGTGGTTCCCCCTGCTTGCGTATATTGCTGCTATTTTATTGAACGCCCATCGCTTGTCGTAATTACCATATTTAGGGTCTAAAGCGGCCACTTTCTCATAGTACGATATGGCTTTATCGTAATCGCGTCTTTCCTCCTCGTATAACAAGCCGAGAGAGCCTAGAGCCTGTGACATGTCGTGAGTGTTTCCGCTTCTGCTGCTTACGGCGAGTGCTTTCTCGTAGTATTCTATGGCCTTATCATATGCTCCACTTGCAGCATGCGCCCGACCGAGTTCATAAAAAGTACTTGGCTCGTTCATAGCAGCCGCTCGTTCATACCACTCATCATAGTGCTTTACAGACTGACGAACGGCATTGAAGTCTTCGTCGTCATATGGGATAGACCCCAGCAGACTACCCAGAGCAATCATAGAATGCGCATCTCCCGTTTCTGCCCTCTTGGTGAGGTATTCAAATGCGTCCTTCCGGCTTATTGGCTTGTGGAGATTCTCTATCCCCCAACCAGCAGCGAGACTGACTTCTTTGTATTCTTCCATGAATCTGATATGGCTGGAAGTATCTTCCCTGCTGATTTTTGCGGCTTTGTCGTACCATTCACGCGCCTTTCGGTCGTCCCTGCTGACTCCGAGACCCTGTGAATACATCCAGCCGAGATTCATCATGCATTCGCGGTCGCCGAGATCCGCTCCTTTGGTGAAGTACTCGATGGCTTTCTTGTAGTCAACCTCAAAGCCGATGCCCTTCATGTACATCCATGCGAGATTCCCGAAAGCGTTTCCGCATTTATTCCCTCCTGCCTTAAGAAACCATTCACGCGCCTGACCGTAATCTGCCTTGATACTTATGTTACCAAGCGCATAAATCACGCCTAGCTCGTTCTGGGCAAGTGCGTGGCCGTTATTGGCGGCCTTCAAGTACCATTCAAGAGCCTTTTTTGAATTATACGGAGCACCGATTCCGCCCCGTAAACACATGTACCCCACTTCATACTGCGCTTCAGTATCTCCGCGCTGTGCTTTCTTTAAGAAGAGATTTGAAATCCTCACTGAATGCTGAAGACATAAAGAATATTACACACGTTGCCGCAGTGAAAAATATCCTGCAAAATTTCACAGCACCTTACCCCTTCCAAAATTTTTTTACGTAACGTTCAGCATGATATTTCGTGTCAATACGCCGGAACATAAGCCAGCGCCCTCGTGTTCACCGTGTCAAGCTCAGAATACCCCCTGTCCCGGATCTCCACAATGTACACATTCCTTGCTGACGGCCTGTGAAGTCCCGGCGATATATCCAGCTTCTGATTCCCGAAAGGTATACCCTGAACACGCGCAAGATTCTGCAAAAGCATTCCCCGCGGCATATCGTCAACAGGCTGGGGCATAACATCAACCGCCCTCTTCAGCCACTCATACAGAGCGATTGCCCGCCCGGCCGCCACAGGGTCAGCGACAGCCATCGCCCGCGTCCTCCACAGCATCCGCCGTGTCTCAACGAATCCCCCCAGGCTGTGAAGCAAAATATTCTGGTCGGCAAAAATCATCCCCCGGCATGACAGGTACATTTCATCGGGCTCTGAGACGTTCCACAGCCTCCAGCTCGTCCGCAGGCGCATGAAGTTCCGCCAGATTTCCCGCGCACCCATGCTCCCCATGAACGAAATCACAACCCCTGCCTGCTCACCCTCGAAGCTCTCTATCTCCTCCGACATCATATAGTAGCTGTCTCTGGCTGATGCATCCGTCCAGTAAGGCATAGGCATAAACCCGGCATTGTCCAGAAGAGCATAGCAGATTTTTGCCTCGCGTTCTTGGTTGACAGTGAAGCGGCTCGCGGCTAAGGCTATTCTCTTTTCACGCTTGTAGATTCTCTTCGCGTACTCCGTGAATGCTTGGCACCTGTAATCCCTGTACATGTCCAGCGCAAATATATTCGGGATAGGACGGCCTCCCCTGTCGATTAGAACGCTCTCACCGCCCGCCAGCATCAAAGGGACATTAGACCCCGCAAAACGTGCGGCAAGTATCTTGTCTGCCTCCGGGGAATGCGTGAAGCTCATCACCGCGACTGTGTGAGAATTGCTGACATCGCTTCTCATGGGCAGGTCTTCACTCTCAGGAATCAGGACAAACTTCACATCATGGCCGCCGATCCCGTTGGAACTCTCGGAGATTTCGCGCTCGCACCAAGATAACGCGGTCTTTATGGATTTTCCCGGCTCATTGTCCCAGCCTGCCGACGGAGGTACAACAAGGACGTTCCACACCCAGTCGTGTACCCTGTCATCAGGAGACTGCAGCGGGAACGCCCATCTTGCTGTGATTGTCAGGCATAAAATTATTACGGGGATCGCAAAGATTTTACGCATGAACTTGTGATTGACGGGATTATTTCTTGCGGGATAGCTGCTGTATTACGTCCTGTGTGATGTCTACTCCGCCGATAAGGACAACGAACTTGTCGAGGACGAGGGTCAGTTTCCTCTTCACCGCAACTTCACGCACAGCCTGTTCACAGTCCCTGTATATCGGTGCCATGAGCTTCTGTTCTTCCTGCGCGAGCTCCATTCTCTTGGCCTGCACTGCCTGAGCCTTCTTCGCCGTGTCAGTCTCTTTGTCGGCGGCGGCTTTGGCTTCGTTCTCTTTCTGGCGGGCAATATCCGCTAACTTCTGGCGTGCCTGATTGAGCCCCGGATGACTGTCGAGGATTAGTCCTCTGTCTACTATGCCTACGAAATCTGCGGCGGCTGGAGCGGCTGAAGCAGCAGGTTTCTTGGCGGCGGCTGAAGCTGATACTGCAAGGCTCATTGTGAGAAGAGATACTGCAAGTACAAGCAAGATAATTTTCCTTGATGACATTATTATTGTTATTCCTCCTGTGTCTGTGTAACCCTTTGTGAATCCGCGTTGCATTCTAACATTCAAACTTTGCGCGCAATAACGTAGAAATGACTAATTAATTTCCGCAAACGAAACTTTGTCCCTTCACCAGATGAAATTTGACTTGAGCATTTCCCCGTTGTCTATGAGTATATCCTCGCCCGTTATTGACCTGTTAACTGCCGTAAGATACCACGCAAGTCCGGCAATCTCTTCCGGCTCTGCCCATTTCCCTAATAGAGTCTCATTCTTCACAGCCCTGTATAGTGCCTCATCGTCGAGAATATGGCGGTTCATCGGCGTGATGACTCCTCCGGGAGAAATGCTGTTGCAGGTTATGCCGCGTTTTGCGAGAGTCAACGCAAGGTTCTTCATGTAGCCTATGACTCCTGCCTTGCTTGCCACGTAAAGAGGGAACTCCGCGCCGTTCCGGGCTGACGCTGAGGCTATGAACAGCACAGATTTCAGCGCGGGGCTTCCGAGAAAATGACTCACGAAGCGCATTGCTCCCTTCAGGTTCACGTTGATTGCATCAGGCTCGCTTATAGTCCCGGCGGAATTTATGACGATTTCCGGGGACAGCAAAGGGGGCGGTTCATCTTCCGTTATGTCGTGGATGATATGGCGGTAACAGGGATGCTCAAGCGATGAAGGCGCAATGTCAAAGCCGATAACTTCCGCGCCCTCGTCAAGAAATTTCACGGCTGCTGCCCGGCCTATTCCGCTTGAAGTCCCGCTTATGACCACAAACACAGCTCATGCCTCCCTCACGGTCAATCCGCCGCAAAGCATCCCCCTTGCCAGCCCGTAGCCCAGCGGCGAGAATATCACCTCAAACAGAAGCTCGAACACTGCCCCGGTCAGCGCACAAGTGAAACACTGAGTCATAGTCCAGCCGAAGAAGGGCCTGCTGACGAGAAGGGCAAATATCATGTTGTCAGCAAACTGGGCTGTGATGGTCGACACGTAGGCACGAAGCGCAAAATTCCAGAAGCCTTGAGCCGATTTTATGTGCCTGCCTACGCTGTAATTGAGAAAGTTATTCAGCACCGCCGACGATATGAAGGCGACTGAGCTTCCCGCAAGGACAAACCATGTCCCGCCGAACGTGTTATCCAGCGCGGCATTCAGAATCTGTGCGCTTCCGTCAACAAAGCTCTCGCTCCACACGCCGGGAATCATGCTTGCTGCGTAGAATATCCCGGCCATGAGGAGATTCGCCAGGAGCGCGGCAAATGATAACATCGTCGCAGCCCCAGGACCGTAACTCTGAGTCAGGATGTCCATAGTAAGGAAGGTAAGCCACGAAAACAGAATCCCGCAGTCCAGAGCAAGCCATTCAACCCCGGTATCAATGCTCTTGTTTGCAAGAAGGTTCATCCCCACGACTGAGAGGAACAGCAGAGAGACAGCCAGCGGTGACGCGGCACTGAGAAGAGCGCGGAAGTCAGACATGAATTTTCTCATTATTGCAATCTCCTTGTTTTGATGTAGGTGGTTGTCAAGATACACCTGTGATTTTGACGGCGGTCATTCGCTCCTTACTGTGATGTGTATGTAGTGCTTCTTTGTGTTGCGCAGAAAAATTTTCGGCTCAATCACCCTGCGCACCTCGTCAAGAGTCTCACAGCTAACGTACAAAGGCCGCTCATCCTCTCCCGGATCCATCACGAAGACTCCCGCTTCAGTGAGAGAGTCCAGAATTTCCCCGCGCAAGATTTTACTGCTGCAGTCAATCTCGGCTATGTACCCGTAAGGAGGCAGAAGGAAATCACGCCTCATCCTCAGCTCATCCGGGATAAAGCGCGTCCATCCTCCGGCGAGATACCCGGCAAGCCCCAGCCCCTTTCTTCGTCCCTGAATGAGGACCTTGCGCACGGAATCACGGGTTCTTCCCCGCCAGTATGAGGTAAGAAGCATCCTGTAGACATTACAGCGGCTGTTGTATTCCGGCCTCCAAAGCTCAGAGTCCAAGTCAAGCCATGCGACAAGTGAGGGTGAAATTTTCCCGCAAAGCCCAAGCCCCCTGCTTGTCGACAATATCAGCCCCTTCATGGCCGTAATGTCGGAATGCTCATCATAAACGTGAACGGGGGAAAAATACCTGCCCGCTATTTTGGCGAGGGAGTCAAGCCCCGGCCTTTTCCCCGTCAGCAAAACAAAGCCGCAGCCCTCACACTTTGGCGGCACTTCACGCAAGATCCCGCAATGCCTGCAGCGAAGAAGCCCGCCGTCATTCAGGGACATCATGAGACCCCCGCACTTGGGACACTTCACGGATTCCCCGCAGTTCTCGCAGAAGACCTCAGACGACTCGCCCGTCCTGTTCAGAATCCATATGACATTGTTCCCCTGCCCAAGCTCAATGTGAGTCCTGCTCGTCAGTGTATAAGTGAGCGGTATATTGCCCTCGATTCCTGGAAGGGACTCTTTTCTTGACTGGTGAATGTCGGCAAGGATGATGTTCCTGCGGTCAGGCCTGAGAATTTCGCGGGGATGTGCGCGCACGTATGTCTTGAGGGATGGGACATGCCCGGCAAGAATCAGCTCGGCTTTGAGGAATGATGCCCTGTGCCCTGCGAGGCTTCTTGCTGAAAGATTGAGGGTATAGGGGATGAGGTGCGCGGGGCTGGCTTCGTCCTCAACGATGATTTTTCCGGGGCAGAGCGGCGCGAAGACTCCTCCCGGCGGAGCGATGACTATTCTGACCTGCCCGGAATGAATGAGCTTCCATGCCTCCCACAGCTTGGGGCTTTCTTCCGGCCATAATACAGCCTCATTCCTCAGCGTCTCAGGAAGGGACATAAAGAAAGATTTTGCTTCATCTTTGCGCGGGAAGAGAACGAGAGTCCGAATGTCTGATTTCATTTCGTCAGCAAAAAAATTAACCCGCTCTCTGTCAAACGGGTTAAAGCAATGACGCTCACGGAATTTCACGTAAGGAGACCCGATGTTTTCCGGGGGAGGGATAAGTTTTCCGCCTGTGATTACAGGGAGAGGAAGGGCGGCTTTGAGGGCAGATGCATAACCGCACATGCTGACTCTTGCTGACCACATGGCCAAGTCCCAGATGTCGCGGGGGACAACAGGCCAGTCATCAATCACGCCTTCTACATTCTTTGCTGAGATTCCGGGAGGGAGGCTCTTTCTTGCTTCACCGAGAACGAAGCCCGCATATTTTCTCCTCCCAACCTCAACGATTACCCTTGCGCCTTCATGAAGCTCACTGCCCGCCTCATAGGTCAGAGCGTCGATGCCGATTTCCGGGACTGAGACATCAACCAGCAATAAGCCTGCTCCATATGCCGAACGCAATATCTTCCTTGAGGCCCGAAAATGTTTCCTCCCTGCCTTCACGTGGAATGAGTGTTATTGTGTTCATGTCTGACGCAAAGCCGGAATTTTCCGCGGCAACGTCATTCGCTAGTATGCAGTCGAGATTCTTGCGTATGATTTTCGTGCGGGCATTGTCTGTTACATTGTCTGTCTCTGCGGCAAAACCCACGAGGATTTGACCCGGACGCTTGAGCCTCCCTGCTTCTGCGGCGATGTCGGGGTTCTGCACAAGTTTCAGCGTCAATGTGTCAGTGCCTTCACGCTTCATTTTGACGGGGGAAAAATCCTTCACTCTGTAATCCCCTACAGCGGCAGCCTTGATGACATAATCAGCCCAAGAAAGATTTTCCCTCACTGCCTCCAGCATATCACGCGCAGATTTCACGTGAACAACCTCCATTCCGTAGCCGTCAACGTCAACAGGCCCTGCTATGACCCGGACATCAGCCCCCCTGTACCACGCAGAACGCGCCATAGCCGCCCCCATTTTCCCGGTTGAAGGGTTGCTGATGTAGCGCACAGGGTCAATGTATTCATGTGTAGGCCCGGCGGTAACAAGGACGTTTTTCCCGGCCATGTCCTGGACGCATAACGCCCGGAAAATCCCGTGCATTATCTCGTGAGGCTCAGGCATCCTCCCCCGTCCTGAGTCCCCGCAGGCAAGCGCGCCTTCTGACGGCTCAATGACCTTCACCCCCCGTGATTTCAGCGTGTTGATGTTTGACCGTGTCGCCGGGCTGTCATACATTGCCCCGTTCATCGCCGGGAATATCAGGACGGGACATGTCGCGGCTAATACGGCTGATGTCAGGAGGTTGTCGGACAGGCCATGCGCGATTTTGGCGAGGGTGTTGGCTGTGCATGGGGCAATCACGAACGCTTCCGCCCAATGTGTGAGCTTGATGTGGGGGATTCTTCCGTCAAAACTGTCATCATCCCATACCCGGCGGCCTGAAAGAGTCTCAAGCGTCATGGGAGCGGCGAAGTTCTTTGCTGACCGGGTCATAATGATCTCGCACTCACTGCCGGATTTCGTGATGAGGCGGACAAGGGCGGGGATTTTGTAGGCCGCTATCCCCCCGGTTATGCCCAAGAGAATCCTGCGGCCATGCTTCCAGTCCGTCATAGCTCCGGGACAGACGGGGCGTTGATGGGGCTTCTGCCTTCCTCGATTTCGTAGAGGACGTTGGATATATAGCGCTCGTTGGCGGGGTTTGTCCTGTCGCCTACTGCCTCCTCGCTTTCACGCCGTGCCTCAGCCGCAACCTTGGCGGTAATCTCGTACTTGTTATCAGTTCCGCACTTCTCAGCAAGCCATTCCAAGTCGTAAAATTTCACGGAACAATCACACTCCTTATTGCTTCAGAAATCAGACATTCACGCCGAAATTCCGGCACAGGGCGCGCAGCCCTCCCTTGAATCCTGAGCCGACAGCGTTGAACTTCCATTCCTGGCCCTGGCGGTAAAGCTCCCCGACAATAACAGCTGTTTCAACGGAAAACTCTTCGCCCAAATCGTAGCGGATGAGTTCCTTGCCGTTAGACTCGTCAACTATCCGGATGAAAGCGTTGGAGACCTGCCCGAAATTCTGGCGGCGCACGTCTGCCTCATGTATCGTTACTGTGAAGGCGATTTTGCTGACATAAGCAGGGACTTTTGTGAGGTCAACCTTGATTTGCTCGTCGTCCCCGTCTCCCTCGCCTGTCAGGTTGTCGCCCATATGCTGAACAGACCCGGAGTTGTGCATCAGGTTGTTGTAGAACACGAAATCCGAGTCGCTTGGGACTTTCCCGTCCGCGCCGAGGAAGAAGGCTGAAGCGTCAAGGTCGAAATCATATCCGCCGTCATACTTCTTCACGTCCCAGCCAAGCCCGACGAGAATCTTCGACAGGCCCGGGTTGCCCTTTGTCAAGTCTACTTTCTGACCCTTGAACAAACTTATCATCTCTTATGCCTCCTTGATATGCTCACGATATGCTCACGCCGAAATTCTGGCACAAAGCCTTCAGCCCGCCCTTGAAGCCCGATCCTACTGCGCTGAACTTCCATTCTCCGCCCTGACGGTACAATTCACCCACAACAACAGCCGTCTCAACAGAGAAATCCTCGCCCAGGTCGTAGCGGATTAACTCCGTCCCGTTAGCCTCGTCATAGATGCGTATGTAGGCGTTAGATACCTGGCCGAAATTCTGTTTGCGTTCCTCTGCCTGATAGATGGTTACAGTGAAGGTTATCTTGTCGATGTTGCCGGGAATTTTCGCGAGGTCAATCTTGATCTGTTCGTCGTCGCCGCCGCCTATTCCTGTCCTGTTGTCGCCCATGTGCTGGACTGACCCGGAAGGATGCGACAAGCTCCCGTAAAACACGAAGTCAGAGTCAGCCGTAACCTTCCCGTTCGTGCCGAGAAGGAAAGCCTCAGCGTCAAGGTCAAAAGCGGAGCCCCCGTCGTATTTGTTCGGATCCCAGCCGAGTCCGGCGAGAATTTTCGAGAGGCCTGGATTGTCCTTAGTGAGGTTCACTTTCTGGCCCTTGAAGAGATTTATCATTGATGAGTGTGCCTCCTTTTGTGGAAATTTGAGCTATTATAGCAAAATCCCCCTGACCGTTAAGCCAGAGGGACAATGAGATTGCCGGCACGCTATATTTTCCTGAGACTGTCTATGAGCTTGTCGAAACCGTAAACTTCAAGCGTAGACATTCCGGCCTTGAGCTGTTCGACTATGTACGCTTCCTTCTCGAATTTCGCCGCTGCCCGCGAGAATACTTCATCTTCATGTTCACGAGGCACAACGACAACCCCGTCGCAGTCCCCCGCGATAATATCACCGGGATTTACCCTTACACCGCCGCAGATCACAGGCACATTCACTTCACCGAGACTCTTCTTGACCGTCCCGGAAGGGTTGAAGGCTTTGACGAAAACAGGAAGTCCCAACGCCTTTATGTCCTGAGAGTCCCTGCATGAGCCATCGATTACAACGCCAGCAATCCCGCGTATCTTGCACGCCAACGCCATAATGTCCCCGAAATGCCCGGCCTCCGTGTAACCATGACAGTCAAGAACGAGAACGTCCCCTGCTTCTGCCGCGTACATGGCCTGATGCAGTGCTAGGTTGTCGCCGGGGTAGCACCTTGCTGTTACTGCACGGCCTAACATGCGGCTTGCCGGGTCAATGGGCTTGATTGACGAGTGCATCACCCCTTGGCGCGGAGAATGGTTGTTGTTGTCGGCGATGTTTCCTGTCGGGAGCTGTGAGAGCTGCGCGAGTTTCTCTGCTGTGAGTTCCATGTTACGCCCCCGGTGTCTGCAATGTGTGGTAGCCCGTGAGCTTCCTTGCTTCCCTGAGCGGCATTCCGGCCTTCACGTGCGCTAGTATCTGCTGCTCCACCTTCTCGATGTTCTTGGCGGTCTCCAGGACTTCGGCGGCTCTCTCGAACGGAACGACGATTACCCCCGTGTTGTCCCCGCAGACAAGATCGCCCGGGTTGACCTGAATCCCAGCGATTGAGACGGGGCAGTTCGTGCGGTCGACAAATACGCGGTCTTTCCCGGTTACCATGTACGTGCCCTTCGTGAAGATGGGGTACTTCAGCTCGCGGATAACGTTGATGTCCCTGCATACCCCGTCAATCACCGTGCCCGCGATTCCGTGCTGGGTAGCGTAAATTGACATGATGTCGCCCCACACAGTGCAGTCATCACGGCCGTTGTTGTCGATAACAGCCACCTCGCCCGGCAGAATCTCATCGATGAAGTCGCCTACTGTTCCTTTCGTCGTTCCGTTGGGCATGTAGTGGACGGTGAAGGCCTGCCCGCAAAGGTACGTGTCCGGGACTACGGCCTTGATGTGGTAGAGCGCGCCGAATATCCTCAATTTGTCCATAGCGTCCGAGACTGACGGGACATCGAGCTTCTTGTACTCCGCTATAATTTCCGGGCTTAACGTTCTTTCCTTCAGCATGATAATTCCTCCTGGCTAGAATATTTTTCGTTTCGTGTTCATGAAGATGAGTCCGATTCCGTAGCACACGGCCATCAATCCCGCGCCGAATCCCATCAGCATCAATGTCCCGTTCTCAAGCACAGCAAGCTCCGGGCCGACCGCAATCATCCCGACCCATATCGGCATGAACAGGAACAATCCCATTCCCCCGGCATCGCCCGCGCAGCTCTCGTTCTTGGGGTCAATGCACCGTAAAAGTGTGAGGCCTGTAGCCGCGTTCCCTATGCACTGCCCGAAGACGACGACCATCTTCTCGAACCACTGTTCCTTGCAGATTCTCGCGCTCATCCAGACGTAAAGGAACGTGAGAACCGCGAGCATCAAGACGCAGTAAATCGTGATGGGGATGATGAATGAGACCATCGCGCTGACGCTGATAGTTCCGACGGCTGACACAATGAGGTATTCGAGGCAGAAGCCGCTTATGTTGGAGCAGGTTTTCTTGTCGACGTAGACATCCGCCCCTGTCCTGCACATCACCGGCCAGATGATTATCGCCCCGATTATTCCGAGAACGAGGTCATTCACATTCTTGAAGTAGGGGGAAATGTAGGTTACTCCCGCGAGCCTGATAACGTAGCCGAGCATCATGCACAGCGAGATGAAGAACATCTGAAGCGCAATCGCGTTGATTCCGGCGGTCGAGGTCTTGACCGTGCCGATGGGAGTCTGCTTTTCGGGCGGCATAGGGCCTCCGTAGTAATCTGGCGGGAGCTTTTCGGGCTTGTCGACAAACTCACAGTAGCCCTTGCGTATTCCCCAGTTCAACAGCGGCATACCGATTGTGAGTGCGGCAACGAGTCCTACAGTCGCGACAACCATTGAGATTCCCATGAAGTCAGGGTAGCCTTTCTCCGTGAAGATTGCGGCCGCGCTTCCTGCTGCCCCGTGTCCGGCGAAGAATGAGTATATCGCGCAGATTCCCCAGTTTGGAGGCATGGCAGTCCAGACTTTCGAGAGCAATGCGCCAATCCCAACGCCGAAGAACAGCTGCGCCCCGTAAGTCCCGGCGGCAACAAGCGTGTAGTCCATGTATGAACGCGCCCTCTTGCGGTCAAAGCGTGTACCGAAGACAAGGCAGGTCAGTATTATGTTGATGAGGAAGCCCGGGTACTTGGCTATCATCGGGGAGATGGGCACGATGTTGAGGACCTGGGGGCCGCAGATTAGGAGAAGTATTCCGCCGACTACTGACGAGGGCATGAAGATTCTCTGAAGCACGGGGAATTTCTCGCGCACGAACCAGCCTAGTCCGAGAAAAATATTGAGTATCATGAAGTCCATTAGCAGATTCATTCTTTCTGCCTCCGTTGTGATTCAGATTTTCCTCCGCGCTTTGGAATGGGTGTATACTATCAGACGAAGAAATCCCCGTAAAACGAATAATTCAGATATACATTATCGCGGCAGCAGCTAATTTTCCCGGCGGTGAGTGAAGAATGACGTATGAGCAGATTGAAACCTTCATAGCTGTGATGACTTACGGCAACATAACATCAGCCTCGAATTTCCTCCACGTCTCACAGTCAGCGGTATCATCAAGAATCCAGCTCCTAGAGGAAGAGCTGGGCGCGCCCCTCCTGATACGCAGCAAAGGACACAGGAGCATCGAACTCACAGCATACGGCCAGGCGTTCATCCCCATAGCCTCGCAGTGCGCATCATCCTTCAAGGACAGCAGGAACCTCCGCACCCTCGCGAACATCCTCACGCTCTCAGTGGCCAGCGTCGACGCGGTGAACAACTGCACGTTCGTACCACTCTTCAGCAGGCACATAGAGGCCTTCCCGAACATACGCCTCACCATACGCACCCACCATTCCGACGAAATTCACGGCCTCATCTCTAACAGGACGGCGGATATTGGCTTCGTCTTCTCGCGCTCTCCATACCCCGACATAATTTCGCGCCCGGTCTACCGCGAACTCATGTACCTAATCTGCCACAAGGACAGCCCGTATCACGACAACATGCCATGCGGTGAGCTTCAGCCGGAAGACGAGGTATACCTTCACTGGGGGCTCGACTTCCAGCAGTGGCACAACCGCTTCTTCCCCCCTGACCGCTACCCTCTCGTCAGCGTCAACACAGGCTCAATGCTACAGCACTACCTTGACGTTCCTGGACGGTGGGCAGTAGCTCCGATGTCTGTTGTGAGGGCAATATCCCACCGCGAGAACCTGACATACTACACGCTTGATGAGCCGCCATCGCCGAGAATATGCTACATGCTCACGAACAGATACCCCACTCAACGCCGCAAGACCGCAATCGACACGTTCACCGCCGAGCTTGAGGAGTTCATTGCCGGGAATGAGGACATATGCGCGTTCGAGTCATGGATGCTTGAGGGGCGGACTGTGTCATAATATCCGGCGGAAGGTGATAATCATGGATATTCTCCGCAAAATCAGCGGGGCATTCGGCCGCTACATGGCCGGGATTGTTGTCGTTGTTACCGCGCTGGCATTGTTCGTTCCTGAGTCGTCGTTGTGGATTCAAACTGGCTGGATCAACCCGCTCCTGATGGTGATAATGTTCGGAATGGGACTCACTCTCAGGATAAGCGACTTCGCCCCCGTCTTCACTCACCCTAAGTACATTCTCATCGGGACAATCTCACAGTTCACGATAATGCCTGCCCTAGCGTGGGGACTGAGCCTAGTTTTCGGACTCGACGCGGCGCTTATGGCGGGAGTCGTTCTTGTCGGTACATGTCCCGGCGGAACGTCAAGCAACGTCATCACGTACCTGTCCCGCGGGGATGTCGCCCTGTCTGTCGGAATGACCAGCGTCAACACTCTGCTTGCCCCGCTCCTAACACCAGCCATCACGTACTTCATCCTTCGTACAACAGTCAGCGTTGACGTTGTGGCAATGTTCGTGTCGATAGTGCAGGTCGTGATTGTGCCGATAATTTTCGGGTTCGTCATCAACAAGTTGCTTCCACGAATCTCCGAGACCCTCGCCGACATTCTCCCGGCCGTCAGCGTTACGGCTATCTGCCTCATAGTGGCCTGCGTGGTCTCACACAATGCCGGGCGCATAATGTCAACAGGATGGCTTGTGTTCGCTGTCGTTATCCTTCACAACATGCTGGGCTACCTTTGCGGGTTCGTTCTGGGGAAAATTCTCGGCTTCAGCGTCTCACAGACTAAGGCAATCTCAATCGAAGTAGGTATGCAGAACTCCGGGCTTGCTACGAGTCTTGCGGGGTCAGCGTTTCCTTCTCTGACAATGGCGACAGTACCGGGGGCGTTGTTCAGCGTGTGGCACAATATTTCCGGGGCATTGCTCGCTAGCCTCTACAGGAGATGGGAATAGCTAGGGGATTTTATGCGGACAAAAATTCGGGGCGTTAAAGCCTGAATACTTGCGCCAGAAAATTTTTGCGCTATAATCCGTTTAATTTCATGACAATTTATCGTGAAAGGAGTTGGGCAATCCCCGCTCCTTTTTTGTTATGCAAGTTTTATCGGGTTGAGAGTGAATATCATGAATGAAAATTTTTTGCGCAACATCGAAGACATCGTTGAGAGCCTTGGATATGAATGCGTACATGTAAGCCTGCGCTCAGATTTCGGAAGGCTCAAGCTCCAGATACTCATTGACACGCTCGGAGGCATCAACGCCGGGGACTGTGAGCTTGTTTCCGGGAAGGTAAGCGGCTATCTTGACGAGGCCTCAGACATCCCGGAGCTCGACAAAGGACGCTACTATCTGGAAGTCAGCTCACCGGGAATTGAACGCCCCCTCTACAAGCCGGAGGACTACGCGAGATTTCAGGGCAGGGAAGCACGGCTCAGGCTGTCAGATCCTATAGGAGGACGCAAGACTTTCACCGGGACAATACAGCGGTCAGCAGAAGGGACTGTAACAATCATCTGCGACGGGCAGGAGACAGACATACCGTTTTCATCAATCAGAGGAGGAAACCTAGTATACAGGTTCAATGATGACAAGGACAAAGGTAAACGAAACAAAAGGGGGAAGAAATAATGCGTCTTGGGCGTGAATTTATCGATGCTCTTGACAGTCTTGCTGAGGAGCGCGGGCTTGACGTTGACGTGATAATCTCGACGATTGAGGCGGCTCTTTCTTCGGCCTATAACAGGAAGTATCATCCAGGAAGCACAGGGACAACAAGCGACAAGAACACGGAAATCAGGATAGACCACGACACAGGAGACATAACCGTAAACGAGCTTCGGAAAGTAGTAGATTCCCCCAAAGACCCGGAACACGAAATCACCCTAGATGATGCACTGGCAATCGACAGCACGGCCGCGCTTGGAGGCATAATCAGGATTGAGCGCAACCCCACAGATTTCGGGAGGATAGCCGCACAGACAGCCAGGCAGGTCATCACACAGAGACTCAGGGATGAGGAAAGAAGGGTAGTCTACAGCGCGTTTGCTGACAAGGTCGGGGATGTGGTGAACGGAACTGTGTTCAAGATTGACGGCGACCAGATAATAATTCATCTCAGCGACAAGACAGACGCGACCCTTCCCCGCCGTGAGAGGATACAGGGCGAGAAATACATTCCCGGGACGACGATGAAGTTCTACGTGCTTGACGTGAAGAACAACATACGAGGTCCTAGAATAACAGTCTCACGCACTCACCCCGGACTCCTCAAGAGGCTCATGGAGATCGAGATACCCGAAATTCAGCAGGGTGTAATAGAGATCAAGAACATTGTCAGAGACGGAGGGATGCGCGCAAAAGTCTCACTTGTTACGCTTGACCCTGACGTTGACCCTGTGGGAGCGTGCGTAGGCAGCAGCGGGACAAGAATCAAGGCCGTAAGCTCCGCTCTCAGGAATGAGAAGATTGATGTTGTCGTCTTCAGCAATGATCCTCTAGTGTACATAAAGAACGCGTTATCTCCTGCCCAGGTCGCGCGCGTTGAGCCTGTCCTTGACCATGAGCGCGAGGCAACAGCTTATGTTTACCCCGACCAGCTTTCATTAGCCATAGGGAAGGCAGGGCAGAATGTCAGGCTGGCCGCAAAGCTCACAGGCTGGAAGGTCAACATTTCCACGCTTGAGCCTGAGAGGATGCCGACGCTTAAGGATATATTCCATGACGTATTCAGCGACGACGAAAAGCACTAAGCACGTTCCGCAGAGAAGCTGTACTGTATGCCGGGTGAAAGCCGACAAGCCGGATCTGATTCGCATCGTGAGAAGCCCGGAAGGCCTCGCCGTAATCGACACAGCGAAGAAACTTCCGGGGCGCGGGGCTTACATCTGCCCGGATTCAGAATGCATAGAGAGGGCGCGGAAATCAGGAAAACTAGCAAACGCAATCGGAACGGTTATAGGCGAAGATTTCTGGCCTGAACTCCTGAGTTATGCGGAGAATTTTTCAGTCAGCAAGGACGTGAAGATCCGTTCTGTTCTTGGGCTTGCGAGGAAATCAGGCACGCTTCTTGTTGGGACGGAGAATATAGAGCGTGAGAGGCGGAAAGTTTTGGTGATGACAGCGTCAGACTGCTCGGAGGGCGTGAAGAGGTTTGCGGCTTCCCGTGAGAATATCGCGCTTGGCATGGGCAGTGATGAGCTGAGTGAAGTTATCGGGGCAAGGGGCGGCGTTCAGATTGTGGGGCTGCCCCTCGCTTCAGGTTTTGCGAAAAAAATAATGAGCCTGAATATTGCAGAAAGGGGAAACGCTATTTGAACAACAAGATAAGAATCTACGACCTAGCCAGAAAACTCAACAAGAGCAACAAAGAATTATTGGCCGTGTTACAGCAGCTGGATATACCTGTGAAATCCCACTCAAGCAGCATTGACGAGGAAACAGCGCAGATAGTCGAGAACATAATCACAGAGGGAAACGAGCCCAAGTCCCAAGAGAAACCTTCAGCCCGTCCCGAAAAACAGGGCAAGCCTGACGACGATATGCAGCCTGAAAGGGAGATAGAGCCGATGAATCATGACAAGCAGGAACACGGGCAGAAACCCTCAAAGCATCATGACCGCCGCGGAAATCCCAACAGCCAGCCCCGTCCGCAGAATCAGACTCACGGCCAGTCCCAGAAGCCCCAGACACAGCCCCGGCCTCAAACCCCAATCCAGCCACAGAAGCCAGCCAGCTCACAGCCCCCCAAGTCTCAGCCCAAACTCACCGAACGCCCCCCGATAATTACGGTCATGGGACATGTAGACCACGGCAAGACCACCCTCCTCGACAACATAAGGCATTCAAGCATTGCCGCGCACGAGGCAGGAGGCATAACCCAGCACATAGGCGCGTATGTCGTGAGGCAGGACGGCAAGGACATCGTGTTCCTGGACACTCCGGGGCATGAGGCCTTCACCGAGATGCGGGCAAGAGGCGCGAGCGTTACGGACATAGTGATACTCGTTGTAGCCGCTGATGACGGGTTAATGCCGCAGACACTGGAAGCAATCAGCCACATCAAGGCCGCAGGTGTACCCCTAGTAGTCGCAATCAACAAGATAGACAAGCAGGGAGCAAAACCAGACAGAGTCCGCCAGCAGTTGAGCGAGCAGGGAATATTTGTTGAAGGCTGGGGCGGTGAGGTAGGAGCTGTTGAGATTTCGGCAAAACAAGGAACAGGAGTCCCAGATTTGCTGGAACGTGTATTGCTTGAAGCCGAGATGCAGGAACTGAAGGGCAGCCCTGACGCTAACCCGGAAGGTGTCGTGATTGAGGCAAGGCTCGACAAAGGCAAAGGCCCGGTAGCAACCGTAATCGTGAAAGACGGAACATTGAAGGCCGGGGATATAGTGCTGTTCGGTTCGACGTGGGGGAAAATCCGCGCTTTGTTCGACTGGGCAGGGAAGGGACTCAAGAAAGCAGGTCCAAGCACTCCCGTTGAGATTCTTGGGCTTGACGGAGTGCCGAATCCCGGCGAGTCGTTCAAGGTCGTCAAGACCGAGCGCGAAGCAAGGGACGCTATAGCCGCCGCCAAGTCAGCAGAAAGAGACTCATCCGCTGAGGTCAAGAAAGCATCCTTTGAGGATCTGTATTCCAACCTTGAGGAAGGACAGATGCCACACCTGAATCTCGTGGTGAAGTGCGACGTTCAGGGGTCACTTGAGGCTTTGTGCGCGTCTCTTGAGAAACTCGGCAACAACGAGGTGGGAGTCTCGATCGTTCACAGGGGAGGCGGCCGTATAGCAGAGAGTGATGTAATGCTCGCGTCAGCATCCAATGCCGTAATCGTGGGCTTCAACGTCCGTGCTGACAGCAACGCAAAGAGAGTCGCCGAGCTTAACGGTGTCGAGATACGTACTTACAGCGTGATATATGACGTTATGGATGACGTGAAAGCGGCCATGTCAGGACTCCTCAAGCCGGTACTCCGTGAGGACACACTGGGAGAGGTCGAGGTGAGGAAGCTCTTCCGCGTCCCCAAAGTCGGCACTATAGCAGGCTCCCACGTAACACGCGGAGTCGTCAGAAGGACAGCAAGAGTCCGGGTAATCCGGGACGGTGTCGTGATATGGGACGGGAAAATCGCCTCACTGCGCCACGAGAAGGACGAGGCACGCGAGCTCAAGGCAGGAATGGACTGCGGGATTTCGCTTGAAGGCTTCCAGGACTTCAGGGAGGGCGACATTCTCGAAGTCTACGATGTGATAGAGGAGAAGCGCACACTGTGAGTACAAATCTCAGAATGTCCCGCATCAACAAGGAGCTTCAGCGCGAGTTAGCTTTGATTTTCGAGAGCCGCATAAAGAAGGAGTCCGTCAAAACTATCATCATAACGGGCGTGGAATGCACAAAGGATTTGGAGCGGGCAAAAGTTTACTTCACCGCCCTTGAAGCCCGGAAATGTCCCGGAATCTTGCGCGACCTGAACGAGATCAAGGGGGCAGTGCGTGGGTTGCTCGGCCAGTCCGTGAAGATGAGGAAGATACCCGCGCTTGAGTTCGTGATTGACACGTCGAGTGCTTACGGCGCGAAAATTGACGCTATACTCGACAGCTTGGGATTCGGGCAGGATTACCGCCAGGGGAATGATGACGATGAACAGGATACTTGACGTTACGAGTCTCTTCAAGGCTTCTGACGCTCTCAGGGGTCATGACACGTGGGCAGTCTTCACGCACAGGAAATCGGACGGCGACGCTGTGGGGTCAGCAACAGCACTCTTTGAGGCCGGGATCAACGCCGGGAAAAATGTCTCATGGTTCAGCCCTGACGAAAAACTCCCGGAAACATACAGGTATCTTGCACACTTTGAGGACTTCAGGACGTGTGAGGATTTCACGTTCAAGGATGACGGGACATTGTATGTCTTCCTCGACTGCGCGACTGAGATACGCTCTGTCTCAGGCTATGACGTGTCAGCAAACATCAACAGCCTCAACATTGACCACCACGAGGACAACTCGCTATATGGCCGTGTGAACTGCGTGTACGGTCTGGCCTCGTCAACATGCGAGATGCTCTACCGCGTATTCATGGCCGGGAACTGGGAGATTACCCCGCGGATTGCCGAGTCTCTCTACACCGGGATATTCACTGACACAGGAGGCTTCTCTTTCTCCAACACAACACAGTCAACCCACAACATAGCCGGGGCGTTAATCACTCTTGGTGTTGAGCCGTCAGTCATGGCCGACCGCATCAGGCAGAACAAGAACCCCGCCGACTTCCAGCTATGGGCGCGGGCATTGTCGAGGGTTCAGGTTTTCGGGCCGGGAAATATATTCGCGGTGTCGGCGGTTTTTGCTGACGATTTCAGGGAGGCTGGGGCTGACATGACCGGGACAGAAGGATTGTCTCAGATGTTCATGACTTTGCGTGGGGTGAAGCTCGCTGTTGTGGCTACGGAATATCCTGACGGAACAATACGGCTCAGTGTGCGTTCACGGGAAGGAAGCCCGTTCGGTGCGGGGGAATTTGCGCGCAGGTTCGGAGGAGGAGGCCATGAGAGAGCCGCGGGCTGCCCGTTCGATGTCCAGGCGGACGAGGCCGTCCCAAGGCTCAGGGACGAAATCATGAAGGCATATCATGAACGCGGTAATCCTCATCAATAAGCCCGTAGATTTCAGGTCGTCCAAGTGCGTGGCAGTCGCGAAAAAGAAACTCGGCGTTAAGGTCGGCCATTCCGGGACTCTGGACTCGACAGCGTCGGGGCTTCTCGTTCTGCTGACCGGGAACGCTACACGTTTTGCCGAATATGTCATGTCCCTTCCGAAGGTCTACAGGGCTGTGATTCAGTTCGGAGCTGAGACTAACACCTACGATTATTCCGGCGATATTGTGTCGGAACGCGGCTATGATGATGTCGACGGGGGGAAACTTGCTGATGCCCTGTGGCAGTTTTCGGGTTACAGGATGCAGACTCCCCCGGCGGTTTCAGCGGTGAAGATTGACGGTCAGCCGGCCTACAAGCTCGCACGTTCCGGGCAGGATGTGGAGATGAAGGCGCGTCCTGTGTTCTTCCGGCGGGTGAAGATACTTGCTCCCTACAATCCTGATGACGGGACAATGACGCTTGAGGTTCACTGCGGGCGCGGGACATACATCCGTTCTCTGGCTCATGACCTGGGAGAAATCGCGGGATGCGGGGCGTTCGTGAAATCCCTCGTGAGAGTGTCGACCGGGAATTTCACGCTGGATGACGCGCAGGACCCGGACGGCGAAATTGTCCCCTTGCCGTTGAGCAGACTGGCCGAAAACTTCACCCGTATCCGCGTCTCAGGCCGGGACGAGGCCAGCTTCACAAACGGGATGAGCATACTCCTGCGCCACGCCCTGAGTGCCTCGCGGGGAGTCTCCGTGAACGGGCAGATATGCGTTGAGGGAGACTCGTTCTTGGGCTTCGGGACTTATGCGGGCTATGACTACGTGAAACCTGAAGTTATAGTGCCGAAGGACTCCTTCTGACCATGCTGATCACGATTGGGGCGTTTGACGGCTTCCACAAGGGACACCGCGAGCTTCTCAGGATATGCCGGGAAAATGCCGGGGATGACTGGGCTGTTGTTACGTTCGAGCCTCATCCTTCCGCGTTCATGGGGAGGATCAAGCCGCTCTTCACTCTCAGGGAAAGGGAGCTTATACGCCGTGTGCTTGGTGTCCCGAAAATGTACGTCCTGAGATTCGATGAGGCACTCATGAACTTATCCCCCGCGAAATTCTGGAGGCTTCTCCGTGAAAGGCTCAATGTTGACGGACTCGTTGTGGGAAATGATTTCCGCTTCGGGTACGGCAGGGAAGGAAACGCCGAGGCTTTGAGGGAACTCGCACAGTCTGACGGTCTCACACGGATTATTATTGCTGACGTTCTCAACAAGCCCCGTTATTCCAGCTCGACAGTCCGCGAAAACATAACCGCCGGGAACGTCTCAGAAGCGGCAAGAATCTTAGGCTACCCCTTCTTCATGATGAGCCGGGTTGTACACGGGGACGGGCGCGGAAGGACTCTCGGTTTCCCAACGGCTAACCTTGAGCTTCAGGCCGGGCGCGTGATTCCCGCCTGCGGTGTCTACTCGTCGGCTGTCTTCGTCAAAGGTGCGTGGCACTGCGGGGCATTGTCTCTCGGCAGCAACCCAACCTTCCATGACGTGGACGGCACAAGGGCTGAGGTCCACCTTCCGGGCTTCAGCGGGGACATTTACGGCGAGGAAGTAATCACGCTGTTATTGGGACGTGTCAGGGACATCATGACTTTCCCGGACAAGGACGCGTTAATCTCACAGATAGGCCATGACACAGAAACATGCATGAGAATTTACGGGGAGGTGATGAGCAGGGAAGACACACAGCATTTCACAGAATGCGCAGGAAAATATATCTCACACGGGATCATTACACCAGAAATCATAAACCTAACATAGAGAAGAACATACACATGCTGATAGATTCACATTGTCATATAAATTCTGAGGAGTTAAGGCTTGACGCAAGAACCGTTATTTCACGCGCAAGGGATGCAGGAGTCCGCAAGATGGTCATAGTAGGCTGTGATTACGAGGACTCATGCGAGGCCGCCGCTATGGCCGAGGATTTCGCGCAGTTTGGGCTTTATGCGTCGGTGGGCATTCATCCGCACGAAGCAAAACGTTACACCAAGATACCCGAAGCCTTCCGTGAAATCGCTAGGAACAGCAGGGTTGTTGCAGTCGGAGAAACAGGGCTTGATTATCATTACGGCCATTCTCCGAGGGACATTCAGAAGAAGATGTTTGAGTCCCAGCTTAGTTTTGCGGAAGAGCTTGGGCTGCCCGTCATCCTGCACATCAGGGACGCTATGAATGACGCTATGGAGATTCTGACTGTTCACAGGGGGCTAAGGATGCTGTTCCACTGCTACAGCGGAGGGCTTGAGTACCTGAACGAGGTTATAGGCATGGGAGGAATATGCGCATTCGGCGGGGCTGTTACGTGGGACAACAAAGCAGGCGAGGCACTCCGAGGGGTAGTCAGGAAAATCCCGGCGGAAAATATATTGTGTGAGACAGACTCGCCCTACATGACACCCGCGCCCCTGAGAGGACGGAGGAATGAACCCGCTTATGTCCGCTACGTCTACGAGGCAATAGCACGCGAGCGCAACATATCATCCGCCGAATTGTCCGGGATTGTTGAGGACAACGCAAGACGTTTCTTCGGGTGGGACTAGGAATGTTTGAGTTCAGACTAACAGCACAATGCCCGGTAACAGGAGCTAGGGCAGGCGAGCTTGTTACCCCTCACGGAGTCATACACACGCCCGTCTTCATGCCAGTTGGGACTCTCGCGACAGTAAAAGCGATGTCCCCGCGTGAGCTTGAGGAGATTGACGCACAAATCATACTCGGCAACACCTATCACCTTTACTTGCGGCCGGGCCCGGAGATTCTCACGAAGGCAGGCGGGCTTCACTCTTTCATGAACTGGAGCAGGCCAATCCTAACAGACTCCGGCGGATTTCAGGTGTTTTCACTGGCGCGTCTACAGAAAATCACGGATGATAACGTGTTATGCCGCTCCCATATTGACGGCTCGCTTCTCACTATGTCGCCTGAGTGGTCTATGAACATGCAGGGAGTCTTAGGCTCAGATATAGCGATGTGCTTCGACCAGTGCTGTGAATACCCGGCAGCCCGCGACAAGGCAGAGGACGCTGTGAGACGCACGACAGTTTGGGCTAGGCGTTCGCGTGATTACTTCATGTCCCACAACGACACGTCGAGGCAGGCATTATTCGGCATCGTTCAAGGCTCAGTGTATGACGACCTGCGGAAAAGAAGCGCGGAAGAAATTTGCGGCATGGACTTTCCCGGCTACGCAGTCGGCGGATTGTCAGTAGGCGAATCTCACGAGGCTATGTATCACTCTCTCGACATACTCAACGGGATTATGCCCAAAGACAAACCCCGCTACCTGATGGGAGTCGGTTACCCCCTGAACATCATCGAGGGAATAGCAAGGGGTATAGACATGTTTGACTGTGTCATGCCCACACGCAACGGACGCAACGCGACTGTCTTCACGTCAGCAGGCCGCCTCAACATGCGGGGAGCCTCACACGCTGACGACTTCAGCCCGTTGGATCCCGAATGCGACTGCTACACATGCCGGAACTTCACGCGGTCATACCTGAGACATCTGGCCATGTGCGGGGAAATTCTGGGCGCGAGGCTCTTCACGTGGCACAATCTCAGGTTCACGGTACGCATAGCTGAGGAGGCAAGAAACGCGATAATAGCCGGGACTTTCCCGCAATACATGAGAGACTTCAAGGAAAAATTCCATGACAATAACAGCGGCTGTTGACAGATGGAATCCAAGCCCCGTCATAATCACGACGGCCGCAGAAATCATCAGGGCAGGAGGCCTCGTAGCTTTCCCGACTGAAACTGTCTACGGACTCGGCGCGGACGCTCTCAACCCGGAAGCTGTCAGCAGAATTTTCACGGCAAAAGGAAGACCCCAGGATAACCCGCTCATCCTACACGTTCACAGCATAGCCCAAGCCTCAAATCTCACCGTGATGAACGGCACAGCAAGAAAACTCGCAGAAACCTTCTGGCCGGGCCCTCTGACTCTCGTGCTTCCAGCAAAGGAAACCGTCCCGTCAGCAACAAGAGGAGGACTAGACACCGCCGCCGTGAGAATGCCCGACAATCCTACAGCCCTAGCCCTCATCCAAGCGTCAGACACAGCCATAGCAGCACCAAGCGCGAACCTGTCAGGAAGACCAAGCCCTACGGATTCTGAGACAGTCCTTCATGACATGGCCGGAAGAATTGACATGATTCTTGACGGAGGAAGCACAGGAGTCGGAATAGAGTCTACAGTGATAGACCTGACAGACCCGGAACGCCCCTTAATGCTCAGGCCCGGAGGAATGCCCCGCGAAATCATAGAGGCAGAATTAGGACTCACTCTTGAAGTCCCGGACTCAGTCAGCAAAAAACGCTCGCCCGGCACAAGATACAGGCATTACGCGCCCTCTGTCCCGGTAAAAATCTGGCGAAGAGGCGGCGGACTTCTTCCCGAAAACTGCGCGTACATGGGCATGAATATTCCCGGGAATGCGGACATGAGCAGGGCAATAATATTCACGTCAGCGGAGAATTATGCTCACGGACTTTTCGCGGGCTTCAGGAAACTTGAGGCTGAAAATGTCTCATGCATCGCTGTGGAATGGCCTGAAGATTCCTCCGGGATAAGCGAGGGACTCAGGGACAGAATTTCAAGGGCTGCGGGGAAATAATGACGGTCATATATAATATTGACAAATCACACAAGCAAGGAGTGAATGCATAGGATGAGCTGGATAATACTCGCGCTCACGCTCGGCGCGTCAATAACGTCAATAATTCACGGTGTCTTCATGCTCTTCGGCTCATTGTCGGTAAGCGGGGGTGCGGTGCTCGGAATACCGTCAACACTTCTGGCCAGCCTCCCGGTGATCTCGGCCATGTTTGCACTGACCGGGGGGATTATAGCCTTCAACCAAAACAAATGGGGCGCGCTGTTCCTGTTTATCGCGATGGGGCTTTGTGTTCCTGCAAGAGACACTTGGCTTTACGGGGGATTATATTTCTTCGCGGGGCTTTTCTGCTTCTTCCTGAAACCCAGACAGACGGAACAGGATATGTACTACAATTACGACGATGAAGACAGCCAGAATTACCCGGATGACGCAGATTTCTATTATGACCCTGATATACCCGCCCCTTCCCCTGAAGAGCTCCAGGCTGACCCGCTGAGGGAAGGAATAATCCCGGAAGATTTCGCAAGCAGGCTCGCACATGATGATGACCCCTTGGGCGAAAATGTTTCTGCTGATGAAGTCTTGAGACTCAGCGCGGACCTTCCCAAGATGAGGCGGAGAATGTCCAAGTCCTGCCCTGAATGCGGGGCGATTGTCTCGCGGGAAAACAGGTTCTGCCCTACATGCGGCGCAAAGCTCTCAGTTCTTCCCGACCCGGACAACTTCACTCTTTCAGGCCGCGATGATGATATTGACATAGAGAAGCTCAATGAACAGCTGCTTACACCGAGAAGCGGCGGGGAAGAAATACAGGAACAACTGCCCGATGATGACGCGGCGTTGATTAATACTGATATGAATGATGGTGATGATATGACAGGCACACAGAATGAGCCGGGTTACAGGACTCACGTGAAACCTAACAGGAACTCCGACCCGGAAGAGGCTCCGAGACGCACGGCAAAAAGACCGCTCACAGCATCAGGGGATGACGCGGCTTCAACATACGCGGAATTTTCCCGTTACGCCAGCAAGGGGAAAAAGCGCGGGCGTTCGGCATGGAAGAGGGCGGCAAGTATGCTCGTCCTTGTCTCAGCTGTAGGAGGGGCGTTGTATTTCCTTCTGGGACTCAGGAAACTTCCCCCCGGAGAACTTCCGCCTATAGCGCGTACTGATGTCATAAAGGAGGCAGATCCCCTTCCTGTCGTGCAGCCTGAGCCTGAGACTCCTTCAGCCATAGCAGAGCCTGTAGGAATTGCTGTCGCCGAGAATGTCCTTCCCAATTTCACGCCGGAAAGAGAACCCAAAAGCGGAATAATCACAGGCAGCAGCGTCAACGTACGTTCAGACCACAGCACAAGCTCTTCACGTGTAACACGCCTCAAGACGAATACGAGGGTCGAAATACTAGGCTCATACAACGTAACGTCAGGCCAGTACGCTGGCACGTGGTACAACATACAGACGGGCGGAAATGAAGGCTGGGTTTACGGCAAGTACGTGCGTCCTATAGGCGCGGGTCTTCCTTCAGGATACTCAAACGCGCTGTTAAAGTCATTCGGAAGCAGCAAGAGCCAGCTGGTTGAAGCCTTGGGGAATCCTACAAGAAGCACAGGCTCAAGCGCAGAATGGCCCGGCCTCACAGCCACGCTTAAGGGCGAGGACATAACACGCATCCGCCTGACTGCAAGCAACAGGGAGCTTCAGAACGGCCTCAAAACAGGAATGAGCCAGACAACCCTTCTCCAGATTATGGGCTACCCTTCAAGCACAAACGGAAGGACGATAAACTACAACGAGGGCGGGAAAACAGGCCTCAGCATCCAGCTCGACAAGAACAACGCGATAACGACAATCACAGTCAACGAGATATAGACACAGAAGAAAGCCCCCGGTTTCATGGCCGGGGGATTTTTTTTGTACAGCGGGGGGAATTACTCGCCCTTCATCTCACGCAGCGCACTCCACGTGAAAGGCACGGCAAGAAGAAACGTGAGTCCGTCAGCAACCGGCTGGGCAGCTATAATCCCGTCAAGCCCCCAGAATTTCCGCCCGAAATAAAGCGCAAGTGCCAGCATGAATCCCTGACGCGAGGCAGAAAGAGTCGTTGCCCGGATTGTCCTGCGCGTGTTCTGCAAAAACATGTTGGAGATTGTAACGAATGACACAGACCAGTAAACGAGACACTCATAACGCAGAGCCTGAGAACCCAGCCCTATAAGCTCCAAGTCATCAGGACGGAAGAGAGCTATTATCTTCCCGGCAAAAACATACCCCGTCATGCTCAAAGCCGCGCAGTAAAGTGCAGTAACCCCCACGCTGAACCAGAAAGCCCGCCTCACACGGTCATATTTCCCCGCGCCGTAATTGAAGCCGCATACAGGCTGGAAGCCCTGGCCGAAGCCGAGTACTACAGACGTGGAAAACATGGTTACACGGAACACGATCGACAATGCCGCAATCGCAGCGTCACCGTAAAATCCCGCAAGCTGGTTCATGTACGCCATAGAGATACTGGCCAGCCCCTGCCGCCCAAGAGAAGGAAGCCCCCCCGCCGTTATCTCCCGGTAATGTGAGAGCTTCGGCCGGAAATTTCGAAGCCTCAACGGAATACCGTCCCTTCTTCCCGCAAGATTCAGAAGAAGCGTGAAGCTGACCATCTGCGAGATCATCGTCGCGAGAGCCGCGCCCGCTACTCCCATTCCAAGCACAAAGATAAACACAGGGTCAAGGATGATATTCAGTAGTGCACCCGACGTTATGCCCATCATTGAGACAAAAGCATTGCCCTGAAAACGCATCTGGTTGTTCAGTACAAACGACGACATGATGAAGGGTGTACCTATGAGAATGTAACGGAAATATGCCCTAGCGTATGGAAGGATAGTTTCTGTTGACCCGAGAACAAGAAGAATGTCATCCATGAAGATGAAGCCCAGAACCGCTATTGTGATGCCTGTGATGAGGGACGTGAAGAAGCCTGTTGACGCTATTTTTTCCGCGCTTTCACGGTCTCTTGCACCCAGTGCGCGGGAAATGTAGTTTGCGCTCCCCTGCCCGAAGAAAAATGCTATCGCCTGGATGAATGCCATGTACGGGAATATCACACCCACAGCCGCGGGGGACTGAACGTCTATTCCGGCTACATAGAATGTATCGGCCATGTTGTAGACCGCGCTTATCATCATTGTGATTATTGAGGGGACTGCCAGACTGCAAACGAGCCTGCTCACAGGCCGAGTAGTCATCATAATATACTTTCTGTCCTGAGCGTTCATTGTTCCTGCCTCCTTGAAGTCTCATGATATACTAGCAAAAATCTCAGAAAGGCGCATATTTTTATGGTAAAGTACAAAAACAACACAAGGGCTTTTGTGTCTGTATGTCAGGCTGTCATTGATTCGCTCGTCTACCGTTTCAGCTTCTGGCTAGCTGTGAGTCTGTGGCTTGACGGAAAAATCCCGGTCGGCTTCACATCTGAAGTCATTTATTTTTTCACCGGGACAATGCTGGCTGTTTTCTACTTCAACTCTCTATATTCCTTCAAGACCTGGCTTCTTTGGGACGAAATAAAGGCTGTCCTCAAATCCTCCCTGCTTATACTTCTTGTGGCTGTGCTTTACCTTTATTCGCAGGGCTTCGACATATCACGCTTCACTCTTGCCGCCGGGATAATAATCTTCATCCCCTTGTGCATAATTTCGCGCTGGATTGTGAGGCGTTTGCTTTTCTCGCTGGGGATTCTTTCGACAAACATAATCATCCTGGGAGCTGGCAGGACAGGAACTATCTTCGCGGACAAAATCGCGGGTCATCCCTTCACGCTTGGGAGGGTGACGGGCTTCCTTGACGACGACGAGGCAAAGCAGGGCATCACAGTCGCGGGCGTTAAGGTGCGCGGAAAACTTGAGGACTTCACGGCCCTGTGCGCTTCTGAGAGGGTAGACGAGGCAGCCGTTGCCATATCGTCGGCATCACGGAGCTTCCTCACACACATTCTTGACCTAGTTGAGTTCCATGTGAGGCAGGTGCATTACATCCCTGATATGTACATGCTTACGGCCTTCTCCTCGTCGATAAGGGATGTTGACGGTATGCCAGTCATCTCAGCGTCTCAGGGCCTGCTTAACCCGGTCAGCAGGACAGTGAAGAGTCTTGCCGACTACACAGCGGCTTTTGTTACGCTCATCTTGTGGTTTCCGCTTATGATCTGCGTTGCGGCGGCTGTGAAGATGTCTGACGGCGGGGAAGTTTTTTCACGGCAGGAACGCTCAGGGCAGGACGGGCGGAAGTTCCTCATGTACAAGTTCAGGCTGTCAGGTTTTCCGCATTCAGGCGCGAAGCTCAGGAGGGCATATCTTGATGAGCTGCCCCAGATACTCAACGTTCTGCGCGGTGAAATGAGCCTTGTGGGGCCGAAAGCATTTACAGGCGCGGATATGCTTCATGTTTACGGCGGGGAAACTGCGAGGAAAATATCTATGGTGAAGCCGGGCATAACGGGCTTCTGGCAGATAAGCGACAGGGAAAAGGACAAGAGAATCTGCGGCGAAATGAATCTCTACTATATACGCAACTGGTCTTTATGGCTCGACATTGTGATACTTCTCAGGACATTTATCGAGATATTCAGGGCAAGGACAAGGTAAAGAAAAACTCCCCCCTTGAATTTGGGAGGAGCTGTGAAAATCCGTCGGCAGGAAACTAGTTTGCCTTCTTTGCGCGGACGACTCTTTTTGCAGGTACTGTAGTGCTGGCTTTCTTTGTTGCTGCTTTCTTTGCGGGGGCTGCTGCTGCCTTCGGTGCTGACACGGGCTTTCCCAGCGCATAGCTTGCGGCCTTGTAGGGTGTTGAGCCTGCGACTGCTGAGAGGGCTATCCAGCTCTTCTTTGTGTCCTCTGTGCTGTCGTCGTAAACAGTGCCGTGAATCTCGTTTCCGAGCATGTCATAGTGGCGCACGTAGGTCTGGGCGAACTGCTTTCCGTCCGCTGAGTACTCGTAGCCGTATTCGGTGAAGTAGAGGCTTCCTGCTTTCTCAGGGGAGAGGCCGAACTTTGACATGAGCAGCTCGATTGTGTCGTTCTTGATTGTCGTGTTGGTGTAGTACTTGCGTGATACCGCGAAGGGAACTCCGTTTGCGTCCTTGCCGTAATCGAGGATGTACCAAGTCATTTTGTTCTTGTCCTGGCCGAGGGATTTCTGCTTTGCCGCGTCCCAAGCGAATGAGGGTACTGCCATGACGGCGACGAGTCCGAGGATCAACGCTAATACTGCAAATTTCTTCATGATTTTACGCACAGCCTTTCATGTGGAATTACAGTTGCTATTGTAGCACAGAAAAACTTTTAGCGTGTAAAATAGGCGCGTTCAGGAAAATATAACAGGAGGAATGATTACAGTTATGCGTAAATTTTTGTGGGCTTTGGCATTTGCCGCGGCATTATGCGGGGCATGTCAGGCGGAAAATCTCAGCGGTGATGTTCTCAGCTTTGACGTGAAGAAGGACGCTTCAGGGAACGTGATTGACATGAAGAGTCCCGAAGGCCTGCGGATGATTTATGTCGGCACTTTTCGCCCGGAGGAAAAAGAACTGTCCCAAGATGAAATTGCTGACGACGGGATATTCTCTGTCTTCATGGTGAAGTCTGACAAGGACACTCCGCTTCAGCTTGATGTGAGGGACGGCTACGACACGAGGACAAACAAATTTTCGTGGAGGAACAATGCGCCTTGGGGATATATCGCTGACATTGACACGAACGGAAACCCGCGGGACATTCTCGAAACTTTCTGGGTGCGCGTAACTTTCTGGCATAATCTGCCGTTCAAGTACGGAAGATACCCGGTAATAGCGCGGATTGGCTTCATTATAAACGGGAATGAGCTGACATATAAGCGAGTGAGGCCGAAATCTTGGGAGGAATGGAAGAAGGTTGAGCCGAAAATCGTTGAGCTTGAGGAGAATGACAGGGAGCGGGATTTTTCGCTTGAGGAGCTTGAAGCCGTGTCGGAGAAGGGAAAATAGAGCATGAGGAAAATTCTTGCGGTAATTGTGGTGCTTGCGTTGTATCCGTGCGCAAATGCTGACGAGGCACTGAGTGTTGATGTAGCTTCGCCGGGCGTATCGGAGTACATAATTCAGCGGGATATGGGTAACTCTATAGGCTTTCGGACTAATGACGGGTTGACCGTGCTGTATCTTGGCACGTTCAGAAACAAGCCCGCCGAGCCTTCCCCCGAAATGCCTGACGCTGAAGTGAAACAGGATGAGGGGATATTCAGTGTCTTCATGGTGAAGTCTGAGCGTGATACTGCGCTGAAGCTGGATGTTCTTGACGGGACTGATGCCTACACGAACGGTTTCAGTTACAGGAACGGTGACTGGGGGTATATTGCGGATCTCCAGACTAACGGAAATTCCCGAAACATCCCGGCTGGCTTCTGGACCCGCGTAACATTCTGGCACAACCTGCCGTTCAAGTATGGTGAGCGTCCGCTTATTGCGCGTATTGGCTTCGTCATTAACGGCTATAGTATCAGCCTGAGGCGCATAAGGCCTGCTTCTTGGGGGGACTGGTTATATGTGGAACGGGAATACGCCGTGCCGCTTGAGGAGGACAGGAAGCGCATTGAGTTCGAGGAGTTTGACGTGAAGACGGAATAGTTCGGAGTGAGTATCCTGCCTCTGGCTTGTCGGGGGCAGGGTATCGCTCATTCTCTGTTGTAACGCTCCCTGAGACGCTCATACACACACCGCGGCACAACGTCCCTCACAGTCCCCCCAAAATGAAATATCTCCCTCACGCTTGAGCTTGACACGTAGGAATATTTAGGGTCAGTAACAATGAAGAACGTCTCAATTTCCGGCGCAAGCTGGCGGTTCATCAGTGCCATCTGGAACTCGTACTCGAAATCGCTCATGGCCCGGAGTCCCCGCACAATCACTCCCGCATTCTTCTGCCTCACGTAGTCCACAAGAAGACCGTTGAAGCTGTCGACCGTGATATTCCCCACATGGCCGAGAGCCTCACGTGCCATAACACAGCGTTCCTCTACGGTGAAGGCTGAAGTCTTGCGCTCATTCACGAGAACGCTCACGATGACCTCGTCGAACACAGCCGCGGCACGTTCAGCGATGTATATATGTCCGTTGGTGATTGGGTCAAATGAGCCGGGATATACAGCGGTTACCTTCATCATAATCACTCCGAATGCGTCAGATATTTGGGATGGAAGATGATTTTACCGTAAAATGTGGCCGTCTGTGTCAGCGAAATCACTTCAGCCGCCGGCAACGCCCAGATTATCCCGCTCGCTCCCAGTAATCTATTCAGCAGGAACATCATCGGCACATATATCACGCACTGCCTGCACACGCTCAGAATCAATGACGCTTTCCCCGCACCCATAGCCTGAAGCGCGTTGACGAACATGAAGAATATGCTGAACGTTATTCCCGTCAGCAGTAATATCCTCACGAACACTACAGCATACTCGAAAGCCTCCGGGTGAGTCAGGAACACCCCCACAATATCATCAGTGAACACGTAGCACACGGCCATGATTAGGACGCTCATTGAGACCGAGAATCTCAGCGCGAAATTCAGGATTGCCCGGTAACGCTCCCAAGTCTCAGCTCCGACGCAGAACCCTAACAGAGGCTGTACCCCCTGGCCTGCTCCCATAGCAACAAGCCCGGTGATCTGGTTGATCCTCATCGCGACCCCGGTAGCCGCCACAGCCATATCACCGTAAGCAGACATAAGCGAGTTCACTACCATCTGCGATATGCTCATCAAAAACGGGTCAAGGCACGAAGGAATCCCTATCCCGAAGACTCCCCACGCTATTCCGTCATTGGCTCGGAAATTCTTGATGTGTATGCTGAGTGATGAACGGCCGAGCAAGAAATACCCCGCGTAATACAGCGCGCCTATCACTATGCTGACGGACGTAGCTATTGCCGCTCCCTTTATGCCCCAGCCGAACCAGAGTATCATCACAGGGTCAAGAACAACGTTTAGCATGTTGCCTATGACTTGGCCGACCATTGCCGCGCTTGGGTGATTTTCCGCACGCATTATCCCGCCGCTTGCCATGCTGAAGACTATCAGGGGTGCTGACAGCATAACTATGTTCAAGTAGCTTTCCGCGAGGGAGAAGGTTTCGGGGCTTGCGCCGATTGCGTGTAGTATCGTCCCGACGAAGCACGTGAACACCACGGCCAGAACTGCCCCGGTAACAAGACCTGCCCAAACGCAGAAAGAGGCGGCATTGTTCGCGCGTTCGGTTTGCTCTGCTCCGAGAAGGCGCGAGATGAACGACATGCTTCCGGCCATGAAGATTATTCCTGCCGAGATGAGAACCATGAAGACGGGGGCGGCGAGTGAGACGGCGGCAATCTGGAGCGGGTCATGAGTCTGAGCGATGAAGAACGTATCCGCAAGGTTGTAGATCAGTACCATCAACTCAATGATGATTGCGGGGATTATGTTGGAGATTACCTGCCTGCGTATTGAGACGGCCTGCAAAATATCACGTGTCCTTTCGGGGATAATTGGGAGGATTATAGCATTTGCAGGAAGGTTAAACAGGTCTCGCCGTATTCGCGGGTTGATGTGATTGCGAGATTGTGAGGGTTGTTGCTGAGGGTTACGGGTTCACGCGCTGAGTGTTCTATCACCATGACAGTATCAGGCATGAACAGGGCATCCAGTCCGGGAATTGCCGGGAGAGTCTCGCACCAGCCGGAATTATACGGAGGATCAGCGAATATCACGGTGAACTTCATATCCCGCTTCACGAGCCATGACACAGCCCGCCTCACTTCCAGCGACAACACAAGAGACTCCCCCGCGTTGCTCCTGATTTCGTCAGCACGACTCCTCACGCTCTCCACGAAAACCGCCCCCGCTGCCCCGCGCTTCATGGCCTCAAGTCCAACCCTCCCGGTCCCGGCGAAAAGGTCAAGGAAAATCCCCCCCTCAACCTTCCCGCCCAATATGCTGAACAGCGCGGACATTACACGCCCGGAAGTTGGACGCACATCCTTCATGGCCGGGACAGTCTTTCAGCCGCGTCATTCAGAGCCGACCTCACCGCCGGAGTCAGGAATGCCAGCGTTGTTTTGTCCAGCCTCAGCAAGAAACCTTCATCCCTAGGCGCAACATGAATGTAGAATTTCTGCTCGTACTCGTCATCGCTCGTCAATGTCTCAAGCAGATACACATCACCGCCTGACTCCCTGAACGTCCGCCCGAACTTCCAGAATGAATTTCTGCCCTCAGTACGTCCCTCAATGTTGCGAAGCCCGGCCATGTCAGCCGCCGTTACCTCACGCGGAATCTTTATGTGCATGTCTCCTCCTGTTACCCGCCGTGAAACTGTGAACGCCCCCGATTTCCTGAACGTTACGCGGTAAATCTTCCGTCCTTCCTCAAGCCATTTCCGCTCGTACTTGGTCGTAATCTCACGCTTAGGGTTGACTGTGAAATCTTCAGCCGTCAAAGCCCCGTGCCGTCCCAGAACGTCCCACACCTCGCACGCGTAAGGCTCATCATCCGTAACCATCTCGAAAACCCCCGCAACTTCCAACACAGCCGCCAGACCGTCAGCAAAATCTTTCGCCGTAACTCTCTTGTGAGCGTCAGCATTCTTCGACCAAGGACACGGGAACTGCATGAATATTTTGCGGAGCGACTCATCAGGGAACAATTCACGGAGCATGTATCTTGCATCAGTGTTGATGAGCCGCAAATTTCCGAGTCCTCCTGCCCTCCTTGCGCAGCGCAACACACAGGCCTGCGAGATTTCCACGCCGTAAAGCAGAGTCTCAGGGTTGCTCCTTGCGTACTGGACTGTGTACTCTCCGTTGCCGAAGCCGATTTCCAGTTCTGTGTGCCTGCTGACGGGAAGGAATTTGCCGCTCTCAGGACGGATTATCACCTTGTACTGCGGGCGGGCGTTTGTTGTGGCGGCTAGAATGTCCATGTGAAATCGGGCAGCCCCTCAGCTAACACGCGCTCTTTCACGTCCTGCATGATTGCTTCCAGTGCCTCGCGCGTCCTCCCCTCACAGCGCACCACCATAACGGGCTGAGTGTTTGAGGCGCGAATGAGTCCCCAGCCGTCAGGGTAAAGGATTCGTACTCCGTCAATGTCGCTGACTGTGTATTTCTCACGGGCTTTCTGTGTGATTCGCTCGGTAACCTGGAACTTCACGTCGTCAGGACAGGGGATTCGGATTTCTTCTGTTGACGGATAAAGAGGAATCGACATCATCAAACGTGAGAGGGACTCTCTGCGTTCTGACATGATACGGAGGAGACGGCCTGACGCGTAGAAGGCATCATCATGGCCGAAAAACTCATCAGCGAAGAACATATGCCCTGAATATTCGCCTGCGAACAGCGCGCCTACCTCACGCATTTTTGCCTTGATGACGGAATGCCCGGACTTCCAGAAGAAGGGCTTGCCCCCGGATTTCTCCGCGACTTCAGGCAACACCATGCTGCATTTCGGCTCAACAAGCACCGCCGCGCCCTTGTGAGCGCCGAGTATCTCCTTCCAGTAGAGAGCCATCAATCTGTCCCCGAAAATCACTTCGCCCGTGTCGTCAACGACTCCTATCCTGTCAGCGTCCCCGTCGTAAGCGAACCCGACATCCGCGCCTTCTGCCCTGACTCTCGCAATCAAGTCCTGCAAGTTCTCGCGCTTCTGGGGGTCAGGGTGGTGGTTGGGGAAATGCCCGTCCGGCTCATCGTACAGGGAAATCACATCACAGCCGAGCATCCCGAAGTAGCGTTTTGCCGTGAGGCCTGCCGCGCCGTTTCCTGAGTCGCATACGACCTTGAAGTGTTTGCTGAACGGGAGCGTGAACTTTGACACAAGCATTCTCAGGTACTCGTCATCAATATTCGCCTGTGTCAGCTTCCCCTGCCCTGTCTCGAAATTCCCGGACTCTGCGATTGCGTGGATGTTCCTGACTTCCGGGCCCCACAAAGTCCCGCGCTCAAAGCAGAGTTTCAGGCCGTTCATGTCCGGGGGGTTGTGAGACCCGGTAATCATGACTCCTCCGTCGACGTTGAAGCGTATCAAGCTCCAGTAAAGCATCGGCGTGGTAACAAGACCAACGTCAACCACATCAAGCCCCGCCGACAATATCCCCTCAGTCATGGCCGCCTTGATTCTTGGTGTTGAGAGCCTCGCGTCGCCCCCGATAGTTACGCCTGACTTCACGCCCGCACGGATGAGCCACGACGCATAAGCCCGGCCGATTGCCCTCACTGTGTCGTCTGTAAGCTCCTTGTCCGCGTTGCCGCGTATGTCATACTCACGGAAAATGTTGATTGGTATCGTCATAGTATATCTCCTTTCCTGTAACAACAAAAACGGGCAGTGAATAGCAATTGCTGACGCTACTCCTGCCCACACCATTCACTAGCCACTAGCCACTAGCCACTTATCACTAATCACTAGTTATTGCGTCTACAGCATGAACGTTGAGATTCCATATATCGCCAGCACAGCAACAACTCCCTGAATCAATGTCGCCATAGTCTGAGCCTTGTACGCCGTGTTGAGGTCCATATCGCTGAACTGAGTCACAACCCAGAAGTACGAGTCGTTTGCGTGGGACACAACCATTGCGCCGCTCCCGATTGCCAGAGTCGCAAGCACAGTACCCATAGGAGACGCGAGCCCCAGTGATGCCAGCATGGGGGCGATAATCTGCGCTGTTGTTACGATTGCCACCGTCGACGAACCCTGAGCTGTCTTCAACGCCGCCGCTATGATGAACGGGAGGAATATTCCGAAGTTGTAGCTTGAGAGTGCCTCGCCGATGTAGTTCCCGACTCCTGAAGCCGCTATGACCGCTCCGAGTCCGCCGCCCGCCGCAGTGATCATGATGATGTTAGCGCCGTCCTTGACCCCTGCGCCAATCCAGCCGTTTGTTACTTCCTCAGTGAACGGTGCCAGGAAGAAGCACAGGACGACTCCAATCGACAGTGCTATAACCGGGTTGCCCAAGAATGATGAGACGATGAAGAGGGTTGATTCTTTGCCGCCGATTTTCGCGAGGGTTGAGGGGTAGCTGATGAACGAGCTGAACGCGATAAGGATTAACGGAATCAGAATCGGCGCGAATGACTTGAACGCTGACGGAAGAGTCCCGTACTTGGCTTTGAGCTCCTCGTACGAGCCGCCTTCCTCTGTGTTTGTGTCGAACGGGACAGGGAGCTTAGGCCCGGCGATTAACGCGTAGATGTAACCCGCAAGAACTGACACGATGGACACAGCAATTCCCCACATGATGACCATTCCGAGATCTGCTCCCAGCTCATTAGCCGCAGCGATTGGGCCGGGTGTCGGAGGAACCAGCGTGTGCGTGGCGTAGAGGCCTGTCGACAGAGCGATTGCCATTGTTGAGAGGCTGACTTTGCTTCTGCGTGCAAGAGACTTGTTGAGGGACGAGAGGATAACGAAGCCTGAGTCGCAGAAGACGGGGATTGATACTACCCAGCCTATGAGACTCATTGCGAGGGCGGGACGTTTTTCGCCGACGACCTTCAAGACCGAGTCAGCCATCGTGAAGGCCGCGCCTGATTTCTCCAGCATAGCCCCGATTATCGTGCCAAGAAGAATTACGATTCCGATTCCCCTGCAAGTCCCCCCGAAGCCGTTTAGGATTGTGTCAAGGACTTTTGCCGGTGCCATTCCGACGGCCAGACCCATAGCGAGGGCAACAGCGAACAGCGCGACGAACGGATGGAACTTCATCTTTGAGATGAGGAGAACCATGAGGATAATTGCCACAACGAGAATTACCACGAGCATAGAACCCTGTACCATTGTGAGAGAATCTCCTTCCTGAAAATTTGTGTGTGAATGGGATGTATCATGTAGAATTATAGCAAGTCTTGCATGAAAGGTGATTGATGAAATCCATGAACGAGAGAATGAAGATGACCGCCGGGGAACTCTACAACCCTGCTGACGAGGAACTGTACACGCTGAGGACGAAGGCGCACAGGCTCTGCATGATGTACAACCAGCTTTTCGACACGGAGGAGGATGAACGCTACAGGATACTTCACGAGCTTCTGCCGTATTCGGCGCATGACGCGTATTTTCAGGGGCATATCTTCTTCGATTACGGGATAAACATTCACATAGGCCGGAACTTTTACGCCAACTTCGGGACAACGATACTTGATGTCTGCCCGGTAACAATCGGCGACAATGTCATGCTCGGAACAAACGTATCACTACTGACTCCCCTTCACCCTCTGAGATGGCAGGAACGCAACGCACGGCCTGACGCTGAGGGGAACATGACGCAGCTCGAATACGGGAAGCCCATAACGATTGGCAGCAACTGCTGGATTGCGTCGAGTGTTACGGTTGTAGGCGGCGTAACGATCGGGGACGGGTGCGTGATAGGCGCGGGGAGTGTGGTTACGAGGGACATTCCGGCGGGGATGCTTGCGGCCGGGAATCCTTGCAGGGTGATTCGGGCGATTGAGTGATTCACCGCCCTGAACTGGAAGTCCATATAGTTCTGTAATGCCCGCTGGTTGGCTGAGGATATGAATTTCTGAGCGGCTCTACTCGCGTGGAAAAAACAGCGGCCATGACAATCAACGAGGTGAGTTGCATCATTCGCTTGATGAAAACATCTTCCTTCCGCTGGACAATAAGATTCTCAACAAGAAGATAGCATGACGGAGTGAAGTACATGTATATATCCCCTAACAGAGGCACTATCCTTTGAATGGGGGAAAATATTATGACAAAGAGAAATATTTTGCACAGCATATTATTTTCGGCGGTGTTGAGAAGTCTGAAGTCTAAGAAGAAATATATTGCCAAGAGAGCGACTATACCTGCCACAGCTTTTACCTCAAGTCTTGCGCCGCTGTTCAGCCAGCCGGAAGCTCCGTAAAAGTAGCTGGCCTTGCCGAACCAGCCTAGTACAATCGGCAGCATTCTCGAAGCCACAGGGACGGCAATCAACCCGGCCGCGAATATTATCACAATAATTTTTCTGCATAAATCCCTCGTAATCTTTGTATCAATGAAAGGCAGGAACAGAAATATAATAATCGCCGATCTGTGCATCGTCATAGCGAACAGAATCAAGAGCGCGGCTTTCAAGCGGTTCTTGTCCATCATCGCCATGTATGCGAAGAGTATGAAGTTCATTGCGGTAGAGCGTCTTATGGCTGACAAGTAGGCGTTGCCGCTCAAGAGACAGATATACATCGTAACAGCACCTAGAAGCGGGGAATATGAGTTGCGTTCTAAGTATTTGTACATTGTGAAAGCAGCCAAAAACGCAAGAAACACGATAAGCGCACGGTATGGAAGCCCAAGAAGATGCCCGAATATCCAGTTGAGTGTAACAAAGCCGCTCTCACCTCCCCAGCTCGTAGGAGTGATGATCTGCCGAACCAGACTCCAATTCTGCACAAGTTCCGCAAAGGACATCCTGCTTGCACCCGCATAAACCTGCGGATACTGATACCATGCATCAACCCCGATTTCAGTTGAGCGCACAGCAAGAACCAAAAAGAACTGAATGCAGGCTGCCAGAAGAAATTTCTTCCTGTCCTTGATGAGAAGCCTATAAACCAGCAGGACACCCACATTCCAATACCAGAAATTGTAGCCGTCAATCATCGCTCACACCTTCAGGAACTCAGGCAACACTGACTCCAGCTCATCAAACGAATATTCCCCGCATGATTTCCCCTCGCGGAATAGCACAGCCCCTCCCGGCGTCCCGGCAATCCCGAACTTGGCATGACGCGCTTCCTTCGGGCCATTGACCTCGCACCCCATTACAGCCACGCTCACACCGTCAGGCAGTCCCGCAAGCATAGGCTCGACAATCTTCACCAGACGCATCACATCAGCCCGCCTCCGTCCGCAAGTTGGGCACGAAATCAGGTTCACCCCGCGAGTCCGAAGCTCAAGTGCCTTCAGTATCTCATAGCCGACTCTCACTTCCCGCTCAGGCTCATCCGTCAATGACACTCTCAGCGTATCACCAATCCCCCGCATCAATAACGCCGAAATACATGAAGCACCCTTCACGACTCCCCCGTCGCCCGGCCCGGCCTCAGTCAAGCCAATGTGCATGGGAAATTCCGGGTATGCCGCCGCGATAAGCTCATTCACCCGGACGCACTCAGGAACGCTCGATGATTTCGCCGATAGTATCATGTCCGTGAAATTCCGGGACAGCAATAATTCCGCCTGCTCACGTACTGCGAGGAACAACGCTCTTGCCCGGTCTCCTTCCGCCTGGTCAAGCTGGGACTGTGAGACGCTCCCGCCGTTTGCACCGATACGAATCACGACTCCCGCTTCCTTCGCGCAGGTTATCACGTCATCAAGCCGGGACAAGGGCATGTTGCCGGGATTGATTCTGATTGCCTTACACCCGGACTCAATCGCAAGAATCGCAAGTGCCGGGTCAAAATGTATATCGGCCATGATGACGAGCCTTGTCGACCCCACGAGCGTGCGCAAATCGTCAGCAAACCTCGCGTCAGGCAAAGCAGCCCTCGCCATCTCACACCCGGACTTCATGAGCCTCTCACACTGCGCAAGGCATTCCTCCCGCTTGTCAAGCGAGACCTTGAGCATACTCTCCACTCTCACAGGAGCATTGCCGCCGATTGTCAGGCCGTTGATGTTCACTTGCCGCTTGCTGTTCATGTCATGGCCTCCTAGTGTGTCAGGAATATGTTGTACACGTCCTTGCACGTAACAAGAACCATAAGCGAAATCAGCACCACGAAGCCCGCCGTGTGTATCCAGTTCTCGACCTTCTCCGGGAGCCTCCTGCGAAGTATCATCTCCAGCAGGACGAACAGTATCCGCCCCCCGTCAAGCGCAGGAATGGGAAACAGGTTGAGGATGCCGAGATTCAGGGCGATTATCGCGATGAACGACACGAAGCCCCACAGCCCCGACCTCATGGCCTGGCCGGACATTGACGCAATCCCAACGGGCCCGGTAACGTCAGCCTCCTGGTAGCCCATGACAAGCTCAGCCAGCCCCCGGAGCATCATTGCGGTCATCCTGTAGGTGTAGCTTGCCGAGTTCCTGAGAGCGGAGAACACCCCGTAGCGGACGTATGACGGTGATATTCCGAACATCGGGCGGCCGTATTCCTCGTTGTTGGGGATGCTTACGGTGAGGGTTAATGTCTCGTCGCCGCGCTTGATTCCGACTGTTACCGACTCATTTTTCCCGGCCTCGGTGCGGATTTTCTCGGACATTTCGCGCCACCTGCTGACTGACTCGCCGTTGACCGACTGAATCACGTCGCCGACTCTGATGCCTGCCTGTTCTGACGGGAAGCCGGGCATTATCTCGCCGATTCTTGTGCTGTCCATGTCAAGCACCCCATGCCCCCAGAGGTAGACTGCCATCAACAGCACCGCAAGCAGGATGTTGAACGCCGAGCCGTTGAGGAGAATCAGGAATCTCTTCCACGCTGATTGTTCGTTGAAGCCCCGGCCATGAACAACAGACTCTCCGTCTTCCTCCTCGTGCATTCCAGCGAGTCGGCAGAAGCCCCCCACGGGGAAGGCGCGCCATGACCAGAGCATCCCGGATTTGTCTCTGTGCTGGAGGATTGCCGGGCCCATTCCGAACGCGAACTCGTGAACCTGAACGCCCAAGATTCTGGCGGTGATGTAGTGGCCATACTCGTGGACGATTACGCAGACGGCTATGACGATTACGAACGCGACAATGCTGACTAGCAGATGCAAGCTGTATGTCTCTCCTTATGTGTGATGGAAATTTTCCCGCATAGTATACAGCAAATTATTTCCGGCGGGGCTTGCGGATGCCGAGGAGAATCAGAATATGCTTGACGAGAGTCTTGAACTTGACGTATGAGGATGAGCCTTTGTTCCTGAAGTAGTATGTCCCGGCGAATTTGCGGAGGTATTCACGGAGTCTTGCGTATGCTCCCGGGTTTATTGGGACGGGATTCGAGAACACGCACTGAGCGGCAATCATGTAGTTCCTGCCTTCTATCTCTTGGGCGACGGCTGGGGGCAGGCCGGGAAGGGCTAGCATTTTTTCGGAAGCCTTAATGTCAGGGGGCAGGTCTTCGTCCGTTCTTATCCTCGACATGTGGGCTAAGAGGCGCGGCCCTTGGTGCTGGAAATAGCAATAGAGGCGGTAATCCAAGTAACAGACTCTGGCATTCATGTTCCGTGTCAGCACAGACATAAAATAATGTTCATCCTCAAAAAGGTAAAGTTCCTCGTCATATCTCGCGCTCAGAGCCAGCTCCCTCTTCATGGCCTTGTTGGGGGAATAGCCGCGTGTCTTACGGTCCGTGAAAATGTTCATGCAGACTTCCTCCGCCGTGCAGAATCTCCCGTCAGCCTCACTCATCGCCCCTGCGTCATAGACAGGCCACTTCCCGCCGGGCAGTTCTCCAGCCAGACCGTATATCATCATGTCAGGCTCACCGAAAACCTCAACGGCTCGTGTCATGACCGAGAACATTTGCGGCGACACGAAATCGTCAGAGTCGCAGAACATGACGTATTCCCCCCTGCACTTTTCGAGGGCTGTGTTGCGCGCGTGGCTGACTCCGTGATTGCTGGTGTGAGTTACGTGGATGAAGGGATATTTGGCGGCGTATGTGTCGCAGATTGCCCCGGTCTTGTCGGTCGATCCGTCGTCGGTGATGAGTATCTCGTAGTTGCGTTCGGGGATGTCTTGATTGACGAGGCTGTCGAGGCAGCGGGCTATGTAGGCTTCAGTGTTGTAGGCTGGGACTATGACGCTGAATTTCGGGCATGAGTTGCCGTTGGGCGTTGGGCGTTGGGCGTTGGGCGTTGGGCGTTGGGCGTTGGGCGATGGGCGATGGGCGATTTTATCCGAATTTTCTGACACTGTCAATGTCTCCTTTGCTTGGGAATTTGGCCGATTATAGCACAGGTAAAACAGGAGTCCCCCGCGTGAAGAGTCCTCCTGCTTCCGTCAGCTTACTTCATGTGCCTTCTGTAACACTCCTTCATCCTCGCCAAAGCCTCGTGAATGTACCTCGTCGGGCAGGCAAGATTCCAGCGCTCGAAGCATTCCCCCTGTTCCCCGAAAATATATCCCTCGTCAAAGAACAGTCTGGCCTCCTCACGGTTGACACGCTCAAGCTCCCGGTAATCCAGACCCAAGCCCCTCAAGTCCAGCCACAGAAGATATGTCCCCTCCAAGTCATGAACTTTCATCGCAGGTAATTCCCGCGCCATGAAGTCAGTGATGGTTCTCCTGTTAGCGTCAATCACACTCAGGCATTCATCGAGCCATTCACCGCAGGACTCATAGGCGGCTTTCGAGGCGGCATAACCTAGGACGTTGCACTTGGGGTTGGGGTTGGACAGCTTGAGGGAGGCAAGGAACTTTTCGCGGAGCTTGGAATTCGGGATGAATATGTTTGATGTTTGCAGGCCGGCGATGTTGAAGGTCTTGCTTGGTGCGGTCATGACGAGGCAATTCTGCGCGAAAGGCTCACTGATTGACGCAAATACCGTGTGGACATGGCCGGGCATAATCAGGTCAAAGTGAATCTCATCCGACACAACAAGCACATCATTCCGCAGGCATATCTCACCTATACGGGTAAGCTCATCGCGAGTCCAGACACGGCCGACCGGGTTATGAGGGCTGCAAAGTATGAGCATCTTTGTGTTACTGTCTGAGGCTTTGCGCTCCATGTCAGCAAAATCTATCTCGTAGCGGGTTCCTGTGTTGATGAGGGGATTGCTGACCAGTTTCCGCCCGGTGAAGTTCACGGCCATGTACATTGGGTGATAGACGGGAGTCATGAGCATAACTCCGTCGCCCTCGTGCGTGAATGTTTTGACGGCCTCGAAGAACGCATCAACGACTCCAGCTGATGGCAATATCCATTCCGGGGAAGCATCCCAATTCCGGCGGGACTTCATCCAGTTGCAGACAGCAGAGAGATATTCCGGGGTTGGGTTCTCGTAGCCCATAATCGACGTGTCCAGCTCATGCTTCAGAGCCTCGACGATTTCCGGCGGTGTAACGAACTCCATATCAGCAACAGAAAACGGGATAACATCATCCGATTCCTTCACGCCGTATTTCAGCATCTCGCGCCATTTCCCGGAGCCGGTGTGAAAGCGTTTGTGTACAGTCTCAAAGTCATACTTCATTGCGAGTCCTCCTTATAGTGTGATAGTTTCCAGGTCATCAGGGACAAATATATTCCCGGAATAATACAGCCTGCCTTCAGCGGTGTAACGTTCCTTGCGGTGAGGAAGGTCTGAGTCCTCCGTGTGGCACAAGATAAGATTCTTCACCCCGAGCCTCTGAGCGGTCATGCAGGCATCCTTGACCGTGGAGTGATTCTTCTCGTAGGGGGAAAACCTTTCAGCCTCAGAGTGCAGGCAAAAGGCTTCATGTATCATCCATTCACAGCCGGAAACGTGGCACTCACACTCACTCTTGCAGGGTTCATCGCCGCAGAAAGCCAGCCTGCAATCCATCGTGAAGCCGAACTGTTTTGTGCGCGGGGAATTTATGTCCCAGAAGCGAACTTCATGGCCGATGATTTCGCGTGTCACACCTGCGCTGACGGTGTGAAGGTGAATGCGCCCGCCTATGAAGCCGTACTGATAGGGTAGAAGGAGTCTCCTTGCGAGTTCGTCAAGCATAGCGATAACTTCATCATGCCCGTAAATGTTCACATCGCCGGGAAAGAGTCCCTTGTTCATTCGCTGTGCTGAGATTCTGATGAGCCATATTGCGCCGAGTATGTGGTCAATGTGGGTGTGTGAGATGAACACGTCGTGAATGTCGCAGAGTGAGAAGCCCGCGTGATTGAGCTGGTGAAGGATGCCGTTTCCGCCGCCTGTGTCGACGAGGAAATTCTGCCCGTTGCCGCTGAGGATGAAGCAGGTGTTGTAGCACTCAGAGACAAGAGCGTTGCCGGTTCCCAGCATAGTAATCTTCATGATACCCTCTCCCATTCCGCGACAATACCCCGCGCCTTCAAGCCCTCAAGTTCCCCCGCCAAAATATCAGCCTCATCTTCCGGGACACTGCAAGCGACCTTCACGGCCTCCCCGTAATCCCACGACAGCCCCCCCGCTCCGTGAAGCTCAAGAAGCCGCGTAACATTTCCGACAGCGTTATAGCTCATCGACACGGTGAAAGCCGACATCATCACCCGCTCGATTGTCTCAGTCCCGGCAAGTGCCTTCGTTGCAGTCTCACCATAAGCCTCAATCAGTCCCCGGACTCCCAGCTTAACGCCCCCGTAATACCGGGTAACCACGACAATAACATTCACGAGTCCCGAACGCTTTATCGCCCCCAAAATCGGCCTGCCCGCTGTCCCTGAAGGCTCGCCGTCATCGGAGCTGTATTCCGTCCCGTCAGCAAGAACATACGCCCGGCAATTGTGCGTAGCGTCCCTGTATTTCGCCGTAACATGACTCAGAATCTCGCGGGCTTCCTCTTCGTTGTGGCACGGGAATACGTCAGCAATGAAGACTGAACGCTTGATTTTCGCCTCGAACGTTGACGGGCTCGCGGGTTCTAGCGGCATTCATCCCACGCATCTTTGAGCCGCCGCCAAGAGTTAGCGATCGCGTCAGATATGACTCTTGTCTCACCTATCACGGGCATGAAGTTATTATCACCGTTCCACCTGGGTACAATGTGCCTGTGAAGATGGCCGTCAACTCCTGCTCCTGCCGTGCGCCCCAAGTTGATGCCCATGTTGAAGCCGTCCGGGCGCATTACGTTCTTGATGACTGTTACGGCCTTTGCGGTCAGCGTGTGCATTTCGAGGACTTCTGACTCTGTGAGTGTCTCGTAGACGTTCGTGTGCCTGTAGGGAATCACCATCATGTGGCCGGGATTGTAGGGGTAAAGGTTCATGATGACGAAGCATGACTCGCCCCTGTGAACAATGAAGTGTTCGTCGTCTTTGTGTTCCGCCGGGAAATCACAGAATATGCAACCCTTGTGCTTGGGCGCCTCAATGTATGACATTCTCCATGACGCGTATAGCTGCTGCATGTCATAGCCTCCTGGAATTTTGTGTGAATGCCGAAATTATAGCGTATAATCCGGCGCAAAGGAGTGATTACGCTGATACTTAGGGAGAATAACGAGCGGCTTGTGCAGGCCTGCCTTTACCCGGAGAAGATACTTGCTCACAGCTGGTATTACGGCGAGGGGCTGGCGGGGTCAATCCCGGACGTTTGGGTGCGTGAGGGAGTCTATGAGCGATTGCTGACTGTAACTGAGTCATTGCCTGACGGTCTGAGGCTGGTTATCTGGGACGGCTGGAGGAGCTACGAGCTTCAGGAATTGCTGTTCACGAAGATGGTCGAGCGCATGAAGACGAGGGGACATTCCCACGAGGACGCGCACAGACATGCGGCGGTGTACGTCTATCCTCCGTCGAAGGAAGCTGACTCGGTCTCGTGGCATTTGACGGGAGGAGCTGTCGACCTGACACTTGCTGACAGGTATGGGCGTTTGCTGGACATGGGCGGGAATTTCGACGACACGGAAGAGCATTCTCACACGCACTACTACGACACCCGCGACAACCCAACGGCCTCCGCGAACAGGAAGATGCTGCTTGACCTGATGACAGGGGCGGGGTTCAGCAACTACCCCTCGGAGTGGTGGCACTATGATTACGGCAACAGGGGCTGGGCTGAGAGGACGGGCGCGGATTTTGCGTTTTACGGTTACTGTGAGCCTCCGTTCAAGTGGCAGTAGCGGCAAAAAAATTTACCCCCCGGCCATGAGCTGAGGGGCAAATTTTCGTGATTCTACAGAAAGAGTGTTGTCCTGCTCTTCTTGTTACCTCAGTACCACCATCAATATCTGCTCTGCGTCGTAAGGCTCTGAGAAGTCGAGGAACTCCTTGCGCTCCTCATTGACGCTGACGGCGGAGCATATCATGTCGATTTTCCCCTCAAGCAGGGCTTCAGCCAGGTCGTCAAACCTGTAGTCCACAATCGCGAGCTCCATTCCCAGCTTCTTGGCGATTGCCGCGCAAAGCTCGACATCGATTCCGTAGAAGCCGTGCTCATCCCTCATGTCGTAGGGCGGGAAATCAGCCGCGCATCCTACCCACAGCTTCTCGCGGTTCTCGTCCCTGTTGAGGTCGACATCTGAGGGGGAAGGGTTGCCGACGATGTATTTGGCGATGATTCTGTTGCGCGTGCCGTCAGCTATAAGCTCTTCGAGGGCTTTGTTGACTTTTTCGCGGAGAGCGTCCCCTTTCCTGAAGGCGATTGCGTAGGGCAGGTTCTTCGAGACGGGCTCGCGGGATAGAAGGCGCAGGCTCTCATGCTCAGTTATGGCGAAGTAGCGGGCTGAAGTTCCGTCCATCACAGCGACATCAATCTTGTGTTCCTTGAGAGCGTCCACTATGTCGCGGACTTTCTCGAACGACACAACCTCGCCGGATGAGCCTTCCAGAAGAGTCTTCACAATTATCTCCCCAACTGTGCCTGACTGCACTCCTACTTTAGCGGTCATCAAATCTTTGACTGTCTCGACACGGGCGGCCAGTGCAGGAAGAGCCGCGGCAGAGAGCATCATTATCACAGCAAGAACGGGCGCAAATTTATTGTTCAGTCTCATCGTCAGCCCTCCTTACTTCCTCAGTTCATCGCCAATAATGTCGCCGAGTATTTCAGCGTCCTCAAGAGCCTTCCTCTCAAGCTCCTTCTGCTTCCTGCGCCTCTCCATTTCCCTGCGCAGTTCCTCCTCATGCCTCTTGTCTGCTCCGCTTCCGTACTTGCGGTCCCACTCGATAAGCTCGCGCCCAAGCTGTGAATGAAGTATGCGCTCCCTCTCCCTGCGCTCTAATTCTGCCTTCGGTACTGGCCTCGGTCTCCGGGTTCTTGCTGACGACACGCCCGCATCGAACGTGAAAGCCAGAGCGACAATAAGCATCGATGCACAAACAGCTTTGAACATCTTGCCCAACTGTACCACTCCTTATGTGTTTAGGATTTGTGATACGCTAACGATACTTATTTTTTTTTGACAAACGCGGAATTACGCATCTTTCCTTACGCTGAATACACAGCCGCAATAGTTCTGACGGTAAAGCCCAAGTTCCCGCGACAATCTCACCGACCGCAGAAATCCGTTGTTCTTCCGCCAGATACGAGCCTCCCATTTCAGGCCGTGAGACCGTGAGACTTCCCCGCCAATCTCGTTGATGAGGGCAACATTCTTGTGGGGGCTGATGGTGAGGGTTGTCGACATGTACTCACAGCCAAGCCTGACAGCCTCCCTTGCCGCCGCCTCAAGCTGAATCCTGAAGCACCGTTCACAGCGTCTTCCTCCTTCCGGCTCATGTTCCAGTCCGTGAACGAGCGCAAGCCATTCCTCCGGGCTGTAGTCCGGGACAGAGCAGGGTATCGCGTTGTGTGAGGATATGAATCTGACAGCCTCAAGCCGCCGGGCGTATTCGTCAAGCGGGTGGATGTTGCTCCCGTAGAAGAAGCCGTGAACTTCCCAGCCTTCAGCGAGAAGGTCAGGGATTGGGACGCAGGCATCAGGCGCGCAGCATATATGAAGAAGTAATCTCTTGTCCATGAAATTATTATACCCTGTGTTATAGTGTGCTTATCCCAAATCAAGGAGGCACATACCCGTGAACATAGGCGAAGAATTTTACTGCCCTCACTGCATGAAGCAAATCAGTTACGAGGAAGAAAAATGTCCTCACTGCAATTACGACCTGTCACAGACTCAGAGTGTCAGCTTTCTTGAAGAAGGCACGCTGCTTCAGAACGGACGCTATCAGCTCGGCGTTGCAATAGGCTCAGGAGGATTCGGCATCACCTATGCTGCTTGGGACATCGCCCTAGGTCATCCTGTTGCCATAAAGGAATATTACCCGCAGGGACTCTGTGAGCGCGACTCATCAGAGGACGACAGCGTGATAATCAACCCGGGCCGTGAAGGGATGTACCAGGCCGGGCTGTTCAGGTTCATACGCGAGGCAAGGATACTCGGCACTCTCCAGAACGTGAAGAATGTTGTACCCGTCCTTGAATGGTTCGAGGCCAACAACACCGCCTACATCGTCATGAAGTACATCAGCGGCGTTACTCTCGACGAATACGTTAGGATCAATAACATTCCCCCGCAGAAGCTCATAGAAAGCATGAGGGATCTTATAGACTCCCTCGTCCTGATACACGAGCAGGGCATACTGCACCGCGACATAAGCCCGTCAAATATAATGGTGCAGGAAGACGGAACTATGACGCTGATAGATTTCGGCGCGGCATCGGCTGAAGAACGGAGGAAGCAGGGCGGAGACAAGACCGTGATCTACAACAGGAGATACGCCCCCATTGAGCAGTACGACGAAAACGGAATGCAGGGGCCATTCACGGACGTATACGCACTGAGCGCGACAATATATCACCTTGTGTGCGGACAGCCCCCGAAGGAATCCGTCGCAAGAAAAGCAGGAGAGTCCCTCAAATCCCCGCTGGACATGAACATTCCCGTCAAGAAGTACCAGAACAAAGCCATCATGAACGGCCTGATACTTCAGCCGGAAAAGAGGACTCAGACCATGACACTTTTCCGCTCTATGCTATACAACCTGCCTTTGCCGGAAGAAGTTGCAAGGAGAAGACGCTTCATGTTCTGTGTGATTTCAGCGGCCGCCGTAATATCTGCCTCAATCGTCCTGGCTGTCCTCAACTTCACATCGGGCTTCCCTCTCGGAGGAGGCTTGTGGTACTCGATAAGGTCAGTAGGGCTTCATGTTTCCGGGTCTTCCGGGGGGATGTCAGACGTTTCAGTCCCGTCATCAGCGGCTGGGGTTGATGTCGTGCAGATTGATGATGCTGCGTTTCAGGGGCAGGGGTCTCTGAGGCGTGCGGAAATTCCCGGCACTGTGAGGACTGTCGGGCGGTTTGCCTTCAACGGATGCGCAAGCCTTGACTCTGTCGTCATAGGCGAGGGGACAGAAAGAATATTGTCCCAGGCCTTCGCGAACTGTCCATCCCTTCAGGCGGTATCAGTGCCTTCAACGCTGAGGGAGATAGACCCGGAAGCCTTTCTTGGACACAGCACGCGCCTTGTTCTTCTCGGAGCTATGGACAGCCCGGCCCGTGAAATCGCGGAAAGTCTCGGCATAAATTACGCGCACATTGAGACGGTCAGCAATGACAGCGGGGTGACAGTGACGAAATATGAGACCGGGCAGAACAGCGCAAGTGTTCCAGATTCACTTCATGGCCTTCCTGTTACAGTACTTGAGTCCGGGACAATGGAGGCTGTATTTCCGTCAAGCGTACAGAGCGTGATACTTCCTCACAGTCTCGGCAGGCTTGGGGACAACGCGCTTAAGGCAGTGAGCATAAAGGGCATTGAGCTTCCTGACAGCCTGCGGGAGATAGGACGCGAGGCATTCAGCCAGTCATTCATAGAGAGCGTGAAGATTCCTTCCGGGGTTGTTTCGGCTGGTGCTGAAGCATTCTCTGTGTGCCTTTATCTCAGGAGCGCGGATATTTCCCAGGCCATGACGGAAATCCCGGAAAAATTTTTTGAACGCTGCAATTCGCTTTCGTCAGTCGCAATTCCTGAAGGCATAGAACGGGTCGGGCAATACGCGTTCCGGCGGTGCTACAGCCTTTCTCATATTAATATGCCTGAGAGTATGAGGCTGATTGAGTTTTCGGCGTTCGAGGACTGCACATCACTTGCCGGCATTTACCTTCCGCCTTCAATTGCGAGTATGCCTGTGTCAGCACTCAACGGCTGCCCCAACTCCCTGACTGTTACGGGGTATAAAGGCTCATTCGCCGAATATTTCTGCAATAAATACGGCTTTGACTTCTTCAGCTTCGACAGCGCGGACAGACACATTGTAGTAACACCACGCGGAGGCATGTGGGTTGAGGCGGGCATAAGCAGCAGTGATACGATATTCCTTCCGTCGTATTCGGTCTACTCAAAGGCTGTACCTGCGACAATAATATACAGGGTCGGCGCGCTCAGAAGCAGGAATGTGATTCTTCCCGGCCATATTCATGAGATAGGGGCAGGCAGCTTCAGAGGGAATCCCGTCATTGAGAGCATAAACTGCCCGGCTTCCTTAAGGCGCATAGGAGGAGCAGCTTTTGAGGGGTGCGGGAATCTTTCAGCCGTGAACCTGCGCGAGGGTCTCGAAGAAATCGGGATACAGGCGTTCAGCAGGTGCGGGAAACTTTCTGAGATTGAGCTTCCTCCGACGGTGAAAACGATAGGCGAGAGTGCTTTTGACGGATGCGCGTCGCTTGTGTCAGTGAGAATCCCGCAGTCAATGACTCTTCTTGACAGGAGGACATTTGCCGGGACAGGGCTTGTTGCGCTCAATATTCCCCAGAACATCGCTAAATGCAGGCAGGCTTTCGAGGACTGCAAGAGTCTGAAGAGCGTTGTTTTTGAGCAGGGAGTGAAAACTATATGGGGGACTTTCGCGGGCTGTGAGAATCTTGAGACTGTAACAATCCCCGACGGAGTGAACCAGATAAGCCGCTCTACTTTCGCGGGATGCCGCAATCTCAGGGACATATGGATTTATTCCGACAACGCCGAGCTTGATTACATCAGCGACAACACGCGCAGAACCGCTTACCTTTTCGCGGACAGCCCAAATCTCACAATACACGCGCACAGGGGTTCAAACCCGCACATGTATGCTGACCTTCACGGAATAAATTTCTCCCCCATCCCGGCGAGTGATGACACAGGACTCGAAGGAAGGCCCATGAGATACCGTGTCTCAGGCAGGATATACACGGATGAACAGTTAGCGGCTATGATTTCTCCCGTCCCTAATGACGGCAAGTATCATTACTGGGGGCAGTTCCAGTACGCGCTGGGTTACGGCTTCACTGACCTGACGGAGAAGTGCCTTGAGGCTTACGAGGCCGCCGGGGATGAGAACGACAAGAGGCTTGCTGCTGTAACAAGGCTTTTCTTGGCACAGTCAAAGGAGCATGGGTATTCCGGGGGGATAGGCGTGCTTTTCTTCGAGAACAACGCAGCTCATCCATCGCTGAAGGCAGGGGATATTATCGTTGAAGTAAAAGGGGAAACCTTCAGCACGTTTGACGAGTTCAACTGGATGCTGAAGGCTGTTAGGGCTGAATCTGACACTGCTCCCCTGACGGTTCTCCGGGCTGATTCAAGCGGAGTTCTCAGGAAGACGGAGGCTTTCTCGCGCAAGGGGGAGCCGTTGTTTGCGGCTATGGATGTTTTTCCCAAGACGTTCGAGGAGCTTTAATGCTCAGAATCTCACGTTTAAGTCCGGCATGTTCCTTGAGACAAGCTCCTCGTTGACCGACTCATAGTCCATGCTGTTCTCGATTCCGTTCATGATGACGAGGTCTCTTTCACGGGACGCGCTGAGGAGGGCACAGTTTCCGCTCTTAAGGAGTGCCTGTGTCTCTCCGAAATTCAGCGCAAGAGACAGAGCCATCCTGAGAATTGTGTTGCGCGTGGGGTTGCGTTCCTTCTTCATGATTCTGTAGATCGTCGCGGGCTTCACGTCTGACAGGTCGGAAAGCCTTTCAACGGACATTTTTTCTCTGCCCATGAACTCGTTTAAGACTTCCGAAATTGTGGGGAAGAAAATTTTCCTGCTCTGCATGAGCCTCATGACTTCTTCAGGCGTATAGCCCTTCTTGAAATACTGGGCGGCCATTTCCGTCGGCGTTATGTTCTTCTGGCTGTCATCGATATCCGGCATTGTTTGTTCCTCCTTGGCTTGGAATGCTCCCATTATACCCGTCTTAAATGCTCACTTTCTCGACTTCATGTCAATCCGGGAATCTTTTGCTGCCATAAAATGTCCGGCAAAGGAGTGAAAGCCATGAATATATTTGACAGATTCTATTGTTCCAGATGCTTGGCGGAAATTCAGAGCGATGAAGAAGTGTGTCCCAAGTGCGGCTACAATCCATGCGGGGATTCTGACGGCCTCGCCCTTGAGGAAGGCACTACGCTTGACCGTATGCGCTTCCATGTCGGGGCAGTCAGGCGCAGGCTCAGGGCAGGTTATGTTTACGGGGCGTTCGACTACGTGAAGGGAAGGCCTGTTTACCTTTTCGAGTATTTCCCGCCTATGGGTCTTGTGAGGGATGAGGAGTCAGGAAGCCGTGTTATTGTCCCGGGCGAGTGCAAAGCAGATTTCACGGACGGAATGAAGAGGCTTGCGGGCAGTCTGAGTCCGAGGCACAAGTTTTTCCTCAGCAACAACACGCTCTATGTCTTCCGGCCATGAATGAGACTGAGATAATCTTCCTCATAGACCGCAGCGGCTCGATGAACGTCTGCGAGGATGACACTATAGGCGGGTACAACAGCTTCCTTGAGCAGCAGAAGAAAGGCAGGCCCGGGGCGTTTGTTACGACTGTCTTATTCGACAACCATTATGAGATTTTCTGCGACCATGTGAGCATAAGCGAGGCGGCTTTTCTTTCGGAAAAAGAATATTTTGCGCGGGGGTCTACGGCACTTCTTGACGCTATAGGGCTGACAATATCGCGCGCTTTGTCGAGGCAGGCGGAAGGAGGCGGTGCTTCTGAGACCCTCATGGTGATAATCACTGACGGCTTGGACAATTCCAGCAAGAAATATCACATAAAGACAATCTTCGATATGATACATGAATGTGAAGCGAACGGCTGGGAATTTATCTTCCTTGGGGCTGACATTGACTCTGTGAGGACGGCTCAGAGCATCGGAATATCGCGGGACAGAGCGGGCAGCTTCACGAAGGACAGCGCAGGAATACGGGGGAAGTTTGACGGAATATCGCGGACAGTGGCGCATTTCCGGGACACAGGCAAGGTCAGCACGGACTGGAGGGGCTGAAGCCTTCAGTCCTTCCCCGCCTCTCCCGGCATTATGAGGGGTATAATTCTGCGCAAACCTTCAAGGAGAGTGAATATCATGATGGACAAGTCAGCAAAAATTTTCGTCGCAGGACACAGGGGCATGGTAGGCTCGGCAATAGTCCGCGAGCTTCAGCGCAAAGGCTACACCAACATCATCACACGGACTCACAGCGGGCTTGACCTGACCCGGCAGGCAGAAGTCGAGGCGTTCTTCGCGCAGGAGAAACCTGAATACGTTTTCGTCGCGGCGGCAAAAGTCGGGGGCATCGCGGCAAACTCTGAGGCTCTGGCGGATTTCATGTACTACAACATGATGATTGAGATGAACGTGATACATTCGGCCTTCGTCAACAACTGCAAGAAGCTGGAATTTCTCGGCTCATCCTGCATTTATCCCCGCATGTGTCCTCAGCCCATCAAAGAAGAATACCTGTTATCCGGCTACCTAGAGAAGACCAACGAAGCATACGCCCTCGCAAAAATTTCCGGCCTCAAGTACTGCGAGTACCTCAACACACAGTACGGCACGGACTACATCTCGGTGATGCCCTGCAACCTTTACGGCCCGAACGACAACTATCACCCGCAACATTCACACGTCAGGCCCGCGCTCATCCGCCGCTTCCACGAGGCCAAACTCGCCGGGAAAGACTCTGTGACATGCTGGGGGGACGGTAGTCCGCTGCGTGAGTTCCTGTATGTCGACGACTTGGCGGAATTGTGCGTTTTCCTCATGAACAACTACTCCGGCAATGAGACCGTCAACGCAGGTTCAGGACGCGAAATCACGATAAAGGACTTGACCGGTCTTGTCGCTGAGATTGTCGGGTATACGGGAAAAATTTTGTGGGACACGAGCAAGCCCAACGGTACACCGCGCAAGATTATGGACGTGAGCAAGGCGGCTTCATTGGGCTGGAAGGCACATACGAGTCTCAGGGACGGTATCAGGCTGGCCTATGAGGACTTCAAGGCGAGGAAGTGATGAGTGCTGACCCCTCCGCGGGGTTTTGCCGTCCGTGAAAGTTGGTGCTAGAATCCCACCGCATAAATCCACAAAGGAGGAACATTCATTCATGGACAGTAAAAAATTTTGGGCGTTCATGGGCGTGTCAGGGTTGATATTCGCGCTGGCACTCGGTACGGGCGGCTGCGGAAGTAGCAGCAGCAGCTCTGTTAGCACTGGGGGGGTGCTAAATCCGTCCGGCAATTATATTCTGATTGACCCTCTCGATCACGGAAGGGACATCACCCCTCACATCGACGCGAAAATCACTGACAGAATTTCCCTCGCAGAGTTTGACGCTCTCGACGAAGTCAGCCTCACCAGCAAGCACATAATCTTCATCTCAGACGCAAGCAAAATCGACTCCGACAGCAACGCAATCAACCATCTCAGAAATGTGTTCATCAACAACGGGACAACGATTGTCGCTGTTTACCCGGACGCGGAAGACATGAAGACCCTCAGCGACATAGCGGGTGAAAATCTCGCCACGCCGGAGAATGAGCCGGATCACAAGCGTTTCGAGGCCGTTGCGGTAAGCCATCGTTTCATCGACAACAAGATTCCTTACACGTTCGTCTACCTCAAGAAGTGCGATGAAAACACAAGCTACACGGACATCAACCCGAACTCCGTAACCCATACTGACCCGAACAGCCCGGACATTGAGCCGGAGTCTGAGAGTTTCGACGTTGAGGCATACTCACGGCAAATGTTACAGGAGCAGCAGAGCCGCGCGGCGGAAACTGAGGCAGCAAAACAGGCGTTCCTTGCATCACGTGTTGAGGACTTCCTTGCGTGGGCAGAAGGTATCGACAACAAGGCCGTTGAAATCTCCGACAAAGTCAACGCATCGGCCGCAAGACTCGAGGCAAGCGTAATGCTGGGAGCGGAAGACAAGGGCAAGGAGCTTGAGGACGTTGTGAAGGGCTTGGAGACGACGATTCCCCTGAACTTCGATGAGAAATTCGTGGACTATGACGACCGTTGCTGGGAGCAGGAACATGGCAATCCTGACTGGCCTCAGGACAGGTATATATCAATGGGCAACTACCGGGAGTTCCAGACAGATGCCGACATCGACAACCACAGAATCCGCGACAAATACTGGGACTTCAACATCACCCGTAACACATCTGCCCTCCACACGGTGCTGAGTCTTCACTCGTTCGAGAATCACGCGGACTACTACCTCATCGAGAACAGCGTAACTACTTACCCTGTCAATCTTCAGGTCAGGTCTGAACACGGCGAGTACAGGACAGGCGATGAGATAGACGGTTCAGGTGCTTACCACTACGCAATAGTTGCCGGCTCGACAAAAGCACTCGAATTGTACGTGTGGCCTGACGGTTCTAACCATAAGTACCAGCTGGTGAAGTGGCTGCCTGATATTACCGTCAACAACACGACCGATTACACGGACACAAACGGCTGGTCAATCGGCGGCGGCGTTGCTGTAAAAGGAGAATACAGCTCGCAAACAGAATCAAGTATCGATCCCAACTCTGGCAAAGGCACCCCTGCAAAAAACACATCGGGCTGGAAGGTTGGCATGGAAGCCTCATTCAACTGGAGCATATCCCACACAAGCACCACAAAATGGAGCAAGCCCGACTATAACCTTATCCCGAAGAATTGGATAGCCGCAAACGGAATACCCGTTGCTCTGTGGAGGCTTGAGGTCAAAGATCCCGACTACAATGGCGACGAACATGCTTGGAATCCGTTCCCGGCGGCTGGAAGGCAGGGAGTAACGCTCAAATCCGAAGCGATCTGGAAAATTGAGAAGGAGGCAGCAGGGGACGTTTTCTTCCAGAGCAGAGTTGACTGGGAGAACTATTTTGGCTGGAGGCACGACTGGGGGACACGCGTAGGACGCTACGACTGCGCCGTTCATCATGTCATTAAAAACAACCCGATCTCCATACCGAGACCGTCCCACACTGGCGTAACCGGCCCGAGGAATCCTGACGGCACAAACGGGACGATAACCACGCACAGCAACAACGAGGGCGCGACATTCTACGCACGGGTCTTCAGCGAGGAAAGCTGGACAGCAGAGTCGGATTCGGACTGGCTTCAGCTCACGAAGACCAGCGGAGGAGTCTCGAACGGCGATCAGTTAGGCTACACGGTTACGGCAAACGATACAGGCAAGGACAGAATAGGCCACATCACGCTCAAGTCCGGCAATGACACGCTTGTACTTGAGTTCACGCAGTCCCGCTACGAGAAAGACCCATACGCCAAATAACCCTTCACGCAACGAGACACAAGGCACAAAAATTCCCCCCGGCGCAAAACCGAGGGGATTTCTTTTTCCGGCTCACACGCTTCCCGCCAATTGTCCGCAGGCCGCCATGATGTCCCCGCCTCTCTCTTTCCGAAGCTCAAACTCAATCTTCATGGCCGACAATGCCTCCGTGAACGCCCTGACTCTTCCGGGTGATGAACGCTTGAAGTCCGGCCGCGAGGGTATCGGGTTGAACGGTATGATGTTGATGTAGGGTTCGAGGCCGTCAAGCAGTGCCGCAGTCTCATAGGCCAATTCGGGGGAATCGTTCACGCCGTCAATCAATGCATACTCGAACGTGATTCTTTCCCCCGTTCTCTCACGGTAGCGTCTCAGCGAGGCAATGAGCTTCTGCAACGGGTACTGTTTGTTGACGGGCATCAATCTTGCGCGCAGTTCGTCATTCGGGGCGTGAAGTGAGAGCGATAACCGTATTGGTATCTCGAAGTCAGCAAGATCCTCAATGCCCGGCGCGATTCCTGATGTCGATATCGTGATGTGCCGGGCTCCAAGGTTGCGCATGTTCTTGTCGTTCAGCGAGCGTATGACCGCAAGCACGTTGTCCTCGTTCAAGAGAGGCTCACCCATCCCCATGAAGACAATGTTGTTGATGTCAGTGCCGTTGACCTTCTCCATCATGAGGAACTGCCCGGTGATTTCTCCGCGTGTCAGGTTGCGCCTGAAGCCGTTTGCTCCAGTCTCACAGAACGCGCATTTGAGCGGACACCCGGCTTGTGATGAGATACAGGCTGTCTTGTGGCCTCCGTGATTCAGGAGGACGGACTCAATCATTGCCCCGTCGTTGAGCTGCCAGAGGAATTTTCTTGTGCCGTCCTTCGAGACCTGCTGACGTATCATCACAGGGAAGCCCATCACGATATTTCCGCCGAGTTTTTCCCGGAGACTCTTGCTCAGGTTGGTCATTCCGTCAAAAGCAAACTCCTTCTTCGCATATATCCACTGGCACACCTGAGAGGCCCGGAATTTCTGTTCCCCCCATTCCGCAAACAATATCTGCCAGTCATTCAACGACATTCCTAGAGCGTCATAAGTATCATTCATTGTGTTAATCCTCCTTTTGCGTGGAAGTATGATAGCAGACTGCCCGGAAATTTCACGGCCTGACCTTTTCTCGTGTTGTGAAATCATGCCCTCTGCTATAATCGTGCCATTCACATAAACGAAAGCAGGTTTTACATTTTGGGCAAAGTGGTGAAGAATCTCGGACTCTATCTCGTGCTGGTTCTTGTTGTCGTTACTATGGTCAACACGTTCCTTACGCCTGAGGAAGTCCAGAAGCAGTATGACGAAATCAGCTACAGCCAGTTCCTGAAGCACCTTGACGCTGGCAGCGTGCGCATTCTCCAGATACGCAACAACACAGTCCCCGGCGAGTCAAGCTCTGCAACCCTTCAGGGCGAGCTAAAGAACGGGCAGAGATTCCTGACATACGGCTTGGATGTAGCCGGGATTGCAGATAAGGCAGTCGCTAAGGGAGTAGAGACGGTTACGGTTGAGGCTCCTCAAAAAAACACGTGGCTGATGTCGCTGATGACCTCGCTGTTCCCGACGCTGTTATTGATCGGCGTGTGGCTTTACTTCCTCAACAACATGCAGGGAGGCGGCGGGCGGATAATGTCGTTCGGCAGGAGCAAGGCAAAACTATTCCTCGACAACAAGCCGAAGGTTACTTTCGCGGACGTTGCCGGGTGCGACGAGTCGAAGGAGGAGCTCCAGGAAGTGATACATTTCCTGAAGGATCCGGAGAAGTTCAAGAAGTTAGGCGCGAGAGTCCCCAAGGGCATACTGCTGGTCGGCCCTCCCGGAACAGGCAAGACGCTGCTGGCGCGGGCGGCGGCTGGCGAGGCTGATGTACCGTTCTTCAGCTCAAGCGGCTCTGACTTCGTGGAAATGTTTGTTGGAGTCGGCGCGGCGAGAGTCCGGGACTTATTCGAGCAGTCCAAGAAGTACCAGCCCTGTATCATATTCATTGACGAGATGGACGCTGTAGGCAGGCACAGGGGCGCTGGGCTCGGAGGCGGCCATGATGAGCGCGAGCAGACGCTGAACCAGTTCCTCGTTGAGCTTGACGGCTTCGACGAGAATACAAGCACAATCGTTATCGCCGCGACAAACCGCCCGGACATTCTTGACCCTGCATTGCTCAGGCCGGGACGCTTTGACCGACACATCACGGTTGACCGCCCGGACGTTAAGGGACGCGAGGAAATCCTCAAGGTTCACATGAAAGACAAGGCTTTTGCTGACGATGTTGACGTGGGGATACTGGCGCGGAGGACTCCGGGGCTTGTCGGCGCTGACCTTGAGAATCTCGTGAACGAGGGCGCGTTATTGGCGGCACGTCATGGCCGGGACAAGATAGCTATGGAGGACTTAGAGGAAGGAATCGAGCGCGTAATGGCCGGGCCTGAACGCAAAAGCAGAATCCTCAACGACCACGAACGCCGAATCATCGCCTACCACGAGACAGGACACGCAATAGTCGCAAAGATTCTCCCCGGCTCTGACCCCGTCCACAAAATCAGCATCATTCCCAGAGGACACGCGGCGTTGGGCTACACCCTCCAGCTCCCGGAAGAAGACCGCTTCCTCATGTCGAAGTCTGAGCTGATGAACAGGATAGCAATCCTCCTCAGCGGACGAGTGAGCGAGGAAATCGTGTTTGACGACGTAACCAGCGGGGCGGCAAATGACCTTGAGAGAGCGACACAGACAGCCCGGCAGATGGTAACTCAGCTGGGGATGAGCGAGGCAATAGGGCTCGTGAAGCTCGGCAACAAGAGGGAAGAAATATTCCTTGGGCGCGACATCTCGGAGGACAGGAACTACAGCGAGGAAGTTGCCTACAAGATTGACCAGGAAGTGAAGGCCATCATCGACACGTGCTATGAGACAGCGAAAGAAATCCTCACAGCCCGCCGCGAGCTCATGGACAAGATAGCGGGAGTCCTGCTCGAGAAGGAAGTAATCGAGGCAGAGGAATTTGACCGCCTCATGAACGAAGGCACAACCCCAACAGCATCCGTTGAGCCTCAGACCGACATGAACAACCCGGAGAATGCTCCCGGTGTTCCTGAGATGCCCGACACGAGGGTAGACAGCCTCCCGAAAACGACGAGGGATTTTCTCGCCTAGCTTGACGGCTTAAGGCTAATCGGCAATAATAATCGTGTTCAGCGTTGGGATGTCGTCCAAGGGCAGGACGCGGGACTTTGGATCCTGTAATGATGGTTCGAATCCATCCATCCCAGCCACACGACTCTGATATGAGGTGATGTGAGGCATGAATACTCTGTGCGTTCTCATCATGGCCGCCGGAAAAGGCACAAGAATGAAGAGCGCAGTCCCGAAAGTTTTGCAGCCAGTCCTAGACAGTCCCATTATTGATTACGTCATCCGAAATGTGCAGTCAGCAGGAGTCCCGCCCGAAAACATAGCCGTGTTAGCCGGTTCAGGCGGCGAAAAGGTCGAAGCGCACGTAACAGACAATTTCCCGCACGTCAAAATATTATGGCAGCACGAGCAGTTAGGCACAGGCCATGCGGTGAAGTCAGCAAAAGATTTCTGGAAGGATTATGACTCACTCGTTGTGCTGAACGGAGATTTGCCCCTCATGAAGCCTGACAGCCTGCGCGGACTCATCACGTCAGCCGGAGAGAACGACTGCACCGTGATAACGTTCGAGGCAGAGAATCCCGGAGCATACGGCCGGATAATACGCGGGAAAAGCTCAGTCTCAATCGTCGAGTACAAGGACGCTTCCCCGGAACAGCGCGAAATTCACGAGGTCAACGCAGGCTGCTACGTTTTCCGGGTACAATCCCTCCTCCAAGTCATAGACTCACTCACCGACAACAATTCACAGCACGAATACTACATAACGGACGCACTAGGCCTCATGAATGACGCGGGCATGTCTACGGGTGCGCTTGTTATGCCTGAACGAGAGATGCAGGGCGTGAACAGCCAGGCGGAATTGTCGCAGGCTTCGCGTGATATGCGCCGGGAGATTCTCACACGCTGGATGAGCGAGGGAGTCAGAATCGCAGACCCTGAGACGGTGTACATAGGTGTCGGCGTGGAATTGTCGCAGGATGTCTCAATCATGCCCAACGTACAAATCTGGGGGAAATCACGAATCGGACGGGGAAGCGTAATCGGTTCAGGCTCAATCCTGACGAATGCGGAAATCGGCGCAAATGTCAACATAGCAGCCTACGCTGTAATCGAGAACAGCACACTTCACGACAACGCAAAAGCCGGGCCGTTCTGCTACATTCGTGATAACACAGTGCTTGAGGCTGGGGCATTCGCCGGGAAATTCGTTGAGCTGAAGAACTCGCATATCGGTGAAGGCAGCAAAGTCCCTCACCTGTCCTACATGGGGGATGCAACACTCGGCCATGACGTGAATATCGGGGCGGGGTCAATCACCTGCAACTATGACGGTGTCAACAAGAACAAGACCGTAATCGGCGATAACTGCTTCATAGGGTCAAGCACGATGTTTGTTGCTCCGGCAGAAGTGGGCGACAATGCGACGACGGCGGCGGGATCAGTGATAACGCAGAGAGTCCCAGAAAATTCCCTTGGGGTTGGCCGGGCGAGGCAGAAGAACATAGAAGGCTGGTCATTACGTAACCATCACCACATGACAACAACAGAGGGGGAAAAGTAATCATGTCCAGAGGAAACAGCCTCAAGATAATAGCAGGCAATGCACATCCTGAGTTTGCGGGCAAAGTAGCGTCGGAACTCGGTGTACCGCTTGCTGACGTGAAGAGCTTCAAGTTCTCTGACGGTGAGACTGGAGTCAGGTTCAACGAGAGCGTGAGAGGGTCAGACGTGTTCATCATACAGCCGACATGTTCGCCCACAAACGAGAACATCATGAACTTGCTCATCATGGCAGATGCTGTGAAGAGAGCCTCGGCTCATTACGTGAACGCGGTAATTCCGTATTTCGGTTATTGCAGGCAGGACAGGAAAGCCAAGCCCCGTGAGCCAATCACCGCAAAACTTGTCGCGAACTTGCTGGCACATGGAGGAGTCGACAGGGTGATAACTGCTGACCTTCACGCCGGGCAGATTCAGGGTTTCTTCGACATACCTGTTGACCACCTGACGGCCATGAATCTTTTCGCGGAATACTTCAAGGGCTTTCTTGCGGACGACCTGAAGGCCGGGAATGTTGTTGTGGTTTCGCCTGACACTGGCGGGGTTGCGAGGGCGCGGAAATTCGCGGTGAAGCTGAACGTTGACATTGCGATTGTGGACAAGAGACGCTCTCATGACGTGGCGAATCAGTCTGAGGTGATGGACATTGTAGGGAACATCAAGGGCAGGACGGCTATACTTGTCGACGACATCATAGACACTGCCGGGACGATCTGCCATGCTGCGGACGGTCTGATTGAGCGCGGGTGCAAGAGGGTGTTCGCGTGCGCGACTCATGCTGTCTTGTCGGGGAATGCGATGGATAACATCGGTAAGTCTGCGATTGAGCGGCTTGTGTTCTCTGACACGATTCCGCTGACGGAGGAGAAGAGGACAGGGAAGGTGTTACAGCTGTCGATTGCGCCTGCGTTTGCTGAGGCGATAAAGAGGGTGCATGAGGAGGAGCCGATAAGCGCGATGTTCGAGTGAGAGAGTGAGAATGATGCCCCTGGTTGAGTGCCGGGGGGTTTATTTTTGCTGGGCTGGGGAAATTTTGTGTCGGGCTTGCGGGAATGAGGACATAAAAAACAAGGACAAGAAATCTTGTGCTATAATGTGTCTCGCTAAGTTGTAACATAAGCACTCGACTAATTGAGTGTAAACTCTTTCATCATCTCTTGTCCTGTAGCTATTATAACACAGTGCGGGCGGGTGAGTGTTAGTTGTGTGCTTCGGATTGGCGCCGGGTGGTTTCTTCATGAGGGGGGCTATTTGGCGCAACGTTTTCTGAGAATGGAAGGGGGGAATAAGAATGTCTCAGAATAAGAAAAAGGCGGTCTTTGATATGCCTTCTGGTGAATTTTGCTACGAAGAATGCGGAAATTGCATATATTACGACAGCGGTTATTGCAGTTTCCACAAAACAGATGTTTCATCGAGCGACACAAAGTGCCCACGCTATAAGCGTTCCAATGCGTAACAACGATAATTAAGGATTGGTCGTGGCACAACGCGACTGATCCTTTTATCACGTTTCTATGAACTATGATTACACAAGCCATAACTGAAGAAGCCCGCAATAAAATTTTGAACTCTGTAGGTGAATATAAACCTGAAAGCGGAGGTGTTATAGCTTGTTCTGATGAAGGTATTATCGTGGATTTCTATTTTGACACGGAAGCAGGTACAGGTCAGGCAAGTTATAAGCCAAGCATCGAGGCTATTAATCAGCAAGTAAATTGCACATGGGCGAAACTTGGTTGTCATTTTAGAGGCATGGTTCACAGTCATCCAATACATGGAAATTCTGATTTATCCAATTCTGATGTCGACATGGCAAAAAAAATTATGCTTCACAATAATTTACCGAGTATGCTACTAATAGTAGTTCACAGTAAAAATTTATTTGCATGGGAAGTTTTCTGTGATGAAAATGAATCAAGAAGTCAAATTGAGGCTCGCAAGCTAGAGGTTATATAATTGTTTCGATGTGTTTGACATATGAGACATCAGGAGGGCATTCTTAATTTGCAGGAGGTGTATTATGTCTATCTATGAAGCAGTAGAAGAAGCGCAGAAACATTGCCGTTTTCACAAGCCTGATTGTATGATATGCCTCTTTGTGCATTTTAACATTGAGGAAGATAGCTTTTTCTGTGTAATGTATGACCATAATGTATCAGACACAAGAGACAGTAGCCAGTAAGATTAAGCTCACATTGTCCCTTCCCGAAACGGGTGGCATTCTCGGAGTCAGTATCAATGACCCTTACACCGTAACTGCATTCCACTTCGACAGCACAGGTAGGACAGAACGCAACACCTACACCCCAGATGTCGACTCCCTCAACAGAGTCATAGCTGAGTGGGCAGAGGATGGTATCGAGTTCATCGGTTTCGTCCACTCGCACCCGAAAGGAGGCCGCAAGCTCTCACCTCCCGATGTCGAATACGCCCGCGAAATCATGAGAGCCTGCGACATGCCCGAAATCCTCATGATAATATACCTTCCTGACACACAAGAGCTTCATCAGTACGTCCTCAAATCCTGAGTCATAGGCACAAAAAATCCCCCGCCATTCTCAGACAGGGGACTCAATTCTCACGCCGCAGGACTCGCCCGCCCCTTCATGTACTGCACCGTGAACACGAAGCCCACAAGCATCAACCCCACAAGGTCGCTCACGATTCCCGGCACTAACATGCTCAGTCCACCCGCGCAGATCATCACACGCAGGATTATGTTCATCGGCGTGTACAGGTAACCGTTCAGAGCCGCCGCAACCCCGAAAATCCCAAGAAGAGCCGTCCCGCAAATCAGCGCAATCTCCAGCGCAACAAGTACATTCGTCAGCACAGGACCTGCCCCGGCAATCTCGACTATAGGCTGCACATTCTCGAACAGCATGGCCGGAGTGAACGCGAATATGTACGGCACAATGAACGCCCCAATTGCCAGCTTCGTAGCGTTGAAGGCCGTCCTCATCGGGGGGGCTTTTGCGATTGCCGACCCTGCGTAAGCCGCAAGCGCAACAGGAGGAGTTATGTCCGCGACAATCCCGAAGTAGAACACGAAGAAGTGAGCGCAGATTTTCTCGATGCCTATTGCCGGAGCCATCAGTATTGGTGCGCACGTCGCCGCCATTATGCAGTAGTTCGCCGTCGTAGGCACTCCCATTCCCAGAATGACACAGCACATCATCGTAAGCACCAGAGCAATGAACGCATGGCCGCCTGAGACGTTCACCACCATTGTGATGAGTTCGCTCGCGAGTCCTGTTGACGTTATGCACCCGGCCACAAGCCCCGCCATTGCGCACGCGACAGCAACCGTTATCGTCCCGCGCCCGCCTGCCTCCAGAGCGTCAATGATCTTGCGGGGGGTAATGCGCTCGTCCTTGTTGAGGAGTCCGACAAAAATCGCAAACCCAATCGCTATGGCCGCCGAGAACTGCATAGTGTAAATGTTCATCGACACCATAACAACGAGTATCACCAGCGGCAGCAGAAGGTAGATTTTCGGGAGAAGCGACATGAGCCGGGGAAGCTCACTCTTGGGTATGCCTTTGAGACCGAGCTTCTTTGCCTCAAGGTGGACTGCGATATATATTCCCGTGAAGTAAAGCACCGCCGGGAGAATTGCCTTCAGTGCTACCTGCGAGTACGGTATCCCCATGTATTCGGCCATGAGGAACGCGGCTGCCCCCATTATCGGCGGCATTATCTGCCCTCCCGTTGACGCGGCGGCCTCGACTGCCCCGGCAAATTCCGGCTTGTAACCCGTCCGCTTCATCATCGGAATCGTAACGCTGCCTGTTGTTACTGTGTTGCCGACTGACGACCCGGAGACCATTCCGCAGAGGGCTGACGAGATTACCGCGACTTTTGCCGGGCCTCCAGCACTTGCTCCTGCTATGGCGTTGGCGAGGTTGATGAAGAAGGTTGATATTCCAGTACGTTCCAGGAATGCCCCGAAGATGATGAACACCACGATATATTTTGCGCAGACCTCAATCGGGGTGCTTCTGAGTCCGTCCCCTGTCGAGTAGAACAGATCGTAGATGACCTTCCCGAATCTCACGGTCGAGAACGCATAGAACATCAGCGCGCCCACAACGCACAGTATCGGAATCCCAACGCACCGCCTGCACAGTTCCATTGCCGACAGGATAGCCAGCACAGCAAGCGTTACCATCATGTGATAGTTCGGGTTGCGGGGACTGGTTACACGGAGTGCCAGCTTTATGATGCTCTCGGCGTTGTACGCAAAGTAGAAGAACGGCACCGCTCCCGCAAGCATTAGTATTATGTCGTAGAATGGTATGCTGTTGACGCGGGGAGTCGTGTCTAACGTCAGCGGGATTGAGACCGAGTCAGGCAGGCCGGGTTTGATTTCGCCGGAAGCCTTCCTGATTGGGTAGTGAAGGTAGCCGAGTATCAGTATCAGGCCGAGAAACACATTCAGCCTCACTTCTGGCATGGCCGTGCTGAACAGCGTTACGTAGATGCAGTAGACCGAGAACAGGGCCGACAGCCAACGCACTATCACCGCCGGAGTCCCTTCCCAAATTCTGACGTTGGACTCACGGTCATACTTCTTCATCACAGCGTCAACATCAGCTTCCATTTGCGCAATGTCTTCACGTGTTATGTCATCACTCATGAATTATCCCTCCCTAAAATATGAGCGGCCATGAACTGAATCACAGCCGCCCCGAAATCTCTTGTCGCTTCGGAAAACTATTTGCCCGAAACCTTGATGTCCTTCTCGCCGAAATACTTTACCGCGCCTTTGTGGTAGGGCACTGCTGTGTATGACGCGGCGAATTTCAGGTCAAGCTCCGCGCCCTTGGCATGAGCCTTCGTGATCTCGTCCTTGTTGTCGAATACCCCCGTCAGGAAGTTGTACACGTCAGCCTCTGACACGTCATCACGCGCAATCACTACCGCCCCGACCGCAACCGTAGTAACATCGTCGTCCTCGTCCTCGCGGTTGAACTTGTAGGCTTCCTTGACCTCTTTGCTGAACTTGTGTACGGAGTAATAGGGGGATTTCGCCACAAGCATAAGAACATGCTCATCGTCAAAGCCGACAAGGTAGACCTTCCTAGTTGCCGCAAGCGATGTTACCGCCGTCGTGGGAGCTCCAGCCACGATGAATGCCGCGTCAATCTTCCCGTCCTGCAACGCCTCAACTGAGTCGCCGAATGACTGGTACGTCGGGTGAATGTCCTTCTCGATGTCGAGGCCGTAAACTTCCAGAACGTCAACCGCGTTGAAGTACACTCCTGAGCCTGCCGCGCCCACTGATACGTTCTTTCCCTTGAGGTCGGCAACTGTCCTGATTGTAGGGTCAAGCGTTACTATCTGCACCTGCTCAAGGTAGAGATTCGCCACAGTTGAGAAGTTCGTGAATTTCTCCTCGAAGAGCCTCGTCCCTCTGTAAGCGTATGCCCCAACGTCTGACTGAACAAACCCTAACTGCGCGTCCCCGTCATCCATTGCCTCAATGTTCGCCTTTGAGCCGCCTGATGTGATGGCCGTGATTGTGGTTGATGTCTTCTCGCCGACTTTCCCCGCGAGGACTCCGCCGAAACCGTAGTACGTCCCCTGCGCTCCGCCTGTCGTGAACACTAACTTTGTTCCGCCGGGCATCCCGTCAGCAAACGCGCAAGCCGCAAACATAACAGCCAGTAATACCGCCGCAAAAACTTTCCTCATTGTGATTCCTCCTATGTATTTATTTCTTGCCTGACACGAGTATTCCCTTTTCGCCGAGATACTTCACCGCTCCGGGATGATAGGGGACTGCCGGATATGACGCGGCCGATTTCAGCGTGAGATAGCTTGCGCGGGCATTCTCCTTCGCGAGGCCGTCTGCGTTCTCGAACACGCCGTACATGAAGTTGTACACGTCCTCCATCTTCACATCGTCGCGCGCCACGACAACCGAGTGAACCGCAACGGTAACGTCGTTCTCGTCTGTGCTGTATGTTGAGCGGGCAATCTCGACTTTGCCATAGTAGGGATGCTTGGCGATGAGATCCATTATGTGCTTGTCGTCAAGGCTGACGATGAAGATTTTCCCGGCTCTCGCAAGCTCGCTCACCGCTGGAGTTGGAGTCCCTGCAACGATTATTGCCGCGTCAATCTTGCCTGCCTTGAGGGCTTCCACAGAGTCGCCGAATGACTCGTACACAGGGTTGATGTCCGTGTTGATGTCCATTCCGTAAGCTTCGAGGATGTCGACGGCGTTGAAGTATGTCCCTGAGCCTTCCTGCCCTACTGATACGGTCTTGCCCCTGAGATGCTCTACGTGAGTGATTTCCGGGTTGAGCGTTACTATCTGGACGGGTTCAGGGTAAAGCACTGCTACCGTCGAGAAGTTGTCCATCTTTGTGCTGAAGAGCCTCGTCCCGCGTGTGGCGTAAAATCCTACGTCTGACTGAATGAACGCCAGCTTTGCGTTGTTCCTGTAGAGTGCCTCAACGTTCTTCATTGCGCCGGATGATGCTACGATGTGGACTTGTGTGGCTGTCTTCCTGCTGACCATTTCCGCAAGCGCAGAGCCGAAAGCGTAATACTCGCCCTGTTCACCGCCTGTAGCAAACGTGAGACGCGAACCGTCCGGGTAAGGGCCGCTCAGTGGCATTCCGCCGGATGAAGCCGCAAGTGCAGGTACGCTGAGAGCAAAAGCGAGGATTACTGCGAGTGAAAATATTTTCCTCATGCCGATATTGCCTCCTGATAATGTTTATGGATTGTCCGAATATTTTACCATGCTGAAAGATTTACGCCTCATTCAATCACATCATGCCCGGTCATTTTTCCCCGTCATCATTGCCGCCTTCTGACTCATTCCCGGCTGGACTCCCGGCCATGTGGATGACTCTCTGCGGATATGGTATCTCGATTCCCTCGCGCTTGAAGACTGATGATATATGATGCCTCATGTCGCTGGAGATTTTCGCCCCCGAACCTTTCCGAAGCTCGAACCAGTAATATATCTCGAACTCTAGTCCGTCATCCCCGAAATTCTTGAAGATCACGAACGGAGCAGGACTCTTCAGGACGCTGGAATGACCGCTGACAATATCAAGCAACAACTTTTCGACCTGCCTCGTATCAGAGTCATATGACACACTGACCTTGAGGATTTCGCGCTTTCTGAGGTCTGTACCTGTCCAGTTGGTTACGGAATTTTCCAGGAAGTAGCGGTTGGGCAGAACAACATCGAGTCCGTCCCACGTCTTTATCGTTGTGGAACGTGAGCCAATATCCTCAACGACACCCTGAGTCCCGGCAACCTCGACAATGTCATTCACCTTGAAGGGACGCGAGAATATCACGATGAAGCCGGATATGAGGTTGTTGAAGATGTTCTGCATACCGAAGCCCAGACCGACCGCCATAGCACCGCCCATGAAAGCGAAGGCCGTAAGCGGTATCTGCACAATGTTCAGGGCAATCAACGCGAAGGCTACCCACAATATGTAGAACGTTATGCGCTGGATTGCGTTTGCGGCGGTTATGCTGGCTTTGGCACGCTTCATGATCCTGCGCTTGATCCACTTGCTGCCCCATGAGCTGAGGAAGAAGCTCGACAGTAACACGGCGACCGCTATTGTGAGTTTGCTGACTGTTACGGAATATCCCTCGCCCTGCCACAATTCGGTGTTCAGGAATCCCATCACGGTTTCTTTGCTGAACGAGCTTACTTTTTCGGCCAGACGAATTGCGCCGAGGTTGTCGTTTGCCTCAGTGTAGAGTCTCTGCTGGTAGAACATTGCGCGGGGTATCATGGTCTCGTAGCGGTTGAAGACTTCTGACACAATACGCCGCCTGTTTTCCGCCGCCTGCATCAGGTTCTGCTGGACAAGCCCAGAGACTCCTTCAGCGTTTGCCTGAGACTGAGCCGTGTCAATTTCCCGGAACACAACATTCTCCATCGCCCTTATGCTGTCCAACTGTTTCTGCAACTCCTGCTGCCTTGTGCCTGCTTCCTCGCGGAATTTCCAGATTTCCTCGCCGGATGCTTCATCGTGGAAGAGCTTGTACCTTTTCCGCCATACTTCCTGTGTCTCCCGTGTCATGGAAATTTCCTCGTTTATCATGGCCGCCATGTACTCCCAGTAGCTGACTCTTGCGCTTCTTGCCGTGTACGTGGATGATGATGCTGTTACTGCGTTTGCGTCTGCGGAAGTCAGTGAAGCCCTTGCGCGTTTGAGGGCGGAATTTGCCGAGTTAAGAGCCTTTCTTGCGTTATTCATTTCCTCCGTCAGCTCGTTGATTTTCGCCTGCAATGCCTCAATGTTCTTGTCTAGAATTTCCTTCGTGAAAGAAATCTTGCCCTGCATGTCCGCAAGCTGTCTCCTGAATCTGAGAATAGCCCTGACGTTGGAGTCGAAAGCGGCTTTCTGCGCACGAACCTGTAGCCGGGTCAAAGCAACGTTAATCCGAGCGTTCTCAAGACTCAGAATGTGAGTGTGAGGGAGTTCGAGGGCTTCACCTCCTTCTTCTGCTGACTTGAGCTGTTTACGCAGTGATGATGCTTCCGCAAGGTCTAGACGTAGCTTGCTGATTTTGGACTGTAGGTAGAACACTTGAACGTCAAGCCCGCGTGATACCTTCGCGATTTCCTGCCTGAGAGAGTCGCTGTCGTTGATGTCGGGTGATGCGATGCTGCCTAGCGATGATACGTCGTCTGACGCTGTGGGCTGGGACGCTTGGGACTGAATGAGTGAGCTGTAAGCGGAGTACGCTGTGATGAGTTCGGCGAGAATGTGGGTGTGAAGCTGGGACTGTTCCGGGGTATATTCCCACGCGGCCATGTCCTCGGAGGCTCTGGAAGTGAGGCGTTCGAGTTCCTGAATCCGGGCGGCAATGTCGGAGCTTGTGAGATTGATTCCGTCTAGCTCGGTCTCAAGAGATGTGCGAAGCCGTGAGATGTCCGCGCTGATTTCGTCCTGTATGCGGGTAACGTAGTCGGCGGCAAGTTCCTGTGTCTCCTCAGAGAATGATAATGCCGGGATTGTGAGTATGATGAAGAGTGTTAGAAGAAATTTTCTGCGCAAAGTGATTCCCCCTTGTGAGTGAAAAAATTTCAGTGATTATAGCTCAACATGTTATATACTAGTTTCATCCACACAAAATTATTCAGGAGGAGCAATACTATCATGAAGAAAAAAGTATTTGCGCTTGTCTCAGCCATAGTGATAATCGTCATTATGGTCATCACCCAGCAGAACCGCGGCTCGTCAGTCATGGGGACAGCCACAGCAGACGGCTTCGGAGGACCGGGAGCCATCACCGTAACCGTAACCCTCAAGGACGGCAAGATCGCGGACGTTAAGGCAGAAGGTCCCAAGGAAACCCCCGGCATAGGCTCTGTAGCAGTTGAGAAGATGCCCGGCGAGATGGTCGCAGGCAACACCATCAACGTCGACGGCGTAACAGGTGCTACAGTTTCGTCAACAGGAATCCTCAAGGCCGCCGAGAAAGCCATCAAAGCCGCGGGAGCCAACCCTGAAGACTTCAAGGGAGCGTCAACAGCAAAGGTCGAGGACAAAACTTATGACACCGACATAGTGATAGTTGGCGCGGGCGGTGCTGGGATGATTGCCGCGATTACCGCCGCCGACGCTGGGAAGAAGGTCGTCCTCATCGAGAAGCAGGCCATGACGGGCGGTAACTCTGTGCGTGCTTCGGGAGGAATGAACGCCGCGCATACACCGGAGCAGAACAGCAACAAGTTCACCGAGGAAGCCGGAGTCGAGAAGACGCTGAAGACAGCCGCCGAAAAGTGGTCAGGCCATCCCGTAATCACTGAGCTTGCCGGGAAAGTCAAAACCGAATGGGACGCGTACAAAGCAAAGCCGGAAGGATACTTTGACCGCTCGGAACTGATGCAGCTGGACACCATGATAGGCGGACACGGAATCAATGACCCCACGCTCGTGAAGACTCTTGCCGACAACACAGCGGACGCTATAGCGTGGCTCAAGACGATAAACATTGACCTGTCATCTGTAGGCGCGGCGGGGGCGGCATCGGTCAAACGCATTCACAGGCCGCTGAACGAGCAGAAGAAGGTTGTATCAGTGGGAGGCTACATGATTCCGAGACTTGAGGCGGCGTGCAAGTCCCGCAAGAACATCACAATGCTCATGGAGACGACGGCGAAATCCATAATGACCGACAAGGACGGCAAAGTCTCAGGCATCGAGGCAGAGAGCAAGGGAGCGAAGATCACCGTCAACGCGAAGGCAGTAATTCTTGCGACGGG